>DATJJW010000114.1:0-10091 GCA_035491935.1 Allostellaceae bacterium | reverse complement strand
ATTTCTTCCACCTACCGCCAGTTGTCCCGTTTCGACCGCGTAAGTTTAGCGGGAAATCTACGGCATCGGAAGGTCCGAAACCTCGCCGGGGCGTAGCTGCATGTCGAAAACCGTAAGGAGGGCCGCCGTCATCGAATAGTCGCCCATCAGGAGGGTGATATCGACCAGCTGCTTGGAGCCGAAGGCCTTCTTCGCCGCGGCGAACGTCTCCGGGGTGACGTGATGATCGTCGAAGGTCTCCCGCGCCAGCTTGATGATGAGCGCGTCCGTCGCCGGCAGGCCCGAGATCGGACCGCGGTTCTTGATCGCGTCGATCGTCGCTTCCGAGACGCCCGCTTTGCGCGCCACCGGTTCATGCGCCGCCCATTCGAACTTGTTGCTCATGGCACGGGCGGCGGAAAGGATGGCGATCTCGCGGACCTTCGGCGGAATGCCCGAATCCTTCCTGAAATAGCGGACGAGCGCCTGGATATGTTGCGATGCCTCGGGGCTGTAGAGCTGGATGCCGGAAGGCCCTTGCAGCCCGGCGATCGACGAGCCCGACGTTGCCGCGTCATAGGTCTTTTTGCCGGCGGCATCGAGGTCTTCCCGCTTCGGCACCGGGAGGCGGAAGCCGGATTGCTTGTCGACATCGGGTGGATAGGCGGACGCCGCCGCCTGCGGTGTCTGGGCCGAGACGGAAGCCCCCGTGAATGCGATCATGGCCACGGCGATCACCGGCGCCAGCGCGCCGGCCACTATTTTCTTCATTATTGCCTCCCCTTTTCGCGATCGGCGTTCTCGATGCTGCTGCGCTCGGGCAACAGGCTCGGTCCGATCGTTCCCACGACAGGATAGTGTAGAAGCGGCTTTTTGACGAGGATGGATGCTCGTTTAACGAGAACGGCCCCCGGAAACTCGAAGCCGAGGACATGCTAGCTGCATTCGCGTACGCCCTCTCCCAGCACCGTATCCTTCGCAGCGACCAGATGATCCATCAGCAACCGGGCCTGAGGCGTAAGCTCTTTTTCGTCGCGCAGGCATAGGGCCAGGCGGCGACGGGCCCAGCTTTCGGCCAAGGGCACGAAGGCCAGATTCATGCCGACGAGATCGGGCAGCGTGCTGACCGGCAGGATTGCCAGCCCTACCCCGCCTTCGACCATGCGGCCGATGCCGCCAACGCTGCGCAGACGGACACGATGACTGGGCCGGGCATGCCGGCGTTGGGCATGCTCGGCGAGATGGCGTTCGAGTGCCGCATCGAGCAGCCCGACCAGCGGCTCGCACAGCACGGCAGCGAAATCGACCTGCGCCTGGCTGGCGAACGCATGGCCGGCCGGTACCACCACGACCAGCCGATCCTCGACCAGGCGCTCGAGGCGGAGCAGGCCCGGATCGACGACATTGGCGACGATGCCGAGTTCGGCGGCGCCTTCGGTCACCAATTGGACGATCTCGACGCTGGCATGCTCCTCGACCTCGACGTCGATCCCTGGATGCGCCAGCAGAAAGCTCTTCAGCGCATCGGGCAGGAAACCGAGCAACGCGCCGGTATTGGAGAGCAGGCGGATACGGCCGCGCTGACCATGCGAGAATTCCTTCAGCTGACCCAGCATCCGGTCGGTGCGCAACAGGATCTCCTCGGCATGGCGCAGCAGCTCCCGCCCGGCCTCGGTCAGGTGCACACCGCGTGCCGTGCGCTCGAGCAGCGCCACGCCCAGCACCGCCTCCATGCCCGAGACGCGCTGGCTGGCCGAGGCCAAAGCCAAATTCATCGCCTCCGCTCCCCGGGTGATGCTGCCGTGACGGGTGACGGCGGTGAAGAGCCTCAAATCGGTGAGATCGAAACGCATGGCCCTCCCCTGACGTCGTTACCCAGCCTTCGCTTTTACCGAAGGATAGCATCGCAAAAGCCCGATTGTCGCGGTTGCACTACCCAGGCATGGTGCGCCTCGACATAAGAAGGCTTCCCATGGACCAGCTCCTTTTTCTCTTCGCGGCGGGCTGCATCGGTGGCGGCATGAACGCGTTGGCCGGCGGCGGCTCCTTCGTGACATTGCCCTCGCTGATCGCGGCCGGTGTGCCGTCGGTCATGGCCAATGCGTCGAGCACGGTGGCGCTGTGGCCGGGCGGTGCCGCCAGCGCCTGGACCTATCATGAACGCTTCAAGCCGGTCTGCGGCGTGGTGCTGCCACCGATGCTGGCGGTGACGCTGGTCGGCGGCCTTGTCGGTAGTCTGCTGCTGCTCTGGACGCCGTCGGCCGCGTTTGACGTGATCCTGCCCTGGTTGCTGCTGCTGGCGACATTGGCGCTGGCCTTCGGCCGACGGCTGAGCGTCGCCCTTCGCGGCCGGCTCGACGGCAACACGCCGCTGGTGCTGGTCCTGCAATTCGTGCTCGGCATCTATGGCGGCTATTTCGGCGGCGCCGTGGGCTTGATGATGGTCGCCGTCTGGTCTCTGATGGGCGAGATGGACATCAAGGCGCTGAACGCGCCGCGCACGCTGCTGGTCACTACCGCCAACAGCATCGCCGTGATCGCCTTCGCCATTGCCGGCGCCGTGCGCTGGCCCGAGACCATCGCCATGCTGCTGGGCGGCCTCATCGGAGGATATGCGGGGGCGCGGATCGGCAAGATGCTGCCGGCCCCGGTCATCCGCATTGCAACCATCTGCACCACGGCTGCGATCACCGGTGCCTTCTTCTATCGGGCATACCTGCGCGGACACTGAGCAGCGTTTCGACGGTATCATGGGAACTTTCGTGGTCGGCAGGGGATTGGCTAGACACACCCCAGCCCTGCAGGACCACACACATGACCGCCCCCGTCACCTCCAGCCGCATCCGTGAGGGCTGGCCGCATCCGCGCGGCGCCACATGGGACGGCCAGGGAACGAATTTCTCGCTGTTCTCAGCCAACGCCACCAAGGTCGAGCTGTGCCTGTTCGACGACGATGGCCGCAAGGAGCTCGACCGCATCGAACTGCCGGAATACACGGACGAGATCTGGCACGGCTATCTACCCGATATCGGTCCGGGACAGCTCTATGGCTATCGCGTCCATGGGCCCTACGAGCCCGAGGCCGGCCATCGCTTCAACCCGAACAAGCTGCTGCTCGACCCCTATGCCCGCGCCCATATCGGCGAGCTGACTTGGGACCCCGCCTGTTTCGGCTATGTCATGGGCGAAGAGGACACGACGTTCGACGAACGCGACAGCGCGCCCTTCATGCCGAAATGCATCGTCGCCGACCCCAGCTTCGACTGGCAGGGCACCTCGCGCCCGCTGGTGCCGTGGAGCCGGACCATCGTCTACGAGACCCACGTCAAAGGCTACACCAAGCTGCACCCGAAGGTGCCGGAGCAGCTGCGCGGCACCTATGCCGGCCTCGCGACCAAGGAAGTCATCTCGCACATCAAGTCGCTGGGCGTCACCTCGGTCGAGCTGCTGCCGATCCATACCTTCATCAGCGGCAATTATCTCCTGGAGAAGAAGCTCACCAATTACTGGGGCTACAACTCCATCGGCTTCTTCGCCCCCGACCCGCGCTACGCCGCCGACAAATCGCGGACCCTGGCCGAATTCAAGGACATGGTCTCGCATTTCCACGATGCCGGGATCGAGGTGATCCTGGACGTGGTCTACAACCACACGGCCGAAGGCAACGAGAAAGGCCCGACCCTCTCCTTCAAGGGCATCGACAACGCCTCCTATTCCCGGTTGATGCCGGACGAGCCGCGTTTCTACATCAACGACACCGGCACCGGGAACACACTGAATCTCAGCCATTCGCGCGTCATCCAGATGGTGACGGATTCACTGCGCTACTGGGTGCAGGAGATGAGCGTCGACGGCTTCCGCTTCGACCTCGGGACGATCCTGGCGCGCGAGCCGGGCGGCTTCGACAACCAGTCGGGCTTCCTCAAGGCCTGCATCCAGGACCCGATCCTGGGCGGGGTCAAGCTGATCGCCGAACCCTGGGATTGCGGCCCCGGCGGCTACCAGGTCGGCGGCTTCCCGCCGGGCTGGGCAGAATGGAACGACAAGTTCCGCGACACCGTGCGCGACTATTGGAAGGGCGAGGGCGCAGCCGCCGCACTCGCCCCGCGCCTCACCGCGTCCGGCGACATGTTCAACCACCAGGGCCGCAAGCCCTGGGCCTGCGTCAACTTCATCACCGCCCATGACGGCTTCACGCTGAACGACGTCGTCTCCTACAACGACAAGCACAATGAGGCGAATGGCGAGGACAATCAGGACGGCCATTCCGACAACCGCTCCTGGAATTGCGGCGTCGAGGGACCGACCGACGATCCGGAGATCAACGCGCTGCGCGAACGGCAGATGCGCAACATGCTGGCGACGCTGCTGTTATCCCAAGGCACGCCCATGCTGCTGGCCGGCGACGAGTTCGGCCGCACGCAAGCCGGCAACAACAACGCCTATTGTCAGGACAACGAGATTTCCTGGGTCGACTGGAACATCGAGGAGAAGGGCGATCTATTGATCAAATTCGTGCGCAAGGTGATCGGGCTGCGCAACGAATTCCCCATCCTCTACCGCTCGCGTTTCCCGACAGGATTGCTGAATGAGGAGTTCGGCATCAAGGACGTCTCCTGGATCAACGCCAACGGCAAAGAGATGGCCCAGGAGGATTGGGAGAATGGCAATACGCTCTGCTTCGGCATGCTGATGGATGGCCGCGCGCAGGAAACCGGCATCCGCCGGCGCGGCCATGATTCGAGCCTGCTTTTGATCGTCAATTCCTATCATGACCTGGTGCGCTTCACCCTGCCCGAACACGCCGAGGGCACAACGTGGCAGCTGGTCATCGACACCAATATCGAGGAGTTGACCAAAGGCCGCCCGGTCTTCGAGATGGGCCAGGTCTACGACGTCACCGCCCGTTCGCTGCTGGCCTTCGCCATGAAGACGGGGCCGCTCGACACGAACTGAGCGACGAAACCAAACTTATACGCGCAGCCGCCTGACGCCTAACCGCTGGGCAAGAAGCACCGATTGGCATAAATTCCGCGTCGTTCCAGGAGCCATGGGAGAACGCGCGCATGGATGATGTGACACGGCGCCATTTCCTGCACGGAACCGGCATCGCCGGCTCGATGAGCCTGCTCGACCCGCTGGGCGGCCAGGCGCTGGCCAAGCCCTCCGCCCATGCGCTGCTCCATGCCCCCGCCCTTGCCCCGGCCCATGCCAAGACGGCGCCACCCCCACCGCCGCCCTCGCCTTTCGCCGTGCCGGTCAGCCTGACCGTCAACGGTCAGAAGCATGACCTTGTGCTCGATCCGCGCAGCTCGCTGCTCGACACCTTGCGTGAGCATCTGGGACTTACCGGCACCAAGAAGGGCTGCGACCAGGGCGCCTGCGGCGCCTGCACCGTCTTGGTCGACGGCCGGCGCGTACTTTCCTGCCTGACCTTGGCCGCCGTCGCCAGCGGCAGCGATGTCGAGACCATCGAAGGAGTGGCCGATGCCCATGGCAAGCTGCATCCGGTGCAGCAGGCCTTCGTCGATCATGACGCCTTCCAATGCGGCTATTGCACGCCCGGCCAGATCATGTCCGGCATCGCCTGCATCCATGAAGGCCATGCCGGCACGGATGAGGAGGTCAAGGAATGGATGAGCGGCAACCTGTGCCGCTGCGGCGCCTATGTGAACATCGTCGCCGCCATCCGCGACGCCTCGGCCAAGAGCTGAGGCGCAGCCCGTGTATCCCTTCCGCTTTCAACGCCCCTTGAGCGAGACCGAAACCTATACGGCGCTCACGAGCTCCCCGACGGCCCGCGCCATCGCCGGCGGCACGACCCTGGTCGATCTGATGCGCGACACGGTGGAGCGCCCGGACCTGGTCGTCGACATCAACCCCCTGCCCTGGCGCGCGGTCGAGACCACGGGCCGGGGCTTGCGCATCGGCGCGCTCGCCCGCATGAGCGACGTCGCCGCGACGCCGGGCCTGGCCGCCAGCCATCGTGTGCTGGTCGAGGCGCTGTTGGCCTCCGCTGCGCCGCAGATCCGCAACATGGCTTCGATCGGCGGCAACCTCATGCAGCGTACCCGCTGCCCCTATTTCCGCGACCCGGCCGTCAGCCAGTGCAACAAGAAGACGCATAATGCCGGCTGTGCCGCGATCGGCGGCTATAATCGCGAGCACGCGATCTTCGGCACCTCCGACCAATGCGTCGCCACCCATCCCTCCGACCTCGCCGTGGCGCTGCTTGCGCTGGACGCGCAGCTGGTACTGCGCTCGCGCAATGGCGAACGGCGCAGCATGCTGGAGGAATTCATGCTGTTACCGGGCGGCACGCCGATGCGCGAACACGACATCATCCCGGGCGAGCTGATCGCCGCAGTCGAAATCCCGGCAAACGCCTTGGGACGGCAATCGCGCTACATCAAGATCCGCGACCGCGGCTCCTTCGAATTCGCCCTGGTCTCGGCCGCCGTGGCGCTCGATATGCGCGGCGGCACCGTGCATGGCGCCAGGATCGCGGTCGGCGGCGTCGGCACCAAGCCTTGGCGGCTGCGTCAGGTCGAAAGCGCGCTGGTGGGATTCCCGATCAACGAGGATCGGCTGAATCTTGCCATGAACCATGTGGCGATCGGCGCGAAGCCGCTGGCCGAGAACGGCTTCAAGGTCGAATTGCTGAAGCGGACCCTGAAACGGACGATCCACGAGGCGGGAGCGATCGCATGAGCGGCCCTACCACCCAGAGCCCGCCGGAAAAGCCGATGATCGGCATCGGCCTGCTTCGGGTCGATGGTCGGCGCAAGGTCACGGGCGCTGCGCGCTATGCCGCGGAATTCCTCGTCCCGAACCAACCCAACGGCCAGAACCTGGCCTATGCCGTATTCCTGGGTGCCGATATCGCGCGCGGCAGCATCGCCACCATCGACATCACCAAGGCCGAGCAGGCCGATGGCGTCGTCGGCATCCTGACCTTCAAGAATGCGCCGCGGCTGCACGACGCCGCTTCGGTCAAGGGTGTCGCCGATCCCAAGAGCGGCAGCCGGCTGGTGCCGCTGCAGGACGAGCATGTCCGCTTCTTCGGCCAGCCCGTGGCCCTGGCGGTGGCACGCACGCTGGAGCAGGCGCAGCACGCGGCCTCGCTGATCGAGGTCCAGTACAAGGCGGAGGCGCCCTCTATCGATTTCGACACCGCCACGCCCAGGCATGTCGGCAACACCAGCCACGGCGATGCCGAGGCGGCATTCGCGCAAGCCGCGGCCAAGATCGAAGCGACATACGATATCGCGCGTGAGAATCACCAGCCGATGGAGCTGCACGCGACGCTGGCGGAATGGCAGGGCGAGAAGCTGACCCTGCACGAGAAGACGCAAGGCGTGGTCAATACCGCCGAGATCGTCGCCGCACAGTTCGGGCTGAAGCCCGAGGACGTCACCGTCATCTCGCCCTTTGTCGGCGGCGCCTTCGGCTCGGCCTTGCGCGTCTGGCCGCACACCATCATGGCGGCGATGGCGGCCCGGCAGTTCAAATGCCCGGTCAAGCTGATCCTGAGCCGCCGGCAGATGGTGACCAGCGTGGGCTATCGTCCGCGCTCCCGCCAGAAGGTGCGGCTGGGCGCCGACGCCAATGCCAAGCTCACCGCGATCATCCATGAAGCGACGGGCGAGACCTCGTCATTCGAGACCTATGTCGAGAACGTGCTGACCAGCACCGGCTTCCTCCATAATTGTACGAACGTCGCCACCCGCTACAGCACGGTGGCGCTCGACACCGGCACGCCGACGCCGATGCGTGGGCCTGGCGTTTCGACTGGCCTCTATGCGTTGGAATCCGCGATGGACGAGCTGGCCTATGCCGCGGGCATCGATCCGATCGAGCTACGCTTACGCAACGAGCCGGACAAGGATCTGGCCAAGAACTTGCCCTTCTCGTCCCGCGCGACCAAGGAATGCTACCGCATCGGTGCCCAGCGCTTCGGCTGGTCGAAACGGGCGGCCCAGCCCGGCACCATGCGCGACGGCCATTGGCGCCTCGGCTACGGCATGGCGACCGCGACTTATCCCAGCAACCAGGACAAGGCGGATGTCCGCGTCATCTTCGACATCGGCGGCACCGTGCGGGTCGAGACCGCGGCCAGCGATATCGGCCCCGGCACCTATACCTCGCTGACCCAGATCGCCTCCGACAATCTCGGCATCGGCATCGAACACATCACGGTCGATCTCGGCGACACGCGTTTCCCCAAGGCGCCCAGCGAAGGCGGCTCGAAGACGCTGGCAACGGCGGGCTCGGCCACCCTGGCCGTATGCCGCGATGCGCGCCAGCAATTGGCGGCGTTGGTCGGCGAGGAGAATGTCGCCGATCCGCCGAAATGGCGCGCAATATTCCGCCGCCAGGGCAAGCGCCAGCTGGTGGTCACCGGCGGCAGCGCAACCGCCGACAGCCGCGAGGGCTTCTCCTGTAACGCCTTCGGCGCGATCTTCGCCGAGGTCGCGGTCGATGCCGACACGGGACAAATCAAAGTCCGGCGCCTGACCGGCGTCTACGGCCTCGGCCGCATCGTCAACCCTCGCCTGACCCGCAGCCAGGTCCTGGGCGGCATGATGCAGGGCATCGGCATGGCGCTGCTCGAACGCACCCGCCTCGACCCGAGATTCGGTAATCCGACCGACGGCAACCTGGCCGACTACCTCATACCCGTGTGCAAGGACGCGCCGCTGGTCGACATCGTCTTCGTCAACGAAGACGATCCCCATGTGAACCCGCTGGGCGTCAAGGGCGTCGGCGAAATCGCGCTCTGCGGCATCGCTCCAGCCATCGCCAACGCCGTCTACCACGCGACCGGCAAGCGGGTGCGCGCCCTGCCGATCCTGCCGGAGAATTTGATGGCGTGATTGATGCCACTCGGCTGATTGTGTAATATACACACTCATGAAGAGCAGCGCTTTGATTCAAGAACTGGAGGGTGCCGGATGGCAGCTCGACCGGGTGCGCGGCTCACATCACGTCTTCAGGCATCCAGCCAAACCCGGCACTGTCGTGGTTCTGCACCCCAAGAAGGACCTGGGCGTCGGGTTGGTGGCTGCCATTCGTAAGCAAGCGGGGTTGTGATGCGTTATCCCATTCTGATCGAGGAAGGATCGACCGATACCGCCTTCGGCGTCGTGGTTCCCGACTTACCGGGGTGTTTTTCGGCCGGCGATACCCTCGACGAGGCTTTGGATGCGGCAAAACAGGCCATCGCCGCCTGGGTCGACGCCGCACTGGACGCTGGTCAAACCGTTCCCGCTCCCTCCAGCCTGGATGATGTGCGCCAATTACCGGATTATGCCGGCTGGACCTTAGGCATCGTCGAATTGGATCCGGCCCTCTTCGATGACAGCATCGAAAGGGTCAACATCACTTTGCCGAAACGGGTTCTGCGGCGTCTGGACGACCTTGCGGCAAGCAAGCATCAAAGCCGTGGCGCGTTCATTGCCGATCTGACCATACATCTGTCAAATCGGCGTTCCGCATAGGCTCTGGATATGACCGCCTTCATCGCCCTGCTCCGCGCCGTCAATGTCGGCGGCACCGGCAAGCTGCCGATGACGGAACTGAAAGCCATTTGCGAGGCCGAGGGCTTCAGGAATGTCAGGACCTACATCGCCAGCGGCAATGTCGTGTTCACCGCCACCAAAAGCGAAGCTCAGGTAAAGGCGGCGCTGGAAAAGCGGCTGGAGGCCTATGCCGGCAAGCCCGTCGGCGTACTGGTGCGCGATGCCGGAGAAATGGCCCAGGTGCTGGCCGACAACCCCTTCCCGCAAGCGCCGGGCAACCGGGTGGTGGCGATCTTCCTCGACGGCAAGACCGCGCCCGACATGCTGAAGGACGTGGCGCATCAGGCGGCAGACGAAGAGATCGCGCTCGGCACCCGCGAGATCTATGTCCGCTATGGCAGTGGCATGGCGGATTCGAAGCTGCGCATCCCTGCCGCAAAGACCGGCACCGCGCGCAACATGAATACGGTGGCGAAACTGGCCGAGATGGCATCCGGGAAATAAGCAACGAAACAGTTGCACTTTAGCGCCGCCTTTGACATGCCTATAGGCAACCAGGAGGTTGCGAATATGTCGAATACCAACAGCATC
>DATJJW010000113.1:0-10062 GCA_035491935.1 Allostellaceae bacterium | reverse complement strand
ACTTGGTCGAATGCTGCTTCTCCAAGCTCAAGCAGTTTCGGCGTGTCGCTACCCGATATGAAAAGACGGCCAGGAATTACCTGGCCGTCGTGACAATCGCAGCTACCGTCCTGTGGCTCAAATAACTGTCCACACTTCCTAAGGCAGCATCAGCCTGGTGAAGTGCTGGCGCAGGCGCGGTACGGCGAAATCGACGAAGGCGCGCACCTTCGGCACCGACAGCCTGCCATGGGGCGCGATCAGGTGTACCGGCAGCGGCGCGGACTCGTCCCGGCGCAGCACGATCTCCAGTGCGCCCGTCTGTACCGGTTCGGCAAGGTGATAGGAGAATATGCGCGTGACGCCGCGTCCATCGACGGCGCTGGCGATGGCGCCACGCACGCTGTTGACGGCGAGCCGAGGGTTGAGCGTCACGGTGCGGGGAACCGTCGATCCCGGCAACGGCGGAAAGCTCCAGGATTCGATGCCGAAATGGGTCATGGCGATGATCTGGTGCCGGGCTAGGTCGGCCGGTTCCTCGATCTTGGGATGCCTTGCGAGATAGCGGGGCGCCGCCGTCACCACGCGGCGCACCTCGCCCAGCCTGATCGCGACCAGGGTCGAATCCGCCAGATGCGCGATGCGCATGGCGACGTCGATGCCCTCCTCGATCAGATTGACCGGCCGGTCGAGCAGCAGCAGCCGGGCGGAGACCGCCGGATATTCCTCCATGAAGGCGTCGAGGATCGGGCGCAGCATCTCTTCGCCGGCGACCACCGGGGCGGTCAATGTCAGGGTGCCGCGCGGGGCGGAGCGTTCGCCCGCGGCCAGGATGTCGGCTTCCTCCAGATCGGTCAGCATGCGGCGGCAGGCGACGGCATAGCGCTCGCCCGCCTCGCTCAAGGCCAGCGACCGGGTCGTGCGATGCAGCAGCTGGACGCCGACATGCGCCTCCAGGAATGCCACTGCCCGGCTGATGGCCGCCGGCGATTTGCGCAGCTTGCGCCCGGCGCCGGCCAGGCTGCCTTCGTCGACCGCCGCGACGAAGACCTTCATGGCATCGATGCGATCCATGCCTCGCTCTTCCGATTTCCGCAATGATGATCGGCAGAGCATAGGCACTCGATCGCCTGCCGGCAATCAGCGTGCCGGGATCAGCGTGTTTGCGGTTTCACCGTGACCGCGACGACGAGATCGGTCGCCAGCGCCAGGACCAAGGCCACCGCGCCCACGGCGAAGAGCAGTTGATAATTGCCGCCGCTCTGGACGAAGAGATAGGAGAGGGCATAGGCGGCGATCGCCTGGCTGAGCGCGAAGGCCGTGGTCGCCTTGCTCCAGGCCGGCTTTTGCAGCGACGGGTGGTGGGCCAGCAGTTCCTGGGTCCGGCCCAGCACCAAGGTCACGATGCCCGGGATGAAGGCGCCGGTCACGACGCTGGAGAGGATCAGCCAGCCATCGCCCAAACCGAAGGCCGGCAGGGCCACGGCGGCGGCCTGGATCAGATAGGCCAGGCGCAGGGCCGGGCCGAAGCCGGTGCGGTCGGCGAGATGGCCGGCCAGCAGCGGCCCCACGGTCGCGCCCAGCCCGAACAGCACCCAATATTGCGCGCCGACATTCAGACCCTGGTGCAGGCCGCGGGCGACGAAATCGACCAGGAAGATCATATGCGGCACGATGCCGAGTGCGTTCAGCCCATATTCGACGTAAACCGCGCGCAGCTGCAGCGTCGGCAGCGGCCCGTGCGGCATCCTGTGGTGGCTCGCCGCGGCGGGCTGCTGCTGCGGCCAGCCATGCCACGCGACGGCGGTCAGCACGATGGAGAGGATGCCGAGCCCGATCCAGCTTTGCGCCAGGCCCTGGCGCAGCAGCAGCGGCACCAGCGTGCCGGAGGCGGCGATGCCGAAGCCGAGCCCCATGAAGATCGCGCCACTGACGATGCCGCGCCGCGACGGCGGGATATGCGGCAGGATCGTCGTCGCCGCCAGGACCATGAGCACGCCGCCCGAAAGCCCGGCAGCGAAGCGCCAGGCGAAGTACCAGAGGAAATCGAGCGGCCAGGCGCAGGCGAAGAAGGAGAGCGCGGCCAGCACCATCATGCCGCGCAGCACGGTGGGCGCGGCCATGCGCCGCGCCATCGGCGCGCCGAGCAGGGCGCCGGCGAGATAGCCCGCCAGGTTGGCCGCGCCCAGATAAGCCGCAGCCGAGGCCTGGAACCAATGCGCGCCGATGATCGCCGGCAGCAGCGGCGTATAGGCGAAACGCGCGAGGCCGATGCCGACCAGGCTGGCACAGAGCCCCGACAGGGTCGCGCGCCAGGCATTCGGCTCGGGGCGGCCGCCATGGCCGATGGCAATATGGGACATGAAACCTATCTCCTCTAAGGCACGCCGAATGCCCGAGACCCTATACGGCGTCGCGTTTAGATCGAATGCCCGATGATTGACAGATACTCTTCCGCATCCCGGTTGAATATCGCCTCATCATTCGATCGAAATTCGGAAGAGTGTTTCCCAGATGCCGGATATTCGATCGAAAAACGTTTGGACATACTTTGGTCTCGACCGGCGATCAGCCGTCACCAAAGCTCAAATGGAGGCCCATCATGGGTAGCGAACAGAAGACCGCCATCATCACCGGCGCGTCCCAAGGCATCGGCGCCGCCCTCGTCAAAGCCTATCGCGACCGCAACTATAGGGTTGTCGCGACTTCGCGGTCGATCAAGCCGTCGAACGACCCGGACGTGCTCGCCATCGCCGGCGACCTCGGCGAAGCGGTCACGGCCGAGCGGGTCATCGCGGAGGCGCTGGAGCGTTTCGGCCGTGTCGACACGCTGGTCAACAATGCCGGCATCTTCATGGCCAAGCCCTTCACCGATTATACGGAGGAGGATTACGCCAAGATGCTGTCGACCAACCTCAACGGCTTCTTCCACATCACGCAGCGGGCAGTGGCCGCGATGCTGCAGCATGGCAGCGGCCATATCGTTCAGGTGACGACAAGCTTGGTCGACCACGCCAACAGCAAGGTGCCCTCGGTGCTGGCGTCGCTGACCAAGGGCGGGCTCAACGCCGCGACCAAATCGCTCGCCATCGAATATGCCAGGCGCGGCATCCGGGTGAACGCGGTGTCGCCCGGCGTCATCAAGACGCCGATGCATGGGGCCGAGACCCATGAGGCGCTGGGCGCGATGCATCCGGTCGGCCGCATGGGCGAGATCGCCGACATCGTCGAGGCGATCCTCTATCTGGAAAATGCCGGCTTCGTCACCGGCGAGATCCTGCATGTCGATGGCGGCCAGAACGCCGGTCATTGAGGTAGCCGGTCACTGGAGTAGCCGGTCACTGGAGTAGGCTGTGTCGGGAGGGCGCCGGTTCGACCGCCCTCCCCAAAAGTGATGGAGGAAAGCGATGCCGATCGTTACGATCCAGGTGACCCGAGAGGGCACCAAGCCCGGCCAAAGCGCGGTCACGGCCGAGGAGAAGGCGCGTCTGATCGACGGCGCCAGCCGCCTGCTGCTGGACGTGCTGAACAAGCCACTGGATGCCACCTTCGTCGTGATCCAGGAGGTCGAGACCGAGAATTGGGGCTGGGGCGGCGTGCCGGTCACCGAGATGCGGCGGCGTCAGGCGGACGCCCGCAAACAAGCGGAAGCCCAAAAATAGGAGAGAGGACGGACCATGATCATGTCGTCTGCGACGAAAGCCCTGCTCGATCTCCTGAAGGTCGATTTGCCGATCATCCAGGCGCCGATGGCCGGGACATCCTCGCCCGAGATGGCCGCCGCCGTGTCCAATGCCGGCGGGCTGGGCTCGATCGGCGTTGCGGCCATGGCGGCCGATGCCGCGGGCAGGGCGATCGCCGGCGTCCGCGAGCGTTCGAACCGTGCCTTCAACGTCAACGTCTTCTGCCACCGGCCGGCCACGCCCGATGCCGGGGTCGAAGCCCGCTGGATCGAGAAGCTGCGGCCGGCATTCACGCGTTTCGGCGCCGAGCCGCCCAGGCAACTGACCGAGATCTACAGGAGCTTCGTTATCGACGACGCCATGCTGGCCATGCTGCTGCGAGAGAAGCCGTCGATCGTCAGCTTCCATTTCGGCCTGCCGGGGGAGGATCGTATCCGGGCGCTGCGCGATGCCGGCATCGTGCTCCTGGGCTCGGCGACGAATCTCGCCGATGCGCAGGCGCTGGTCGCGGCCGGCGTGCAGGCGATCGTCGCCCAGGGCTATGAGGCAGGTGGCCATCGCGGCGTCTTCGAGACCGATGCGGCGGATGACCGTCTCGGCACCATGGCGCTGACCCGGGTGCTCGCCCGCAACCTCGACGTGCCGGTGATCGCCGCCGGTGGCATCATGGACGGCGCCGGCATCAAGGCGGCGCTCGATCTGGGGGCGGCGGCCGCCCAGCTTGGTACCGCCTTCGTCGCCACCGACGAATCCCTGGCCGATGCCGGGTATCGCGCGGCGCTGATGAGCGACGCCGCCCATCATACGGTGATGACGGCGGCGATCTCCGGCCGGCCGGCACGCTGCCTCGCCAACCTGTTCACGAAACTCGGCGCGACGGTCGATCCGGCGGAAATCCCCTCATACCCCATCACCTATGATGCGGGTAAGGCGCTGAATGCCGCGGCCAAGGCCAAGGGCGAGTTCGGCTTCGGCGCGCAATGGGCGGGGCAGGGCGCACCGCTTGCCCGCGCCATGCCGGCGGCCAAGCTGGTCGCGACCTTGGCGGCCGAACTCGACCAGGCTTGAGCGCTATTTCAACCGCTCGATCAGCGCCATCGCGGCGGCAGGGTTCAGCGTCTTGTGGCCGCTGATGACATAGAGGAAGACGTCGCGCGGCGCGGGTTTGGCCGGCTCGCCCGCCGTCTCCAGCCGGTCCGGTACCTTGCCGGTGGCGAGTTCCCTGGCACGCGACGCCCAGCGATCGAGCTGGGATTCCGCATATCCGGCCGCATGCTCGGCCTTGGTGCCCATGATGCGGGCATAGACGAAGGGCGCGGTGATGTCGGCGATCTGCGGGAATTCGCTATCGGCGGCAAGCACGATGGCGACCTCGTAGGACCGTGCCAGCTCGACGAATTCCGACGTACGGAAGCTGTCGTGGCGGACCTCGACCGCGTGGCGGATCGAACGGCCTTCGACGCTCTTCGGCAGCAGCTTGAGGAACGCCTCGAAATCATCGGGATCGAATTTCTTCGTCGCCATGAATTGCCAGTTGATCGGTCCCAGCTTGGCCTTGAGATTCAGCACGCCGCTGGTGAAGAAGCGCTCGATGGAGGATGTCGCCTCGGCCAGCACCCGGCGATTGGTGGTGAAGCGTGGCCCCTTGAGGGCGAAGACGAAATCGTCCGGCGACTCATCATGCCATTTGGCGAAGCTCTCCGGTTTTTGCGAGCCGTAATAGGTGCCGTTGACCTCGATCGAGGTCAGGTGCCGGCTGGCATATTCCAGCTCGCGCTTCTGCGCCCATTTCTCCGGGTAGAAGCTGCCGCGCCAGGGCTCGTAGGTCCAGCCGCCGACGCCCACGCGAATCTGGTGGGCGCGAATCGCCGATGTAGTGTGGCCGGACAATGGCGGGTCCTCCCGAGCGAGAAATGTTGCTCCTAGACGTGTGGCCGATGTCCCGCGGCGACAAGGCATAGGCGAAAGCGAGACTTGGCCAGCTTTGCTTTGACTTAACCTTCCCGGGCGCTTGCGCTACTCTGGCCGCCCTACCGACAGGACGGTCATGACGCCCGCCCCAACCGAAGCACCCCAACGCCCAGTTCGACTCTACTGGTTCATCGTCATCGCGGCGGCGACCGCATCGCTCTTCGCGCTGCTGTTCATTACCTATGCCTATTTCGACCGTAAGACGATCCTGGCCAATGGCGCCAAGGAAGCCGAGCAGATCGTCGAGCATACGGCGCTGGTGACCCAGAGTACGGTCGGCATGGCCCACCAGCTCCTCGGCGCGATGGAGGTGCTGATCTCGACGGACGGGCTCGACAAGCCGCGCGATCCGCAGGCGCTGCATCGCGGGCTGCTGAAGATCCGGCACGGCAATGACGGCATCATGGACCTGCTGGTGATCTCAGGCCCGGAGAGCCGCGTCGTCGCCTGGACAGGCGAGGGCAAGCCGCCCTCGGTTGCCGACCGGGCCTTCTTCTCGATCCATGCTCATAAGGGGTTGAGCAGTCTTTTCGTCTCCGATCCCTTCCAGCCACGCGACCATAACAAGCACTGGGCCTTCGCGCTCAGCGAAGCGATTCGCGACGGCGAGGGCAATCTGCAATATGTCCTGGTCGCCATCGTCCGGACCAGCCTGCTCGACCGGCTGCTGGGCATGCAGCTACGGGTGCCGGGTAGCGCACAGACACTGCTGTCTGCCAACGGCGTCATCTATACCCGTGCGCCGGACCATGGGGATTATGTAGGCAAGAGGATCGCCACGGTCGATTGGGAAGGTAGCTTGCTGAGCGATGATCACCCGGCGGTGACCACGATCAAGCAATCGCCGATCGACAATCGCATACGCATCATCGCCTTTCGGCAGATAGCGGATTATCCGCTGATCGCGACCGCCAGCCTCCCGGTCAATGAGGTGCTGAGAACCTGGCGCGGTCGCGTCCGCTACCTGGTGGCACTCTGGCTCCTGCTGGCGCTGGCCATCGCGATCATCACCCGGCGCACTTATCGGATGACCCGCCAACTCGAACGGAGCGGCGAGGAGATGCGCCGGGCACGGCTGACCGCCGAGGAAGGGACGCGCGCCAAGAGCGAGTTCCTGGCCAATATGAGCCATGAGATCCGCACGCCGATGAATGCGATCATCGGCTTGAGCCATCTGGCGCTGCGCACCCCGCTCGAACCCAAGCAGCAGGATTATCTCGGCAAGATCCACACTTCGGCCACCTCCTTGCTCGGCATCATCAACGACATCCTCGATTTCTCGAAGATCGAAGCCGGCAAGCTGACGCTGGAGCGCATCGAATTCGACCTGCATGCGGTGCTGGAGAGTGTCGCGAACGTGACGGCGCAGCGCGCGGCGGAGAAGGGCATCGAGTTTCTCTACGCCGTGCCGTCCGACATACCGCATGCGCTGCTGGGCGATCCGCTGCGGCTGGGGCAGATCCTGCTCAACCTGGTCAGCAACGCCGTCAAGTTCACCGAGGCCGGCGAGGTCGTCGTTTCGGTCGAGCTGAACGACATGGGCACGGACGAGGCGGTCCTGACCTTCATCGTGCGCGATACCGGCATCGGCATGACACCGCAGCAGATGTCGCGCCTGTTCGAATCCTTCTCCCAGGCCGATATGTCGACGACGCGCCGCTTCGGCGGTACCGGCCTCGGCCTCGCCATCAGCGCCAGGCTGGCGGAGATGATGGGCGGCCATATCACGGTCGAGAGCGTACCGAGCTTCGGCAGCACCTTCCGCTTCCAGACGCGCTTCGGCTTGACGGACGCGTCGGCCGAGGCGCCGACGCAGACACGCGATTTCCGCAACCTCAAAGTGATGGTGGTCGACGATAACGAGACCTCGCGCCACATCCTGGTCGGGGCGTTGTCGTCCTGGTCGATGGAGGTCGCGGCAGCCTCCAGTGGACAGGAGGCGATCCGTCTGCTGCAGGAGGCGTCCGGCGTGGGCGCGCCCTTCAACCTCGTGCTGATGGATTGGCAGATGCCGGAGCTGGACGGCATCGAGGCGACGCGGCTCATCAAGGCCGATCCGCGCATCCCGCGCACGCCGACCGTGTTCATGGTCACCGCTTTCGGGCGCGATGAGGTGATGGCCCGAGCCGAGCAGCTCGACATCCGGGCTTTCCTGGTCAAGCCGGTCAGCCAATCCATGCTGCTCGATACCATTGCCTCGGTATTCGGCGGCCAGAACCTTGGCAGCCAAAGTCCCACGGCTTTGCCGGTCGGCGGCGGCCGGGCGACGGAACTGGCGGTTCATGCGCGCGGCGCCCGCGTATTGCTGGCCGAGGACAACAAGATCAACCAGCAGATCGCCGAGGAACTGCTGACCGGCTTCGGCGTCGCCGTCGATATCGTCGGCAACGGCAGGCTGGCGGTCGAGACGGTGACCGCCGAGCCGGCACGCTATGCCGCGGTGCTGATGGACATCCAGATGCCGGAGATGGACGGGCTGGAGGCGACCCGGCGGATCCGGGCTGCGTTGGGCGACAGCCACGTGCCGATCATCGCCATGACGGCCCATGCCATGGGCGCCGAGCGCCAACGTTGCTTCGAGGCCGGCATGGACGACCATTTGGCCAAGCCGATCGATCCCGAACGCCTGATGGACGCGCTCAACCATTGGATCAAGCCGAGATCCGCCGACGAGCCTGTGGCCGCGCAGCCGGCGGCCGGCCCGGACACTGACAGCGCCACATTGCCCGACAGCCTGCCGCCCTTCGACCTGCCGGCGGCGCTGCTGCGCCTCAATGGCAAACGCAGCCTGCTGAGGCGCCTGATGCTGGTTTTTGCCGAGACCTATGCGGGGGGCGCCACCGAACTCCGCCGCCTTGTCGTTGCCGGCGATTTGGCCGGCGCGGGAAGGCTCGTCCACACCATGGGCGGCGTCGCCGGCAGCCTGGAGGCGCAGGCGCTGTTCCGGGCGTGCAAGGATCTGGAATATCGCTGCGGCCAGGGGGCGGGGCAGGATCTGGAACCGGCGCTCGCGCAAGTCGAGGCATATTTGACGGAGGCGTTGGCGGCGATTGCCGGGCTGACGCCAATCGCGGAGAACGTGCCATCGGCCGTGCCTGGCCGGCAGGTCGACATCGCCGCGGCCCGGGTTGCGGTCGTCGAACTCAAGCACCTGCTCGACCGCAAGAGCCTGTCGGCGCGCAAGCGCTTCCAGGTCCTGCGCAGCATTTTGGAGGGCGGCGGTTTCGATGCCGAGCTCGTCGCCATGTCGAAGGCGCTCGACGCGCTCGATTTCCCCGCGACACGGGCGCCGCTGGATGCGATCGGCACCAAGCTGGCTGAGGAGACCGGTGCATGAGCGATGAACGTCGGGCTACGGTGCTGATCGTCGATGACGAGCCGGCCAATATCGAGATCCTGGCCGAGGCGCTGGACGAGCAATGCGAACTGGTCTTCGCGACATCCGGCGAGGAGGCGCTGGAGTTGGCCGCGTCACTGCGGCCGGAGGTGATCCTGCTCGACGTGGTCATGCCGGGCATGGACGGCTATGCGGTGCTGGCGCGGTTGAAGGACCAGCCGCATACCGCCGAGATCCCGGTGATCTTCGTCACCTCCTTGGGCGATGTCGTGGCCGAGGCACGCGGGCTGGAGCTCGGCGCCATGGATTATATCAGCAAGCCGATCTCGCCGCCGGTGGTGCAGGTACGGGTGCGCAATCAGGTGGCGCTGCACCGGGCGCAGGCGACGTTGAGGCGGCTTGCCTTCACCGATGGCCTGACCGGCCTCTACAACCGCCGGCATTTCGACCACGCGCTCGACATCGAATGCCGGCGTCTATCGCGCGGCGGCAGCCTGTTGTCGCTCATCATGTTCGATGTCGACCATTTCAAGCTGTTCAACGACGGCTATGGGCACCTGGCGGGCGACGATTGTCTGCGCAGCGTCGGCGGTGTCATCCCGACGGTGCTGGGCCGCCCGACCGATATCGGCGCGCGCTATGGCGGCGAGGAATTCGCCTGCATCCTGCCGGAGACGGAACATGACGGCGCCAAAGCCGTGGCCGAGCGCATCCGCGCCGGCATCGCCGCGCTGGCCATCCCCCATGAACGCTCGTCGGCAGCGCCCTATGTCACCGCCAGCCTGGGGTTGGTAACATTGCGCTGCCGGCAGGACACGACGCCGGCCGACGTGATCCAGCGCGCCGACGAGCAGCTCTATGCCGCCAAGCACAACGGCCGCAACCAGGTCTGCGCCGTCGACCTCTAGGAAGTGTGGCCAGTTATTTGAGCCACAGGACGGTAGCTGCGATTGTCACGACGGCCAGGTAATTCCTGGCCGTCTTTTCATATCGGGTAGCGACACGCCGAAACTGCTTGAGCTTGGAGAAGCAACATTCGACCAAGTGCCTCTGTGCGTAGAGATGCTTATCGATCGGATATTTGCGTGTTCG
>DATJJW010000112.1:0-4147 GCA_035491935.1 Allostellaceae bacterium | reverse complement strand
TGGAGATGGACCGCTTCCAGCGCGGTGATGGCACGAAATTCGCGCTCCTGCCGGCTGGATACGCCGAGATGGGTGAAATGCTCGTCCATCTGCGTGCCGATGGTCAGCACGGGGTTCAGCGCGCCCAGCGGCTCCTGTGGGATGAAGGCGATGTCCCGCCCGAGCAGGGAGCGGCGGCGGGACGGCGCCATGCGGACGAGGTCCTGGCCATCGAACTCCAGCCTGCCGGAGCTGACGGCGAAGCCGGCCGGAAGAAGCTGGGCGACGGCGCGGCCGATCATCGATTTGCCGGCGCCGGATTCACCGACCAAGCCGAGCACGGCGCCGGGCGGCAGGGACAGGTTGAGGTCGCGGATGACGGGCACGGTGTCGGCGCCGACCCGGGCCGAGACAGTCAGGTTGCGGGCAACGAGCAGGCTCATTCGCGGCCCTCGACCATGCGCACGTCGAGGGTGCGGCGGAGGCCATCGCCCAGCAGGTTGAAGCCTGCGACGGTAACGAAGATGGCCAACACCGGGGCGAGCAGGTTCCACGGCGCGTGGTAGATCGCCTCGCGCCCGTCGGCGATCATCTGGCCCCAGGCGATCTGGCTCGATTTCACGCCGAGGCCGACGAAGGAGAGGATCGCCTCGACCACCACGGCGATGCCCATCTCCAGGGTGAGGAGAGTGACCAGCAGAGGGATGGTGGCGGGGACGATCTCGCGGGTGATCGTGCGCCAGTGGGAAAAGCCGACCAGCCGGGCGGCGGTGACATAGTCGCGATGGGCGACCACCAGCACCTCGGCGCGCAATACGCGGCAGAAACGGGTCCAGTCCACCAGCACGATGGCGAGGATGACGTTGCGCGTGCCGGTGCCGAGGCCCGTCATGAGGATCAGCGACAGGATGACCGGGGGGAAGGACATCCAGATCTCGACCGCCCGGCCGATCAGCCAATCCGCCCAGCCACCGAAATAGCCGGCGATGTAGGCGAGTGCCGCGCCCGCGAGCATGGCGCCAACGGCGGCGGTGACGGCGACGGTCATGGCGACCCGGGCGCCATAGAGCAGGCGGGAGAGCACGTCGCGGCCGAGACCGTCGGTGCCGAGCGGGTGGGACATGTCGCCGCCGGCCTGCCAGGCGGCGGGCTGCATTGTGGCGATCAGGTCCTGGTCGTCCGGGTCGTGGGGGGCGAGCACGGGAGCGGCCAGGGCGCAGAACAGGATCAGGGCGGCGAGGATGATGCCAGCGATGACGCGGCCGGAGCGGAGCCATCTTGGCATCAGCGGGCGCGCAGCTTGGGGTTCAGGACGAGATAGAGGCCGTCGACCAGGGAATTGATGACCAGGACGACGACGCAGTAGGTGAGGCCGACGAGCTGGATGATCGGCAGGTCAGCATTGCGCACGGCGTCGACCATCAGATTGCCCATGCCGGGGTAGGAATAGATCACCTCGACCAGCAGGGAACCGCCGAAGAGGAAGCCGAACTGCACGCCCATCAGGGTCAGCGTCGGCAGGATGGCGTTCTTGAGGGCGTGGCGCAGCAGGATTCTCGTTTCGGAGATGCCGCGCAGATGGGCCTGGCGGATGTAGTCGTCATGGTAGACGTCGAGCAGCGAGGCGCGCAGCACGCGCATGATGGGCGGCGCGAAGGCCAGGCCCAGGGCGATGGCGGGAAGCACGAGGTGGACGAGCGCGCTCCACCAGATGTCCGGGCGGCGCACGAGCAATGCGTCCAGCAGCAGGAACCCGGTGATGACCGGGCGCTGCATGCCGGGGTCGAGCCGGCCGGTGAACGGCATTGCCTGCAAGGCGACGCCAAAGACGAAGATGAACAGCAGCGCCCAAAGGAATTCCGGGACCGACATCATCAGCGTGGTGCCGGTCTCGGCGACCATCTCCGCCGTGCTGCCGCGGAGCGCGAAGAGGAGCAGGCCGCCGGCGACGCCAAGGATGCTGGCGACGAGCATGGCGGCGGCAGCCAGCTCGATCGTGGCCGGCAGCGTTTCGGCGACCAGTGGCCCGGCATCGCGGCGGAGCTGGATGGAACGGCCAAAATCGCCATGCAGCGCACGGCCGAGCCAGATGGCGTACTGCTCCGGCAGCGGCCGGTCGAGACCCATGCTGCGGCGGGCGGCCTCGATCTCCTCGCGCGTGGCATTGGGCGGCATGGACATCGCGGCTGGGTCGACCGGCAGAATGCGCAGGGCGATGAACAACAGGATGGAGACCACGAAGAGAATGGGCACGGCACTGACCAGGCGCCGGCACAGGGTGGCCAGGAGGATCATCCGGAAATCACTCCAGGTAAGCCTCCGGCGGCCAAAGGGCGCCAGCCCTTTGGCCGCCGGAGGCATTTGCCTGCCCTGCCTGGCTCACCCCCAGCTCATCGCCTGCGGCAGGACCCAACCATTGCCGTAGGTGGTGACCTTCAAAGCCTTCTTGCGCACCACCGTCTGGATGCTCTGCAGCAGAGGCATGCAGGCGCCCATCTCGGCCGCTTCTCGGTTCAGGGCGCGCCAGCCTGCGACGCGGGCTTTCTCGTCGGCGACGTTGAACTGGTCGATCACCTTCTGGCCGAATGTCATGTCCTTCCAGGGCGAGAAGGGCAGCTTCGGGTTGAGCAGGTAGCCGGTGTAGATCTCGGGGTCGCCGGTGGCGTTGTCGAAGGTGTAGAGCGTGGCCTCGGGCAGCTTGCCGCCGCGGTTGAGCTCGAAATACTTGGCATATTCGATCACTTCCAGTTCGGCCTCGATGCCGACTTTCTTCCACATCGCCACGATGGCCCGCGCGATGTCGTAGTCGGAGGGAAACTGGCCATTGGTGGTGGCCATGCGGATCTTCACCGGCTTGTCCACGCTCCAGCCGGACTTCACGAGGAGCTGCTTCGAGAGGTCCGGGTTGAAGGGTAAGGTGTAGTCCTCCAGGTAGCCGGGGCTGCCGGGCACGCCGAGCACGGAAACGGGCACGGCGGCACCGCCGTAGAACGCCTTGCTGAGCGCCACCTTGTCGATGGCGTGGTGGCAGGCAAGGCGGACATTCTGGTCGGCAAACCCCTCGTCGTTGCGGACCTGCAGCAGGATCACCTTGGTGACGGGGTTCAGCTCCGCGCTCAGGTTAGCCATGGCGCCGAGGCGGGCGATCTCGCGCACCGGCACGGCGGTGGTGATGTCGACCTGGCCGGATTGCACGGCGGCGACGCGGGCCGAGGGGTCTTTGATGATCTCGATGGTGATGCGCTTCAACGCGGGCTTCGGACCCCAATAGGCGTCGTTGCGCTCCAGCACGATGCGGGCGTTCATCTGGTGCTCGACGAGCTTGTAGGGCCCGGTGCCGATCGGCTTCTTGGCGAACTCCTCGGGCCCGACCTTCTCCATATAGGCCTTGGGCACGACGAAGCTGCCGAGGAAGGCGAGCCAGACCGGCACGGTGGGGGCCGGGCTGTCGAAGCGCATCACCGCCTTGGTGGGGGACAGCACCTCGATGTCGGTCAGCTTGCGCATGGACTGCGCGACGTCGAGCTTCTGGCCGGCCTTGGTGCGCTCGATGAAGGTCCAGCGAAAATCAGCAGCGGTGAATTTGCTGCCATCGTGGAAGGTGACGTCGTCGCGGAATTCGAGCGCCAGGCTGCGGGCGTCGGCCGCCATCTCCCATTTGGTGATCAGGTTGGGCACCAGCTTAAGCTTGGGATCCTGGTCGAGCGGCTGGTCGAACACCGCCTTGAAGATCGCCTGCGCGTCGGGCGTGAAGCGCAAATTGGGGTCCCAACTGGTGACGTCGCTGGGCCAGCCGATGGTGGCGCTGTCCGGTTCCACCGCATGCGCCGCCCCGGGGAGCAGGCTCGCGGCAGCAGCGGCATGCAGCAGGTTGCGGCGCGACAGGTCGACCATGGAAGCCCCCGGGGTGTTTGCTGGGATTAGTTTAGGGTTGAAAGAACGCCTTGGGGAACGGGGAAAATGCAACGCTTGCCGGGGCGGCGCCATACGGGAGACACTCCGTGTATCGCGTTGACAGGCGATTGCTTTAGGCTTCAACTATCTGCGGCGCGCAATGGGAGGGCGGCATGGCCGAGCGGTCTTTCGCACGCGAAGTCCAGGATTTGAAGCTTGGCGCCGGGGAGGAATTCCGCGGCGAGGGCATCCTGGCGGTCACCAAGGCGCTGCT
>DATJJW010000111.1:0-8528 GCA_035491935.1 Allostellaceae bacterium | reverse complement strand
TCCTTGTCCGCCTTCATGTGCTGTTCGAAACTCGCGGATCGTGCGGGCAGCGTCTCGAAGGGCGGCGGGGCGAAATGGGTGGCGATCGCCTCGATGGTTTCCTGGTCGAGGCGGAACTTCTGCCTGGGCAGGCGATCGAATTCCTCGTGCACCCGGCGATTGAACTCGTCCTTGCCGAGGTCGTTGACCAGGATCTTGATGCGCGCGCGCCAGATATTGTCGCGCCTTCCATAGGCATTGTAGACTCGCAGGATCGCTTCCATGAAGGCCAGGAAATCGGCCTCGCCCACCCAATCGCTGACCTTGACGCCGATATAGGGCGTACGGCCGAGACCGCCGCCGGCATAGACTTCGAAGCCCAGCTCACCCTTGTCGTTGTGCTTGGCCAGGATGCCGATGTCGTAGACCTTGACCGCCGCGCGATCGCTGGCGCTGCCGGTCACGGCGATCTTGAACTTGCGCGGCAGGAAGCTGAATTCCGGATGCCGGGTCGACCACTGGCGCAGAATCTCGGCCCAGATGCGCGGATCGACGACCTCATCCGCCGCAGCACCGGCATATTCGTCGGCGGTCACGTTGCGGATGCAGTTGCCGCTGGTCTGGATGGCATGCATGTCGACTTCGGCGAGCGCGGCCAGGATGTCCGGCGCCTCTTCCAGCTTCGGCCAATTGAACTGGATGTTCTGCCGGGTTGTGAAATGGCCGTAGCCCTTGTCGTAGGTGCGGGCGATGTAGCCCAGCTGGCGGAGCTGCGTCGAGCTCAGCGTGCCATAGGGGATGGCGACGCGCAGCATGTAGGCATGAAGCTGCAGATAGAGCCCGTTCATCAGGCGGAAGGGCTTGAACTCGTCCTCGCTCAGCCGTCCCGACATGCGGCGGGCGACCTGCTCGCGGAACTCCGCCACACGCTCCTGCAGGAATTCGCGATCGTATTCGTCGTAGCGGTAGATACGGGCATAGGGGGCGTCCGTGCTGCTGCCGCCCTTGACCTGCTTCGCCAGTGTCTGATGGATCGTCATGGTCTTGGCTCTATATCACTTCTAGCCGCATTCGCTTTTCAAGCCGTGCGGGCGTCGGGGATGAGCGGGAACAAATCCAGCGCGGGTGGCGCCAAATCCGTACGTACGCTCGGGCCCAATACCCGAACGCGCTCGCGGGTCTTCACCGGCACGGGGCCGATTTCGGTCACATCGACATCGACGGCATAGGCCGCCACTACTTCGAGACGCTTCTCGGCCGCCGCACCTTCCGCCACGCCCGCATCGATCTCGGGGCCGACGAATATCTTGGCCGTACGGAAGTCTTCGACCCATTTCTGGTCCGCCGTCAACCAGACCACGCGACCGTCCTTCAGGCGGTTGGCGGTAACGACCGCCTTGGCCTCGGTGGAACGGGAATCTGACTTGCTGGCCATGTGGCGTCCCTCGGGTCCTCTAAGATCTTGGAAGATTTGGTTTGATATAATCGATCGTGAAGGGCATGGCGACGGCTAAATATGCAAGTGTTCCATCTCTCGGCCGGGAGGCTGAGGCCAGCCAAACCCTTGATCTATCATTATATTCGATTGTTGCAATTGATCTGCTGGATCGATGTCGCGGGTAAATTACCTGGTTCATGGGGCTTGACCTTCCCATCATTGGAAGGCCCAGATTATCGAGCATGGATGAATTGAAACCCCTGGAGGGACCGGCGACCAGCCGCGACCTCGACATCACCGGCATGCATTGCGCCGCCTGCGTGCGCCGCGTCGAGCGTGCCTTGCTGGCCGTGCCCGGCGTCACCGATGCCAGCGTCAATCTGGCATCCGAGCGGGTGCGGGTGAGCTTCGCACGAGCCCCCGATATCGCCGGTGCCATCGCCGCCGTCGAGCGTGCGGGCTACAAGGCGCAAGCCCGTCGGGACGAGGGCGCCGCTGGCCCGATCGGCGCCAGCCAGGCTTCCGCGGCCGGATGGGACCACGAGCTGATCCGGCTCGGCGTCGGCGTCGTCCTGACCCTGCCGCTGCTGGTGGGCATGGCCGTGCCGGGTTTCGCGCTGCCGCCCTCGGCGCAGGCGATTCTGGCTGCCATCGTCCTGTCCTATGCGGGGGCGGGCTTCTATGCCTATGCCTGGACGGCGCTGCGCGGCGGGGCCGCGACCATGGATTTGCTGGTGGCGCTCGGCACCAGTGCCGCTTTCGTCCTCAGCCTCTTCGATCTCTTTCGCGGCGGGCCGCTTTATTTCGAGGCATCGAGCACGGTGGTGACCCTGGTCCTGGCCGGACGCTGGCTGGAACGCCGGGTGCGGCGGCGTGCGGGCGATGCCTTGCGCGCGCTGGCGGCGCTGCGGCCGGCGACGGCCCGGGTGCTGGGCCTGGACGGGGGCGAGACGGATGTGCCGGTGGGCCAGGTCGTACCGGGCCAGCGCGTCGTGGTGCGGCCGGGCGAACGCATTCCGGTGGATGGGCTGATCCGCGAAGGCGAAGGCGATGTCGACGAGGCGCTGTTGACCGGCGAGAGCCGGCCGGTGCCGAAACGGCCGGGCGAGCGGGTGATCGCCGGTGCCGTCAACGGTCCGGCGCGGCTGGTGGTCGAAACCATGGCCGTTGGTCCGGATACCTGGCTTGCCGGCATCATGCGTATCGTCGAGACGGCGCAGGCTTCCAAGGCGCCGATCCAGCGCCTGGTCGACCGCGTCAGCGCGGTCTTCGTGCCCCTGGTGATCCTTGTGGCGACCATCACCTTCCTCGGCCAATGGTGGTGGACGGGCGAGGCGGGGCACGCGCTGATTGATGCCGTTTCGGTGCTGGTCATCGCCTGTCCTTGTGCCATGGGGCTGGCCGCACCGGCCGCGATCATGGCGACGACGGGGGCGGCTGCCCGCCATGGCATCCTGATCCGTCGCATCGAAATCCTGGAGGCGGCGCGCCGCATCGGCACCGTCGCCTTCGACAAGACGGGTACGTTGACGCGGGGTAAGCCGGCGCTGCTCGACATGGCCACGGTGCCGGATGTCGATGCCATGGATGCATTGGCGCTGGCTGCCGGCCTGCAGCAGGGCAGCGAGCACCCGCTGGCCAAGGCGGTCATGACCGCAGCCGCGGAAAAGGGTGTGGTGCCGGCGCGGATCGCCGGGATCCGCGCATTGCCGGGCCGGGGCATCATTGGTCAACGCGGCTTGATGCTCGGCAACGACCGGCTGATGACGGAGCAGGGCGTGGATACGACGCCGCTGGCCCAGACGGTGGCGGGCTATCGGCGTGATGGCCATACCGTCGCCTGGCTGGTCCGCGAAGGTCGGGCCCTGGCGGTCTTCGCCTTTGGCGATCCGGTACGGGTAGGGGCCGTCGAGGCGGTGGCCCGCATCAAGCTCCAAGGGCTGAATGTGGCATTGCTGAGCGGCGATCACGCGGCCAGCGCCGAGGCGGTGGCGCGCGAGATCGGCATCACGCAGGTATCGGCGGAATTGCTGCCGGAGGAGAAGGTGGCGGCGGTCGAACGGCTGAGGGCGCCTGGGGGCGGTGTTGCCATGGTCGGCGATGGCATCAACGACGCGGCGGCGTTGACCGCCGCGGATATCGGCATCGCCATGGGCGAGGGCACCGACGTCGCCATGGCGAGCGCTCCGGTGACGCTGGCGCGGCCGGACCTCAAGCTGGTGCCGGCGGTGCTCGACATTGCCCGGCGCGGCAGGGCCAAGATCGTTCAAGGCCTGTTCTGGGCTTTCGCCTATAATGCGGTCGGCATTCCGTTGGCGGCGCTGGGCTATCTCAGCCCTATGGTCGCCGGGGCGGCCATGGCGCTTTCCAGCGTCAGCGTCGTCGCCAATGCCTTGATCCTGACGCGATGGAAGCCGGAACCATGAGCATGAACACCATCGGCGCCGCGGCGAAGGCGTCGGGCGTCTCGGCCAAGATGATCCGCTATTACGAAGCGATCGGGCTCTTGCCGCCGGCGCCGCGCAGCGAGGGCGGCTATCGCCATTACGGGCCGACCGATCTGCATGTGTTGCGCTTCATCCGCCGGGCACGCGATCTGGGCTTTTCGCTGGAGAATACGGCCCAGCTGCTGCGGCTGTGGCGCGACCGGGACCGGTCGAGCAGCGAGGTCAAGGCGCTGGCCGAGGCGCATATCGCCGAGTTGCGCGCCAAGATCGACGAGATGAGCGCGATGATGCGCACGCTGGCGCATCTGGCCGAGCATTGCCATGGCGATAACCGGCCGGACTGCCCGATCATCGACGATCTGGCCGGCTGTCACTGACCCCTACCCGAGTCCGCTTGGCGTGTGCGGGCGATCTGTTATCGTGCCGCCCCTGTTTTGACGGTTGCGGAGGGTTTATCGGCATGAGCGGTGCGGCGACATGGCTGAGCCAGGCGCTTCAGCTGCATGAGGCTGGCCGGCTTGCCGAGGCGGAGCCGCTTTATCGCCGTGTATTGGCGGTGGATGCGCACAATGCCGAGGCGCTGCATCTTCTGGGCGTGCTGGCACATCAGACCGGCCGCAGCGCCGAGGCACGCCGGCTCATTGCCCGGGCATTGGAGGTCAGCCCGGACAATGCGAGCTACCACAACAATTTCTGCATTGTCCTGCTGGCAGTGCAGGAGGTGGGCGCGGCAATATCCCATGCCGAGCGTGCGCTGGTCCTGGCCCCCGGATATGTCGAGGCCTTCAACAATCTCGGCAACGCGCTGAAGGCGGCCCATCGTCTCGACGAAGCGGCGGATGCCTATCGTTCGGCCCTGCGTCTCAAGCCCGATTATGTCGATGCCTGGTACAATTTCGCCATCCTGCTGCAAGTGCAGGGCAAGTTCGACCAGGCGATCGAGGTCTACCAGCATGTCCTGGGATTGCAGCCGGGCTATGTCAACGCGCTGATCAATCTCGGCAGCGCACTGAACGATGCGGGGCGGCCGGGTGAGGCGATTGAGATCTTTGAACGGCTGATCCAGGGTGGTATCGCCGATATCCGCGTGTTGAACAATCTCGGCAATGCTTACAAGTCTCATGGCCGACCGACTGATGCCATTGCTTGCTTCCATAAGGCACTGACCTTCGATCCTGCCAATGCCGCAGTGTTGAACAATCTCGGCAATGCGCTGCAGAAGGTCGGCGATATCGACGGTGCCATCGAGACCTATGGCCGGGTGCTGGCCGCCAATCCAGCGCAGGTCGAAAGCCTGAGCAACCTCGGCAACGCCTTGCAGATGTGCGGGCGGCTGGGAGAGGCGATCGACTGTTACACCCGGGCGCTTGCCATCGAGCCCGATGCAGTCAAGCCGATGCACAACCTCGGCATGGCCCTGCGCAAATGCAACCGGCTGGGCGAGGCGGAAGCGCATTTCGCCCGTGCCCTCGCGCTCAAGCCCGATTATGTCGAGGCAGTGGTCGGCCTGGGCTCGGCGTTGGAGACGCAGGGACGCATGGCGGAGGCGATCCCGCTGTTCCGGCGGGCGCTAATGCTCGATCCTGATTTTCCGGAGGCGCTGGCCCATCTGCTCTTCGCGCTGAGCTCGCATCCGGGGACGACGCCGGCGGCCCTGCGCCAGGTGACCGAGCTGGGGGTGGCCGCCTGGCCGCAGCCTGCTTGGCAAGTGCCGGTCAAACGTTCCGACCCGGCAGGCCGGCTGCGTATCGGCTACGTCTCGGCCGATCTGCGCAGTCATCCGGTCGGGCATTTCCTGGGCGGCGTGCTGCGCGCCCATGACCGCACCCAGGTCGAGGTATTCTGCTATTGGGCCGGCTGGGTCGCCGATGAGGTGACCGACCGGCTGAAGCGATCGGTCGATCAGTGGCGCGACGTCGCCCCGCTGGATGATGCGGCGCTGGCGGCACTCATCGCGCAAGACGGCATCGATGTCCTGGTCGACCTCGCCGGCCACACGGCGGAGCACCGGCTCAGTCTGTTCATGGCGCGTGCGGCACCGGTGCAGGCGAGTTGGCTGGGGTTCTTCGGTACGACCGGCATCGCCGGCATGGATTACCTGATCGCCGACCCGGTGATCATCCCGCCCGGCGAGGAGGCGCATTACACCGAAGAGGTGGTCCGGCTGCCTGGCTGTTACTTGAGCTTCGACAGCGAGGGCGCGGATGTGCCGGTGATGGCGTCGCCTGAGGCACGGAACGGCTTCATCACCTTCGGCTGCTTCAACCGGCGCGACAAGATCACGGCGGAGACGATCGTCGCCTGGTGCGCGATCCTGGAGGCCGTGCCCGGCTCGCGGCTGCTGGTCAAGAATGGCGCCATGGCCGATGACGGCGTGGCGGCGGCGCTGGCCGGGATGTTCGCGGGCCAGGGCGTCGGGCCGGATCGCCTGACTCTGGAAGGGCCGGTACCGCGCCTGCAATATCTTGCCGATTACGGCCGTATCGACATCGCCCTCGACCCTTTCCCGTTCTGCGGCGGTACCACCACGGCCGAGACGCTGTGGATGGGGGTGCCGCTGGTGACCTTGCGCGGCGCGACCTGGGCCGGACGGATCAGTGCCAGCATGCTGACCGTCTGCGGCCATGCCGAATTGGTGGCGGAGGATGTCGAGAGCTACCGGCGCATCGCGGTCGAACTCGCGCAGGATACCACCAGGCGGAACGAGTTGCGCGCGGGGCTTCGGGATGAAGCCACCCGGCATCTGTGCGATGCCGAGGGGTTTACTCGCGATCTTGAGGCAGCCTATCGCCGGATGGTGGGATCAAGGATCTAGAGGCCGCCACCGTTCAGGTCAGCTTGATCTGAGCGGATCGGGTTCCGGCGCGGCTTGCGCCTGAGCCGCAGGAAGGTCGGCGGCCGTCCCTGCTCAATACCCTTCGCCTCGTAGCGGGTCTGGGGCCAATCCTCCGGCCGCTCGCGCCAATCTTTGGGACCCTTGGCCAGCCACTCGAAATCGGGATGGTCGCAGGCGGTCGCCAGCATGACACGCAGATAGGCGACATCATCGGTGCCGAGGCGCAATTCGGCACCATCCTTCATGATGCGCGCGAACTGGTCCATGGTCTCCATACCAACGAAACGGCGCTTATGGTGCCGGGCCTTCGGCCAGGGGTCCGGGAACAGCACGAAGGCACGTTCCAGCGAGGCGTCCGGCAACATTTCCAACACCAGCCGTGCATCATCCGGCACGATGCGGATATTGCGGATGTCACCGGCACGGATATGGCCGAGCGCGCTCACCAGCCCGTTCTGGAACACCTCGCAGCCGATCAGACCGATATCGGGATTACGGGCTGCCTGCCAGGCGATGTGCTCCCCACCGCCGAAGCCCACCTCCAGCCAATAGGCGCGGGGCATGGGGTCGAACAGGGGGGCGAGACCGTCCTGTTCCAAGCGATCCAGGCTGACAGCGAATTTATCGAGACCGTCGACCAGCAAGGTCTGCTGGCCTTGGCGCAGCTTGCGGCCACGGCGCCGGCCATGGACGCGATCACGCCGCCCGGGAGCACCGGGCGGCGTTTCATTACTCATCGATGGACCGTCGGATCAGAACGCGCCGCGCAGCGCGTCGACCAGATCGAGCTTCTCCCAGGAGAAGCCGCCCTGGGCATCGGGCGTGCGGCCGAAATGGCCATAGGCCGAGGTGCGCACATAGATCGGCTTGTTGAGGCCGAGATGGGTGCGGATGCCGCGCGGGCTGAGATCGAGCATCTCCTGCAGCACGCGGGAGAGCTTGTCCTCATCGACCCGGCCGGCGCCATGGGTGTCGACATAGACCGCGAGCGGCTTGGCGACGCCGATGGCATAGGCCAGCTGGATCGTGCACTTATCGGCGAGGCCGGCACCGACCACGTTCTTGGCGAGGTAGCGCGCGGCATAGGCCGCCGAACGGTCGACCTTGGTCGGGTCCTTGCCGGAGAAGGCGCCGCCGCCATGGGGGGCCGCACCGCCGTAGGTGTCGACGATGATCTTACGGCCGGTGAGGCCGCAATCGCCGTCCGGGCCGCCGATGACGAAACGGCCGGTCGGGTTGACGAAGAAACGATCCTCGGGGCACATCCAGCCTTCCGGCAGGACCTTGAGCACATGCGGACGCACCAGCTCGCGCACGCGCTCGGGGGAGACACCTTCGGCATGCTGGGTCGAGACCAGCACCGTGGTGGCGCCAACCGGCTTGCCGTCGACGTATTTCAGGCTGACCTGGCTCTTGGCATCCGGGCCCAGCTCCGGGCACAGCCCGGCATGGCGGGCCTCGGCCATCGAGTGCAGGATGGCATGCGAGAACTGGATCGGCGCCGGCATCAGCTCTTCGGTCTCGTTGACCGCATAGCCGAACATGATGCCCTGGTCGCCGGCACCCTCATCCTTGTTGCCGCTGGCATCGACGCCCTGGGCAATGTCGACGGACTGCGCGTGGATGTGGCAGTCGATCGTGGCGTTCTTCCAGTGGAAGCCGTCCTGCTCGTAGCCGATGTCCTTGATCGCCGCGCGCGCCGCTTCGATCAGCTGCTCTTTGGTGACGGAGGCGGGACCACGCACCTCGCCGGCCATGACGACGCGATTGGTGGTCGCCAGCGTCTCGACGCCCAGGCGCGACTGCGGATCGGCGCCCAGATAGATAT
>DATJJW010000110.1:0-12495 GCA_035491935.1 Allostellaceae bacterium | reverse complement strand
GCATCCACACGGTCTTGGCGTCGATGGCGATCGCGTCCTGGACGACCTCAGGTGCGGCACCAGCCACGCGGAACATGTCGATCATATCGACCCGCTCGGGGATTTCACTCAAATTGGCATAGACCGTCTCGCCCAGGATCTTGCCGCCGGCGACGCCGGGATTGACCGGGATGACCCGATAGCCCTTGGCCTGCAGAAAGGCCATCACCCCATGGCTCGGCCGCTCCGGCTTCGGGCTGGCGCCCACCAGCGCGATAGTACGCGTCCGCTCCAGGATATCCCGCAAATACGCATCGTCGTAGCTGTCATGATTCATTGCAAAGAGGGCCTTTACCAATGATGGCGATAAGTCTGGCAGGGCTATAGGTGAGACTGGCGGGTTGGCGCGCAAGATGAGGGGCGAGAATATCCGGTCTGAGAATATCCGGTCTGGGGATTTGTCACGCGAACCGGGCCTGTCGGGTCATGCGCCCTCCTGGGTCGCGCGCCGCCTGCCTTTCATGTCGCCGGCCGGGCTGCTGCTCCTCGCCATGGTGTCGTTCCAGACGGGGGCGGCACTCGCCATCAGCCTGTTCGCGGCGCTGGGGCCGGCGCGCGCCTCCTTCCTCCGATTGGCCTTCTCCGCCGCGATCATGCTGGCGCTCACCATCCCGAGTCGCGCCTGGGCGCGCCAGGCGCTGGGCAATCGCCGGATACTGGTCTGGGTTCTGGCCTCGGGCGCCGCCATGGCGGTGATGAATCTGAGCCTCTATGCCGCCTTCGCGCGCCTGCCTCTGGGTATTGGCGTCGCCATCGAATTTTTGGGACCGCTTTGCCTTGCCGCCGCGGCCTCGCGTCGACTTGGCCATCTCCTGTGGATCGGCCTGGCCTTTGCCGGGGTACTGCTGCTGAGCCCGCTGGTCCAGGGCGTCGGATCGGCGGGCGTCGGATTGACCGCCCGTCCGAATCTCGACCCCGTGGGACTAGTCCTGGCCTTGACGGCGGCCGCGGGCTGGGCCGGGCTCATCATCTGCAGCGGGCGGCTCGGCCGCATCCTACCCGGTCATGGCGGGCTGGCGTTGGGATCGGGCGTGGCTGCGTTGCTGGCCGTTCCGGCGATACTGGCGTTGCCCAGTGCCGCCGGGACCGGGTTCGCCCCGCTGCCGGTGCTGGGCATGGCCGTGGTGGCGATCTTCTCCTCCGCCATCCCCTTCGCGCTTGAATTCGAGGCGTTGCGCCGGATGCCACCCAGGACCTATGGCGTGCTGGTCTCGCTGGAGCCGGTGATCGCGCTTCTGGCCGGTATCCTGCTGCTGCAACAGTCGCTGGATTGGCGCGGCATGCTGGCAGTCGCCGCCGTGACCGCTGCGGCGGTCGGCATGTCGCTGACGAAGGAAGATTGATACCTGCTGTCCCCGACGGGGACATATCGCCGCCTGGCCAGGAACTGCAACGGCGGTCCGCTGGCTGGCATAGAAGGCTGAAGTTTTACGCCGCCTCGCCGATGCGGTAGAGCCGGTAGCGGATGCCAGCCCAGGTGATCAGGCTGAACAGGCTGCTGATCTTGCCATGCGGGGCGATGCCCACGGCCTTCATGATCATCGAGATGGCGCGATCGATATGGTGGCGCCGGTAGACCGCATAGGCCCGGCGGACATAGGAGCGGTTCCAGCGCTTGCGCTCATAGGGCTGGCCGTTGCCGTTGGCGGCGTAATAGGCATAGGCCAACTCGTCATCCTCGGTCTCGAAGATGCGGCCGGCGGCGACCGACAGGCGGCGCCAGAAGCCCAGATTCTCGCGCGCCTGATATCGCCGGGCGCCGGAATAGAACAGCTTGAAGTGCCTGAGCTCGTCGGACGATATCTTGCGACAGATGAAGCGCAACACCGGCTCCTCAGCCGAGTCGGCCAGCGCCGCATAGAAGGAGGAGGTACCGGTCTCGACCATGCAGCGCGCGATCATCTCGCCGGTGCGCGTACCGCGAATCGACTGCTCGACATCGAGCTGCAGCTTGTAGCCCGAGGTGAATTTGCGGAACGCCGCCTCGAAATCGAAGCTGGGATCGGCCATCTGGGCCCAACGGCCGAGTGCGGCACCGTGCTGGATCTCCTCGACGCCCCATTGTTCGATGGTCGCCAGGGTCTCGGCATCATCGCGGAACACGCGGCCGAGATAACGGACATAGTCGGGCGCGTTGTATTCGACCATGGCGGCGGCCTTGGCGATGCGCAGCAATTCGGCATCGACCTTGGCCGGATCGAAATCCTGCCACGGCACGTCGTCCAAGCTCCATTGCGCCATTATCGTCCGCGTCCAAACAGTGCAGTTGAATTAGCGGTCATATAGGCACGGCAAGGCGTGATGCCATGATAAGTTATTTCTTCTGCAATGATTTCTACCCGCGTGGCAGATCGGCCACGCGGGATTGCCACGATCAGGCATGTCCTGTCGGATGCGGGATGCTGAGGCCGGCCAGGCTCAGCGAATCGAGCTTGGCGCGGGCGATCGCCAGCTTGGTGTCGGCGGCCTCGAAGGCGGCACGCTCCGCCTCGCCGCCGCTGCCGGCGGCGGTGCGCAGCGCGTCGATCTGGTCGGCCAGCTGATGCATCTCGACCTCGATGCCGTGGCGGTCGAGCGTCTCGAGCGCCAGCGCCTCGTCGGCCAGCACCGTGCAACGTTCCTGCACCACCTCGGCGAAGCCGCCGGCGACGAAGAGACGGGTCGTCACGACGTCGTTCTCATAGATCTCGATCATGCCGGGGCGGATGGTCGAGATCAGCGGCGAATGGCCCTTGAGCACGCCGAAGTTACCTTCGGTGCCGGGGATGACGACCATCTCGACCATTTCCGAGACGAGGATCTTCTCTGGCGAGACGAGCTCGAACAGGATTTTATCGGCCATGGGCTGAGGCTCTCCTATGCTGCCTGGGCCTTAGGCCGTGGCCGCCAGCTTGCGGGCCTTCTCCACCGCCTCGTCGATATTGCCGACCATGTAGAAGGCGGCTTCCGGCAGCTCGTCATAATCGCCGTTGACGATGCCCTTGAAGCCCTTGATCGTGTCCTCGAGCTTGACCAGCACGCCCGGCGAGCCGGTGAAGACTTCGGCGACGTGGAAGGGCTGGGACAGGAAACGCTCGATCTTGCGCGCGCGCGCCACGACCAGGCGATCCTGCTCGGACAGTTCGTCCATGCCCAGGATGGCGATGATGTCCTGCAGCGACTTGTACTGCTGAAGGACGCGCTGCACCTCACGGGCGGTGTTGTAATGCTCCTCGCCCAGAACGCGCGGGTTCAGCATGCGCGAGGTCGAATCGAGCGGGTCAACCGCCGGGTAGATGCCGCGTTCGGCGATCTGGCGCGACAGCACGGTGGTCGCATCCAGATGGGCGAAGGAGGCCGCCGGCGCCGGGTCGGTCAAATCGTCGGCCGGCACGTAGATGGCCTGCACCGAGGTGATCGAACCCTTCTTGGTCGTGGTGATGCGCTCCTGCAGCGCACCCATATCGGTGGCAAGCGTCGGCTGATAGCCCACCGCCGAGGGGATGCGGCCCAGAAGCGCCGACATCTCGGAACCGGCCTGGGTGAAGCGGAAGATGTTGTCGACGAAGAACAGCACGTCCTGGCCCTGGTCGCGGAAATATTCGGCTACCGTCAGGCCGCTGAGGCCGACGCGCGCGCGGGCGCCCGGCGGCTCGTTCATCTGGCCATAGACCAGCGCCACCTTGGAGCCCGGACCATCTTCCTTGATGACGCCCGACTCGATCATCTCATGATAGAGGTCGTTGCCCTCGCGGGTGCGCTCGCCGACACCGGCGAACACGGAGTAGCCGCCATGGGCCTTCGCGACATTGTTGATCAGCTCCATGATCAGCACGGTCTTGCCGACGCCGGCGCCGCCGAACAGGCCGACCTTGCCGCCGCGGGCATAGGGGGCGAGCAGATCGATGACCTTGATGCCGGTGACCAGGATCTCGGCATCGGTCGACTGCTCGACGAATTCCGGAGCCGGGCGATGGATCGGCAGGGTCTTGGTCGTGGTTACCGGACCCTTCTCGTCGATCGGCTCGCCGATGACGTTGAGGATGCGGCCCAGGATCTCGGGGCCGACCGGCACCTCGATGGAATTGCCGGTATCGGAGGCCTTCATGCCGCGCACCAGCCCGTCGGTGGTGTCCATGGCGATGGTGCGGACCGTCTTCTCGCCCAGGTGCTGAGCGACTTCCAGGACGAGCAGGCGATCGTCGAGCTTGACGTGCAGCGCGTTCAGGATGCCCGGCAGGTCCCCTTCGAACTGGACGTCGACGACGGCACCGATGACCTGAGTGATCGTCCCCACATTGTTGTTGGCCATGACAGTCTTTCCTCTAGCGAGTCGGTTCTCTAAAGCGCCCGGATAATCAAAGGGCCCATATTTACAGGGCTTCGGCGCCCGAGATGATTTCGATCAATTCCTTGGTGATGTAGGCCTGGCGCGTACGGTTGTAGTTGAGCGTCAGGCGGTCGATCATCTTGCCGGCGTTGCGCGTCGCATTGTCCATCGCGGTCATGCGCGCGCCATGCTCGCTGGCGGTGTTGTCAAGGAGTGCGGTGAATAGCTGGATCGCGACGTTGGTCGGCAGCAGATGGGACAAGATCTCGTCCTCATCCGGCTCGAACTCGTAAGCGACACCGGTTGCAGCGTCGGCGGCCGGGGCCGCGGGCGCGCCGAACGGCACGATCTGCCGCGTGGTCACGACCTGCGAGATCGCTGATTTGAAGGCGTTGAAGATCAGGCGTGCCACATCGAATTCGCCGGCCTCGAAACGCTTGATCAGCGATTCGGCGATCGCCTTGGCTTCGGCATAGCCGACGCCGCGCCGGCCGATTTCGGTATGGCTCTCGATGATCAGGTTGCCGTGGTCGCGGCGCAGGCCGTCGCGGCCCTTGCGGCCGATGGTCAGGATCTTGACGGTCTTGCCTTGGGCCTGCAGCTCACGGATCTGCCGGCGCGCCTCGCGCAGGATCGTCGTGTTGAAGCCGCCGGCCAAGCCGCGGTCGGAGGTCGCGACGACCAGCAGATAGGTCTGGTCCTTGCCGGTGCCCGCCAGCAGCTTGGACGCTGAAGGCCGGCCGGCCATGGTCGCGGCCAGCGAGGCCAGCATGCGCTCCATGCGTTCGGCATAGGGGCGTGCGGCTTCCGCCGCCTCCTGCGCCTTGCGCAGGCGGGAGGCGGCGACGACCTTCATCGCACTGGTGATCTTGCGGGTCGACTGGACGCTTCGGATGCGATTGCGAAGGTCCTTTAAGCTCGGCATGGGCGGTTCCTAACGATGCTGCCGAGGCTCAGGCGAAGCTGCCGACGATGGATTCCAGCGCCGCTTTCAGCTTGCCCTCATTGTCGGGGGTGAGCGTCCGTTCGGCACGGATGCTGTCCAGGATCTCCGCATAGCGGTTGCGGATATCGGCCAGCATGGCCTGCTCGAAGCGGGTGACGTCGCCGACCGGGATCTTGTCCAGGTAGCCCTTCACGCCGGCATAGATCGAGACGACCTGCTCCTCGACCGAGAGCGGCGAGAACTGGGCCTGCTTCAACAGTTCCGTCAGACGCGCGCCGCGGGCCAGCAGGCGCTGGGTCGCCGGGTCGAGGTCGGAGGCGAACTGCGAGAAGGCCGCCATTTCGCGATACTGGGCCAGTTCGAGCTTGATCGAGCCGGCGACCTGCTTCATCGCCTTGATCTGCGCGGCGGAACCGACGCGGCTGACCGAGAGGCCGACATTGATGGCCGGGCGGATGCCCTTGTAGAAGAGTTCCGTCTCAAGGAAGATCTGGCCGTCGGTGATCGAGATCACGTTGGTCGGGATATAGGCCGAGACGTCGCCGGCCTGGGTCTCGATGATCGGCAGCGCGGTCAGCGAACCGGCGCCGTGGGTCTTGTTCATCTTGGCCGCGCGCTCGAGCAGGCGCGAATGCAGATAGAACACGTCGCCGGGATAGGCTTCGCGGCCCGGCGGGCGGCGCAGCAGCAGCGACATCTGGCGGTAGGCCACGGCTTGCTTCGACAGATCGTCATAGATGATCAGCGCATGCATGGCGTTGTCGCGGAAGAACTCGCCCATGGCGCAGCCGGTATAGGGCGCCAGGAACTGCAGCGGGGCCGCTTCCGAGGCGGTGGCGGCCACGACGATGGAGTATTCCATCGCGCCGTTGTCCTCGAGCGTCTTGACGATCTGAGCCACCGTCGAGCGCTTCTGGCCGATGGCGACATAGACGCAATAGAGCTTCTTCGACTCGTCGGTGCCGGCGTTGACCGCCTTCTGGTTCAGGATCGTGTCGATGGCGACGGCGGTCTTGCCGGTCTGGCGGTCGCCGATGATCAGCTCACGCTGGCCGCGTCCGATCGGCACCAGCGCGTCGATCGCCTTCAGGCCGGTCTGCATCGGCTCGCTGACCGACTGGCGCGGGATGATGCCAGGCGCCTTGACCTCGACGCGGGTGCGCTTGACGTCGGTCAGCGGACCCTTGCCGTCGATCGGGTTGCCGAGGCCGTCGACCACGCGGCCGAGCAGTCCCTTGCCGACCGGGACCTCGACGATGGCGCCGGTGCGCTTCACCGTGTCGCCCTCGCTGATCGCGCGATCGTCGCCGAAAATCACGACACCGACATTGTCGGTCTCGAGGTTCAGCGCCATGCCGCGAACGCCACCCGGGAACTCGACCATCTCGCCGGCCTGGATGTTGTCGAGGCCGAAGACGCGGGCGATGCCGTCGCCGACCGACAGCACCTGGCCGACCTCAGAGACGTCCGCCTCATTGCCGAAATTGGCAATCTGTTCCTTCAGGATGGCGGAGATTTCCGCAGCCCGGATTTCCATGTCTTAAATTCCCTTCATCGCAAGCTGCATCTTCTGCAGCTTGGTGCGCAATGAGCCGTCGATCAGGCGAGATCCGATGCGGACGATAAGGCCGCCGATGATCTGCGGATCGATGAATATGTCCAGTTTGACCTTCGAGCCGACGGAGCGGCGCAATTCGTTTTCCAGCGTGTCGATCTGTTGCTGGCTGAGCTTCTGGGCCGACGTCACCGTCGCCGTCATCTCGCCACGCCGGTTTGCCAGGATCGCCTGGTAGACCGTGATGATCTCGGGCAGCACGGCCAGGCGCCGGTTGCGGGCAGCCAGCGCCACGAAATTGGCGACGATGCCCTTGATGTCGGCCTTGGCCAGGATCGCGGCCATGGCTGAAGCCGCCTGGGCGCGCGACAATACGGGGTTGGCGATCAGCTGGCGCAGCTCGGTGCTCTCCGCAAGCATGGTGCGGATAGCCAGGAGTTCGCCGGCGACGCTGTCGACGGATTTCTGCTGATCGGCGAGATCGAACAAGGCGGTGGCATAACGGCCAGCCAGCCCGGATACGCCTGTCGCTACGGATGCCACGTGTACTTGACCTTCGGTTGGCGGGCTCAAGGGGGTGATTCCCCCTTCTTACTTCAAACTGCTTCGCTGAGGCCGCACCGACGGCTAACTTGCCAGGCGGCCGAGGTCCGTCGGGAAGCGAGGCCGGACATAACATAAGGAAAAACCACGCGCAACAGCATGCGGACGCCCATACCGCTTTTGCGCAACCCCCTCATGCACTTTGTTTCATCGAGGGCCGCGAACGGTGTTTGGCCCTCTCGACAGCCCCCCGGTCGGGCCGTCACAATAGCCCTACCATGCGTTTAGCCCTTTACGAGCCTGATATCGCGCAGAATACGGGAACATTGCTGCGCCTCGCCGCCTGCCTAGGCCTCGGCGTCGACGTCATCGAACCCTGCGGTTTCATCTTCGGCGACACCCGTATGCGCCGGGCGGGGATGGACTATATGTCGCATGTCGATTTGGTGCGCTACCGCTCCTGGACGGCGTATCGGGAGGCAAAAGTGCCCGGCCGGCTGGTGCTGCTGACGACCAAGGCCGTGACCACCCATATCGAGGCACGCTTCGAACCCGGCGACACGCTGCTGCTCGGCCGTGAAAGCGCGGGCGTGCCGGCGCATGTCCATGATGCGGCCGATCTGGCGGTGCGCATCCCGCTCCGGCCGGGGATGCGCTCGCTCAACGTGGCGCTGGCCGGCGCCATGGTCCTGGCCGAGGCGCTGCGCCAGACGGGGCTCTATCCCGATGGGGGGGCCGATGCCGCCACAACGGAATTTGCGAAGGAAATTGGATGACCAAGGATCGCAAGCTTGAAGCCGCCCGCTGGTTCCAGGAGCTCCGCGATCGCCTGTGCCGGACCTTCGAGGCGATCGAAGACGAATATGCGGCGGCGCGTGGCGGCACGGCCGGTCGCTTCGAGCGCAAGAGCTGGCAGCGTGGGAGCGCCGACGGGGGCGACGGCCGCGAGCAAGACGACGGTCGCGAGAAAGACGACGGTCGTGAGAAAGACGACGGTCGTGAGAAAGACGATCTGGGCGGCGGCACCATGTCGATCATGCGCGGCCAGGTCTTCGAGAAGGTCGGTGTCAACATCTCGACCGTGCAGGGCGAATTCTCGCCCGAATTCTGTGGTCAGATCCCCGGCACGGAGGAGGACCCGCGCTTCTGGGCCAGCGGCGTCTCGCTGGTCGCCCACATGCGCTCGCCCAAGGTACCGGCCGCGCATATGAACACCCGGCACATCGTTACTCAGCGCGGCTGGTTCGGCGGCGGCGGCGATCTGACGCCCATGGTGCCGATCGAGGCCGACACCGCCGATTTCCACGCCGCGTTCAAGGCGGCCTGCGATGCGCACGACCCCGAATACCATCCGCGCTTCAAGGCCTGGTGCGACCGCTATTTCTTCCTGCCGCACCGGAACGAGCCGCGTGGCGTCGGCGGCATCTTCTTCGACCAGCTCGATACGGGGGACTGGGTGCGCGACTTTGCCTTCACCCGCGATGTCGGCCTGGCCTTCCTCGACGTCTTCCCGCGCCTGGTGCGCCGGCACATGTTCGAGACCTGGACGGAGGAGGAGCGGCATCACCAGTTGATCCGGCGCGGCCGCTATGTCGAGTTCAACCTGCTCTATGATCGCGGCACGACCTTCGGCCTCAAGACCGGCGGCAATGTCGAAGCGATCCTGATGTCGATGCCGCCCGAAGTCATTTGGCCCTAGAGGCCGTTTCATAAGTCCGCTCTGGCGGCGATTTTCTGCAGGATATTCACGAGTGTCCGGAACCGGTGCCGCTTCGGCGGGTTCAGCTTGGCAAATGGCCGTTTTGTGTCAGTCGCGCGAATATTTTAATGCTTCATAAACGCTACTCGCGCTCAGATGAGCTATCGGTCGCAGGAAGTTTTACACAGAATATATCAGGGAAATATTCTTCGTAACTTTCCTGGACTGTTGGGATTCGGTCGTTTCGTCTGGTTGCTGAAAGTAGAGGCAAACCGCGACACCGTATTGTCCCGCCTATGCGGCAGAAAATTCGCGCAATAGACGCACATGTTTTGATTTGGGTCCCGGATAGGGGGAGATTGTTGGAAATGATCAAGATGTCCAGCGGCATGCCGATCATCGGTCGGATCGTGCTCCTGCTCTGTCTGTTGGGCTTCGTCACTCTGGGGGCGGTGGTCTTCACCACGACCCGCATGGGTCTGATCGGCTCGACCTATTCAGGCGTGTTGGGCGGGCCGGTCAATGCCAACTCGCTGCTGGGCCAGGCCCAGCAATCCTTGGCCATGCTCGAGACCGACGTGCTGCTGCTCGATGTCGCGAACAATGATTCCGACAAGCAATACGTCATGACCAAGGTACAGGGCGCGCTGCAGCAACGCGACGACCTGATCGCCAAGGCCAAGCCGCTGATCCCGGCCTATGCCAAGGAATTCAAGGACCTTGCCGATCTGCGCCAGACGACCCAATCGTCCTGCGATCAGTCGCTGAAAGATGGGCTCGCGGCCAAGACCGATGCCGCCAACACCGCGGCCAGCCAGCGCTTCCTAATGGATTGCCAGCCGGCGGTTCAGGCCGAGCTGCAGCAGATGCAGGACATCAACGACAAGGTTTCGGCCGAATACCGCAAGGCGGTCGCGAGCGCCCAGGTGGCTACGCGCACCTCGGAGATCATCACTTATGCGGCGGTGCTGGGCGGCCTGGCCCTGGTGCTGGTCGTCGCCGTACTGCTCGGCCGGCGCGGCATCACCCGGCCGATCGCGGCGCTGGAATCCGCGATGCGCCGCCTGGCGGCCGAGGATCTCGAGACCAGGGTGCCGGGCGTCGATCGCCGCGATGAGATCGGCGCCATGGCGCGCGCCGTGCAAGTGTTCAAGGAAGGCATGATCCGCGCCGAATCGCTGGCCGTGGTCCAGGAGGAGGAGCGACAGGGCAAGGAACGTCGTACCGCCCTGCTCGAAGAACTCATGCAGGGTTTCGAGGAGAAGGTGGCGCAGCTGGTCCGGGCCCTGGCTGACGCCGCGACCGGTATGCAGAGCACGGCGCATGGCATGGCGTCTTCCGCCGACCAGGCCAATCGGCAATCGAGCATGGTCGCCGCCGCCGCCGAACAGGCCTCGGCCAATGTCCAGACCGTGGCGAGCGCCACCGAGCAGCTTGCCGCCTCGGTCCGCGAGATCGGCAGCCAGGTGACCAATTCCCGGGAGATCGCCCGCCAGGCGATCCAGGAATCGGAGGTGACGCGGGAGACCGTCGACCGGCTTTCGGCCAGCGCGCTCAAGATCGGCGAGGTGGTGCAGCTCATCTCGACCATCGCGTCGCAGACCAATCTCCTGGCCCTGAACGCGACCATCGAGGCGGCCCGTGCCGGCGATGCCGGCAAGGGCTTCGCGGTCGTGGCCTCCGAGGTCAAGAACCTCGCGACCCAGACCGCGCGTGCCACCGGCGATATCGAGACGCAGATCGCCGAGATCCAGACCCTGACCGGCAGCACCGTCACCGCGATCGGCAGCATCGGCGGCACCATCATCAGGATGTCCGACATCGCCATGGCGATCGCCTCGGCCATTGAGGAGCAGGCGGCAACCACGGCGGAGATCGCCCGCAGCGTCACCGAGGCGGCCAGGGGCACGGAAGACGTGTCGCGCAATATCGGCGTCGTCCACGAGGCATCGAGTTCGACGGGCGAGGCGGCGACCCAGATCCTGGATGCCGCCGGCGACCTCTCGGACCGCGCGATGCACCTCAACGAGGAGGTCGCGACCTTCCTGCATGGCGTCAAAACCGCCTAGGTTTGACGCCTGCTCATTTCGTCGTCATGGCTCGTCGTCATGACCGAGACGCGCCCGGCCATGGCGACGGCCCAAGGGCCTACTTCGCGATGTCGAGGCTCCAATCCGCCGGCAGGACGCCCTTGGCGCGGGCGCGGCCGACGTAATAGGTCCAGAGCTTCGAGATGTGCAGGCCGCGCTTCAAATCGCCCTTGAACAGCTCGATCTCCTGCGCCGTCAGCGGACGGATCTTGCCGAGCGTCGCCGCGTCGAACATGGCGAGCGCGTTCTCGACGAAATGCACGCTGTCGATCAGCAGGGCCGGGATGCTTTCGGCGGTGATGACCTGGCCATGGGCGCGGATCTGTGCCGCATGGTGCGGGCCCAGGGTCCGGGCCAGGGCCTCGCCGCGGGCGATCGAGCTGACATGGCTCGGGTCCTCATGCACCGGGATGCCGCTTTCCCAGCGGATCGCGTGGTTCTTGATCGGCAGCAGCGTCGGGCCTTCGGCCAGGGTGAAGCTGGTGGTGCGGTCATGATGGAAATGGGCGACGGCATTGATGTCCGGCCGCGCCTTCATGATCTCGGTATGCAGGAAGACTTCCGCCGGCGGCCGCATCGTGCCGGTGAGCTGCTTGCCATCGGCGATCTTGACGACCAGCAGGTCCTCCGGCTTCAGTGCTGCGCGGCTGAGTTCCAGCGGCTGGATCAGGATCGTCTCGCGATCCGGCAGACGCATGCTGACGTGACCGCTGTAGCCCAGCAGCTCGAGATCGACCAGCATCAGGGTGCAGGCCGCGACCTCTTCGCGCAATTTCCGCTCGATGGCATCACTCGTCATACTCTATTCCCCCCAATCCACTTCGTATGCAGGCATACGGTCCTATATAGTGGGATTTGAAAACGCTGTCTATGCGCGTGCAAATCCTATTTCCGCTATATGGCACGCTCGACTATACTCCGGCATGGGGCGGGAAGACAGAGGATCGGGGTAGGTTCATGGCAGGCGATACCACGCCGCGCAAGATGCTGCGGATTCTCGACCTGATCGAGGATTCGGAAACGCCGGTGACGACGGAGGTGATGCTGGAGAAGCTCGCCTTCACCCGGTCCACGCTTTACCGCTATCTCAAGATCCTGACCGAATCAGGCTTGATCGCCTCGATGCCGGAGGCGGGGTTCACCCTCGGCCCCCGCATCGTCGAGCTCGACTACCGCATGCGGCAGAGCGACCCGCTGATCGGCGCCTCACGGCCAGTGATGGCGGAACTGGCGCAGTCGGAGCAGGGCGTGGCGCTTCTGTGCCGGCGCTACAAGGACCGTGTGCTGTGCATTCATCAGGAGCGCGCGGACCTT
>DATJJW010000109.1:0-15215 GCA_035491935.1 Allostellaceae bacterium | reverse complement strand
CTTCAACAGATCATGAAAAACGCTATTCTGGTGACGCACGGTGATGATCCTTTTCGTGTCCGCAAGACGCGCCAACGTCGGAACACGAAGTAGAATCAACACCGTGCAACTATGCCAGAAAATTTAAACCGGACACCAGTGCGACGAGCCCGGCCATCTTTGTGGATCACCGGGTCAAGCCCGGCCATGACGTCGGAATTATTGGTCGCGCTCGTCCTTCAGCGCCGCGGCCAGATGGGTGAAGACACGGGTCCGCAGTTGCTGCTGCTGCTCCGGCGTCCATTTGAGGAAGCCTTCGCCGCTTTTCATGCCGAGCTTGCCGGATGCCACCAGCCTTTCCAGGTAAGGTGAGGGGCCGGGCCGGGATTCGATGTCCTTGAGCACGGTCTGGTGGATGGCGAGCGTCAAATCCGTGCCGACCAGATCGGCATTCTCGATCGGCCCCAATACGGCGAGGCGCCGGCCGAAGCTCGCCTTGATCACCGTGTCGACGGTGGCGGCGTCGCAGATGCCGTTCTCGATGAGCGAGATCGCTTCGCGCCACAAGGCGTGCTGCAAGCGGTTGCCGACGAAGCCCGCGACATCCTTCTTCACATGCACCGGCACCTTGCCGACCTCCGCATGCAGGGCGATGGTGGCATCCACCGTCGCCTGGCTGGTACGGTCGGTCGAAATCACCTCGACCAGCGGCACCAGGAAGGGCGGGTTCCACCAATGGGTCCCGACCGTGCGGGCGCCGTCCTTGACGCCGGCCATGATCGCGGTGATCGGGATGACCGAGGTATTGGTGGCGAGGATGGCGCCGGCCGGCGCGTGGGCCTCGATCTCGGCGAAAAGCGCGCGCTTGGTGTCGAGGTCCTCGCGCGCGGCCTCGACGACGAAATCGGCCGTGCGCACCGCTTCGGCGAGCGAGGAGCACGGTGTCACCCGTTCGACCGCCGTGGGGTCGAGGTCGAGATCCTTCAGGTTCCGGGCGATGCGTGCCTTGGCCGTCGCCAGGTTCTCGGGCACGACGTCGGTGATCGTGACCTGACGACCGGCCAGGGCAAAGACCTGGGCGATGCCGTGGCCCATGAGTCCGGCGCCGATGACGGCGATCTGCTGCAGGGTCATGGCCTAACCCGCCGTATAGCCGCCATCGGCATAGAGGATATGGCCGGTATAGAAATCCGACGCCCGCGAAGACAGGAACAGCAAGGGTCCGGCCAAGTCCTCCGGCTCGCCGAGCCGCGCCTTCGGTACGCGGGCGAGGAAGCCGGCGCGTACGGCCTGCGCCTTCTCGTCCTCGGCGAACATCCAGGCGGTCAAGGGCGAGCGGAATACGGTCGGCGCGATGGCGTTGACCGTGATGCCAGTCGGTCCCAGCTCGCAACCCAGCGCCTTGGTGATGCCGTCGACCGCGGATTTCGACGCGCAATAGGCGGTGTAGCCCGCCGGATGGCCGAGCAGGCCGCGCGCCGACGACATCAGCACGATCTTGCCGCCATCCCCCTGGCGTTGCATCTGCACGGCGCAGGCGCGTGCCATCAGCCAGGACTGCGTGACATTGGCGTCCATGACGTCGAGGAAGCGTTCGGGGCTCATGTCGCCGATCTTGGCGACGTCGTTCTTGCCCGAGGCCACGACCAGGATGTCGACCCGGCCGAAGCGGGCGACCGCCGCATCGACCAGGCCTTGGCAGAGCGCTTCGGAGGACGGGCGCACCGCCTTGGTCTCGACCTCCGCGCCCAGGCCCTTGCACTCGTTCGCGACGCCGTTCAGTTCGGCCTGCTTGCCGGCGGCCAGCACCAGGCGGGATCCGGCGCCGGCCAGCACCTTCGCCGCCACCGCGCCGAAGGCGCCGGAGGCACCGGTAATGATCGCCACCTTGCCTTTGACATCGAACAGGCTGGCGGGATTCTTCAGGAAATCGGCGTTCATGTCTCGACTCCTTCTTAAGGCTCCGGTCCCTCTTACGGCTTCACGCCGGGCGGATAGGGAATGACGACCAGCATGGTGCAGCCGTGGTTGCTGCGGTTGACGATCTCGCGCACTTCGCCGGGGGCGATAGTGCAGCTGTCGTATTTCTTCAGCACCGTCTCCTTGCCGTCGACGATCACGGTCATCTCACCTTCGATCACGACATAGACCTTCTCGAAGGGCGTCGAATCCGGGCCGGCGCCGCCGCCCGGCAGGAATTGCGACAGGCCCACCCATTGGTTGGTCGGGCCGCCGGGCTCGAAGCCCTGGAGACGCAGGCCGACCACGTCGCGGTGGTTGGGCGCGTCATAGGGCTTGGCGTCCGCGAAATGTTTGACATGCATCAGAAGGCACTCCCCGCTTCGATCCGGTACTGCTGCTTCGGATCGGTGATGGCGACCAGGCGGATGATGCAGCCGTCGCCGCGGTCCCAGTTCCAGGGGAAGAAGGCGAAGGTGCAACGCTTGCCGGTAACGGCGTCGAGGTCGCCGCCGACATTCTCGATGCCGAGGATGCCGGCACGGAACAGCTTGTTGTGCACAGGCTCCCATTCGGGGAAATCATCCTTCCAGTCGCGGCCACCCGACCATTCCTTGTATTCCTCGGCCAGATGCGGCAGCAGCGGGCCGTTGCGCTGCGGGCCGATGGCGGTGGCCAGCGGATGGTCGTTGGCCTGGGTGTCGTGGCCGACGACCTTGACCTTCTTCTCGATCATCCAATCGGCGGCCGAGGGCACCAGGCCGGGGCAATAGGCGAAATAGTCGCCATCCTCATAGACCTTGTGCCAGCCGGTGTTGATGATCAGCACGTCATGCGGGCGGATGGCGTGGCCGCAGGCCTTCTCCAGGTCGTCGGCGGTGATGGACTCCCACTTCTTCTTCGGGACGGAGACGACGAGGCCGGAGCCGAAGAAATGCGGCAGCGGCACCTCGTCGATGAAGGGCGTGCCCTGGACGACATGGGCCGGCGCGTCGATATGGGTCGAGGAATGCATCGAGGTGGTGATGCGCTGGGACAGCACGCCCGACTTCGCCATATAGTGGATGCGCTCGATCTTCACATCTTCGAAATACGGCCAGTTCGGCACCTGGAAGCCCCAGCGGTGGGACAGATTCGTAAACTGCAACCCCATGCTGTTGTTGAGGTTTTCCTCGAATTCGACGCCGCGGATCTTGATCGGCATATGTCCCTCCCTGGAGCTTTGGAATCGTTGCCCGCCGGGAAGCGTCTGCCTGGCCGAAGGGCACGACAAGTTCTCGTATGAGAACAATGCTTTATTGCGAACAACGTTCGGGGATTCACCGGGACTTGTCAAGCCGGCCCGGCCGGCTCGAATAAATTTTGTAAGGTAACCTACCCATCTTGCTCCATAATGCCACGGCACCGGCGCTTGACAAAGCCGATGCGATGCCCAATTCTGTTCATAACAAGGCATTGTTCCCGTACAGGAACAGATTACCGCGCAGGGAACACAGGTTTTCGATCGGCTGAAAATGCCGGGCACGGCTCGGCCAAGCCCCTGGGACAGCAGCGATATCGGTTGGGTTCCCGGCAATCCGCGCGTATCCTGGCCGGGCATATCTTCGGCTGAAAAGAAGAAGCAAGCGGAGGGAGGCGTCGTGGCTGGTATCGAGGTGCGTTCGGTCTCGCAGTCCTTCGGCACGGCCGAGAACCCGATCGTGGCGCTGCGCGAAGCCTCGCTCTCGATATCCAAGGGTGAATTGCTGTGCCTGATCGGCCCGTCCGGCTGTGGCAAGAGCACCTTGCTCAACATCATGGCCGGGCTGGCCAGGGCCAGCGCCGGCGAGGTGCTGATCGACGGCATGCCCGTGCGCGGGCCGGTGCCGAAGAAGATGGCCTTCGTCTTCCAGGAGAACACGCTGGTGCCCTGGCGCACCGCGCTCGACAACATCCGGCTGGGCCTGGCCTTCCAAGGCGCGCCCAAGGCAGGGCGCGAGGAACGGGCGCGCGCCGCCCTCGATCTCGTCGGCATGAGCGAATTCGCCAATCATTATCCGCGCCAGCTCTCGGGTGGCATGAAACAGCGCGTGCAACTCGCCCGCGCGCTGGCGCTCGACACCGATATCATCCTGATGGACGAGCCCTTCGCGGCGCTGGACGAGCAGACGCGCATGGTCTTGGGCGAGGAGCTGTCGGTGCTGCTGGCACGCGAGGGCAAGACCATCGTCTTCGTCACCCACAGCCTGACCGAAGCCGTGTTCCTGGCCGACCGGGTTGCGGTGTTCAGCGCCCGGCCGGGCTGCATCAAGGCGGTCATCCCCGTCGAAGAAAGCCACCCCCGGCCGCGTTCCTTCATGACTTCGGAGAAGCTGACGAGTTTGCGCAATCAGCTCTACGAGATGCTGCATGACGAGGTGCTGGCGACGGTGCGCGCCTCACTCGGCATGCCGGCGGGCCATTGATGGCGGCCTCGTGATGAATGGGATGCCGCTCGTCTCCGGTTCGGTCAAGCTGGGCTTCGTGCTGTTGCTGGGCATCGCCTGGTACGTCTCCAGCGCCCATCAGCTGGTCAACCCGCTGCTGGTGCCGTCCTTCACCGCCACGATGCAGGATCTCTGGACGCTGCTGCGTGACGGTGTGTTCTGGCCGGATCTCCGGATCACGCTCTACGAGCTGGTCGTGGCCTTCGCCATCGCCTCGATCCTGGGGCTGGCCGTGGGCTATGCCGTCAGCCGCACGCGCTACACGATCAAGGTCTTCGACCCGCTGTTCTCCTCGCTCTATTCCGTGCCGACCATCCTGCTCTTCCCGCTCTTCGTCCTGTTCTTCGGGCTGGGTTCGGGGTCGAAGATCGCCATGGGCGCCACCATCGCCTTCTTTCCGGTCGTGCTCACGACCATCGCCGGGCTTGGCAATGCCGAGGTGGGGCTGGTCAAGGCCGCACGCTCCATGGGCGCGTCGGACTGGCAGATGTTCTGGCAGATCATGCTGCCGGCCTCGCTGCCGGTCGTGCTGGGTGGCTTGCGCATCGGCATGGTGAGCGCGCTGCTCGCCATCCTCGGCACCGAGACCATCGCGGCGATCGGCGGCCTCGGCCACCAGATCGTCAACTATTCCGACGCCATGGATACGCCGATGATGTTCGCCTACACGCTCTTGGTGCTGGCGATCGCGACGGCGCTCAATTCGCTGGTGACGGCGCTGGAAGGCTTCGCCCGGCAGAGGATCGCATGACCGGGGAAATCGCATGAAGCCGGCCGTCGTCCGCGCCGAAGCCGCCCGCAGCCAGCCGGTCATCCTGCCGCGCGGCTCGGGCCTGCCGGGGCCGCTGGTGGCACGGCTGGGCGTGGTCGCGGCCCTCATCATCCTGTGGAAGATCGCGGCAGGCTTCGCCGATCCCATGTTCGTCGCCCCGCCCGAGGCGGTGGCGGTCTCGATCTGGCATCTCCTGGGCGAATCCGATCTCAAATCGGCGTTAGGCCAGACGTTGTGGGAGCTGGTCTCCGCCTTCGTCATCGCCACGCTGGCCGGGGCCGCCATCGGCCTCGCCATTGGCCGTTCGCGTCTCGCCCATGCCATGGTCTACCCGATCGTGCTGTTTCTCTATGCCCTGCCGCAGGCGCCGATGCTGCCGCTTTTCGTGCTGATCTTCGGCATCGGTCCGGCGGCCAAGATCGCCTTCGGCGTCAGCCATGCGATCTTCCCGATGATCATCACGGTCGCCGCCGGCACCCGCGACATCGATCCGGCGCTGATGAAGTTCGCGCGCTCGACCGGCGCCAGGACCCATCAGGTGCTGTGGTCGATCGTGCTGCCCTCGGCGACCGCCAGCTTCTTCACCGGGCTGCGCCTCGCCATGTCGGGCACGCTCTTGGGCGTACTGCTGGCCGAGCTCTTCGTCTCACAGGCCGGCATCGGCTTCTTCACCCATCGTTATGCCGATGCCTTCCAGCCGGCCAATCTGTTCGCGCTGATCGTCATGCTGGCGGCGATCGCGGTGACCTTGAACGAGGTCTGCCGGATCGGCGAAGGCCGGTTCAATCGCTGGCAGGGATGAACCTTCGTCTCCAATAGAAGGAAAGGCCGGGCATGAAGCGGCTATGCGTAACGATGCTGGCAACGGCAATGCTCGTCGGGGCCGGCGTCATCTGGGGCGCCGGGCAGGCACGCGCCGACACCGATCTGCGTGTCGGCAAGGCGATGGCCGCCGCCTTCAATTTCGCGCCGCTCGACGTCGGCATGGCCGAGGGCATCTTCAAAAAGCATGGCCTCACCATCCAGAAATTCGATTTCGGCGGCAGCGCCCGGCTGCAGCAGGGGCTGGCGGCGGGCTCGATCGATATCGGCCTGGGCTCGGGGCCGGAATTCGCCATGGTGGTCAAGGGCTCGCCCGCGATCGGCGTCGGCGAGATCGCCGGAAAGCCATCGCTGCTGTCGATCATCGTGCCCATGACCACGCCGTTCAGGACCGTGGCCGACCTCAAGGGCCATAGGATCGCCGTCTCGACCGCGGGCTCGCTCACGCAATGGCTGGTACGCGCGCTGTCGCGACGCCAAGGCTGGGGGCCGCTCGGCATCCAGACGCCGACGCTGGGGCCGGACGCCACCATGATCGCGGCGATGCGCGCGGGCGAGGTCGACGGGCTGGTCAGCGATATCGCGACGGGCTACCAGCTCGAGGCGCGCGGTCAGGCCAAGGTGTTCCTGAAATTCGGCGACATCGTCGACCATTTCGTCATCCAGGTGATCTGGGCGCACAAGGACCTGATCGCGAAGAATCCTCAGGCGGTGCGCGACTTCCTCGCCGCCTGGTACGAATCCGTCGCCTGGATGCAGGCGCATAAGGACGAGACGGCGAAGATAACCGGGCCGGTCATGGGTACCGACACGGCCATCGCCGCCCGCGTCTATGGCGAACTGATGCCTGCGATGTCGAGAGATGGCAAGTTCGACCCAGCCGGGTTGGACGTGCTGGCATCCTCCTTCCCCGAATTGCATCTGCTCGACCGCAAGGTCGACCTTCACGCCTATCTCGACGAGGAGTACCTGCCCAAGAAGTGAGGGCATGTCCCAGGACCCAAGAACAACAAGAAGGGCAGGTCGCGCCGATGACATGGACATGGTTCAGGGGAACGTTGGGAGCGGCCACGATGGCCATCCTGGCCGCAAGCGGCCCGACGGCACTGGCCGACACCGATCTGCGCGTCGGCAAAGTCATTGCCGAGTCCTTCACCTTCACGCCGCTCGACGTCGGCCTGGCGCAAGGCTTCTTCAAGCAACACGGCCTCACCATTCAGAAATTCGCGTTTGGCGGTAGTGCCCGGGAGCAGCAGGCGCTGGCGGCGAACGCGATCGATATCGGCCTAGGTTCCGGCGCCGAATTCGCCATGGCGGTCAAGGGCTCGCCCGTCACCGGCGTTGGCGAGATCGCCGACCAGCCCTCGCTGCTCTCGATCGTCGTGCCGGCGAACGCACCGTTCAAGAACGCCTCCGACCTCAAGGGCCGCAAGATCGCGGTCTCGACGGCGGGCTCGCTGACGCAATGGTTGGTACGCGCGCTGTCGCGCCGCCAAGGCTGGGGGCCGCTTGGCATCGAGACGCCGACCTTGGGCCCCGACGCCACCATGATCGCGGCGATGCGCGCGGGTCAGGTCGATGGCTTTGTCAGCGATATTGCAACGGGCTACCAGCTTGAGGTACGCGGCCAGGGCAAGGTGCTCCTGAAATTCGGCGACCTCGTCGACCATTTCGTCAACTCGGTGATCTGGGCGCGCAAGGATCTGGTCGCCAACAACCCGCAGGCCGTGCGCGACTTCCTCGCTGCCTGGTACGAATCCGTCGCCTGGATGCGGACGCACAAAGACCAGACGGCCGCCATCACCAGGTCGGTCATGAATGTCGACAAGGATATCGCCGCCCGCACCTACGACGAGGTGATGCCGGCGATGTCGACCGACGGCAAGTTCGACCCGGCCGGGCTGGACGTGCTGGCATCGTCCTTCCCGGAACTACATCTGCTCGACCGGAAGGTCGATCTCCATGCCTATATCGACGAGCAATACCTGCCGAAGCGGTGACGGTATCCCTTCCCGTTCTCTATCGTTGCTCTGCCGGCTCTGGTGACGCATTCTATTCGGACGATGCCGCTTTCACCTGACGGGGAGACCGCGGATGATTGCGCATTTCGATCATGTCACCATCGTCGTGAACGATGTCGAATCAGCAAAGTCGTTTTTTGCCCTGCTGGGATTCGCGGAGCAGCAGACGGTCGTCATCTCGGGCGACAAGTTCTCGACCTATATGGGCGTCGCCGACATCGAGGCGGAACATGTGACTCTGGCGCTCAGCAACGCCTCGCCACGTCTCGAAATCCAACTCCTGCATTATCGCCATCCCGATCCCATCCAGGATCCGAATGTGGCCCGGCTCAACAAGATCGGTTTCAACCACATCTGCTTGGCCGTGGACGATATCGACGCGGAAGTGGCGAAGCTAAGCGCGCACGGCATCAAGATGCGCAACGAGATCATGCAGTTCCATGACCGCAAGCTGGTCTTCATCTCCGGTCCCGAAGGGGTCACGGTGGAGCTGGCGGAGTGGGCGAAACATTAATCGGCGCCGCGCGCCGTAGCGTTATTTCACCGCCGGGCGGGCCTGGATGACGGGCGCGGCGGCCGCAAAAATGGCGTCGCGGCTGCCGCTGCGGGGCGGATAGATGCGATTGCCATTGATCGTCTGCTTGGTTGCCTTGGCGTCGGCACCCTTGGAGATCACTGCGCCACGCTCCCAGCCGGCGGTATAGAGCGCGCCGCAGGGGCCGAGGTCGAGCACCGTTACGTAATCGGGGGCGGCAAAGGCAACACGCTCGTCATCCCGGCCCAGCAGATCGCATGCCGCATTATGCCCCGCAAGCCGTCCCATGGGACGCGCGTGCTGACAGGACATGACCGTGACATGGCCCAGATCATCCGCCGGGGCGCTGGCGCAATCGCCCGCGGCATAGATGTCGTCTACGCCCGTCACCTTGAGGAAACGGTCCACGGAAACCCTGCCAAGCCGATCGCAGGCGACGCCGAGATCCTGGGTCAGTGCGCTTGCCCTCATACCCGTGGCGAAGACCACAGTGGCGGCCGGGATGCGTGTGCCATCATCGAGCGTGACGCCATCCGCATTCACCGCGGCCACGCCGGTGCGCGGCCGGATCTCGATATCGAGTGCCGCCAGCGCGTCGAGGATCACGCCCCGGCCCTCGCCCATATCGCCGCCGATCTCGCCATGATCGATCAGCACGACCCTCACCGGCGTATCCGCCCCAAGCGCGGCATGCAGGCGCTCGGGCAGCTCGCAGGCGATCTCGACGCCGACGAGGCCGCCGCCAATCACGATCGCCGTTGCCGTCGCCCTTGCTGCCGTCTCGCCGCGGGAAGCATGGGTGAGCGCGGAGAGATGCGCGGCCAGGCGATGGGCGCCCGCATAGCTATCGACATCGAAGGTCTCCATCGCGACAGGAATGGCGGGACGCCTGAGGCTGCTCCCGGATGCCAGGATCAGGCGATCGTAGCTCAGGCTGCGTGTGCCGCCGCCTGTACCTGCCAGGGCAAGCGTACGGGCCGCGGGATCGACGCCGGTCACCTTGTCCTCAATCCGCCGGACGCTGATCGGCGACAGCACCTCGTCCAGCGGCAGGCGTACAGGTTCGAGATCGGCTTCGTAACAGCGCACGCGGATGGTGTGGAACGGGTCGGCGGCAACAAGGACGATATCTAGATCATCCTCCGATGCCGCAAAGAGCGCGCGCGTGCGTGCCGCGCTGGCGGCACTCCACAGTCCGGCAAAGCCGCCGCCGACCACCACGATCCTGGACATGCCGCTCTCCCTTGCAAAACTCAGGATTGCCGAGGCTTAATACTACGAAAGGACGAATTTTATCTGGGGAGCCCGCCAAGCGTTGGCAATGAACGATGTCGGTGGGCATTGCAGGCGAAGAACAAGAAGAAAGGGGAGCGCCGATGACGCGTACATGGCTTAAGGGAGTGCTGGGAGCAGCGGCTTTGGTGGTCGCGCTGGCCGTAAGCGGAGGGCCGGCGGCGCTGGCCGACACGACGGTCAAGGTCGGCAAGGCGATGGGCTCGGCCTTCACCTTCACGCCGATCGATGTCGGCATCGCCACCGGCATCTTCAAGAAGCATGGCATCGACGTCCAGAAATTCAATTTCGGCGGCAGCGGCAAGATGCAGCAGGCGCTGGCGGCCGGCGCCATCGATATCGGCCTCGGAACCGGCCCCGAATTCGCCGTGCTGGTCAAGGGCGCGCCCGATCTCGGGGTCGGCCAGCTTGCCGGGCGGCCGTCGCTGATGGGTTTGCTGGTGCCGGCCAATTCGACCCTCAAGACCGTTGCCGACCTCAAGGGCCGGAAGATCGGCATCTCGACCACGGGCTCGCTGACGCAATGGCTGGTGGAAACCCTGTCGGCGCAGCAGGGCTGGGGCCCGAACGGCATCCAGATGGTGACGCTGGGTGCCAACACCGCGATGATCGCCGCGATGCGCACGGGCCAGATCGATGGCGCCGTCATCGAGGTCGCCACCGACTACGAGATGGAGCAGAAGGGCGTCGGCAAGCTGTTCGTGAAGTTCGGCGACATCGTCGACCATTTCGTGCTGCACGTCATCTGGGCGCAGAAGGGCTTCGTCCAGCGCGATCCCGGTGCGGTCAGGAGCTTCCTCGCCGCCTGGTATGAAACGATATCCTTCATGAAGGCCAACAAGGACAAGACGGTCGAGATCGCCACGCCGGTCATGGGTACCAGCAAGGAGATTGCCGCCCGCGCCTATGACGAGCTGATGCCGATCATGAACACCGACGGCCATTTCGACCGCCAGGGCCTGGAGGTGGTGGCCGCGTCATTTCCGGAACTGAAGCTGCTGCCGACCAAGCCGGACCTGACGCCCTATATCGACGAAAGCTACCTGCCGAAGAAGTGAGGCGGCAAACCTACCGCGTCATCGCCGCGTCACGGCCGGGCCAAACCTCAAGCCCCGCCGTGATGGCAGGGGATGGAAACTACTCCGCCAGCAGCTTCTCGGCGTTGCCCCAGAGGATGGCGTCGCGGGTGGCGGCATCGAAGCCGGCCTTCTCGATGGTCGTGACCGGCTGCTTGTCGCCGACCGGATAGTCGGAGCCCAGCACCACCCGGTCGGCCCCCACCTTGGCGATGAGGTTGGCGAGGATGGCGTCGTCGTAGACGCAGGAGTCGAACCACAGCATGCGCAGATAATCGGCCGGCGGCTTGGTCATGTTGACCCGGGTCGCCGGCTTCTCCAGCCAGTTGCGGTCGATGCGGCCCATATTGTGCGGCATGTAGCCACCGCCATGGGAGATGCAGATCTTGAGCGAGGGGAAGCGCTCCAGCACCCCCTCATAGATGAGGGAGGCGATGGCCATCGTCTCCTCGAAGCACTGGCCGACCGAGTTCCACAGCACCCATTGCTGGAAGCGAGGGGTCCGGTTGCCGGCAGGATGGACATAGACGAGGGCTCCGGTCTCGGCCGCCTCGCGCCAGAAAGGATGCAGATCCGGATGGCCGATCTCGCGGCCCCCGGCGAAGGTCGAGATGGTGACGCCGCGCAGGCCCAGCTCGCGCCGGCAGCGGCGCAGCTCCTGCACCGCCAGGTCCGGTTCCGACAGGGGCACGGTGCCGAGGCCGGAGAAGCGGTCGGGCGCCTCCGCCACCAGTTCGGCCATGCGGTCGTTGGACAGGCGTTCGAGCTTCAGGCTCGTCTCGCGGTCGAGGATGTAGGTGCATTGATGGACCAGGCTCGGCGACAGCACCTGGCGGCCGACCCGCATGCCGTCCATCTGGCCGATGCGCTCGGCCGTATCCGCCATGCGCCGCACCGTCTCCATCTGCTGCCGGCGGTTGCGCTCGCGCGCCTCCTCGGGCAGGGACGGGTCGCGCGCCTGCGCCAGCACCAGCGCATGGGCGGAGGTCGTATCGAACACCTCCGGCACCACGATATGGGCGTGGATGTCGATGGCCCGAAAATCGGCTGGGGCGCGGAAAGGGGCGGCTGGGCTCATGGGGCGGCTCCGGTTATTTATTGTGGTCCTTCTGCGCCGATATCTCGCGCGCGGTCAGCACGCGGCTCAACTGATTGGCGGCGACGCTCAGCGCGCGTTTGGCGGCGGCGTGAAGCTTCTCGTCGAAGCGCGCCATGGGAATGGAGAAATTGATGGCGCCCACGACCTTATCGCCGACGGCCACGGCCGTCGCCACGCCATGGATGCCCGGCGAATACTCACCCTTGGAATAGCCGAAACCCTCGCGCCGCACCCGCACCAGCTCCTGGCGCAGATCGGCCGCATTGATGAGGGTATTGGGGGTGAAGCGCTTCAGCGACACGCGTTCGATCCAGGCCTCGAATTCCTCGGACGGCGTATAGGCCAGCACGACCTTGCCCGCCGAGAGCGCATAGAGCGGCGCGCATTCGCCGATATTCATGATGTAGACCAGCGAATGGCGGCTGGGGGCCGAGGCCAGCAGTTCCAGCTCATCGCCGTGGCGGACGGAGAAGCTGGCGGTCTCGTTCAGCTCATCACGCAGCTTCTCCAGCACGGGCATGACCAGTGCGCGCACGGGAATGGCGGTGGCCGCCCGGCGCACCAGCGACAGCAGCCCCTCGCCCGGCCTATATGTCGCGGTCTCCGCGTCGAGATCGAGATAGCGGCGCGCCACCAGATTGCCCAGGAGCTGCGACAGGCTGCTCTTCGGCAATTGGAGTCCGCGGGCGATCTGGGTGAATGTCGGCGGCGTGTCGGCGCCGGTGACGTATTCGATCACGTCCAGCGCGCGGTCGGCCGATTTCACCACAGCGCGCGGTGCCGCCGTCGCCCCACTGCCTTCATTCATGACCGGATTCCTTCGTCGAGCGGTATCGGGATGCCCGGCTACCATATGCTTGGGTCTGCATCATGGCCGGACACCCGTCAAGCCGCTCTGCTGGGGGGCCAGGGCGGCGGCGGCCCAGAGCAGGCGTGGTCCAGAGGGCAAGGGTGGTGCCGTGATCTCGACCAGGACCGAAAGCGGGGCGGTGGGACTATCCAAGGTGACGCGCAGGCACTGCCCTTCGGCGAGCGGCTGCTGCGGGTCGAGGGGTGGTTCGACCAAGGAATGGCCGAGAGGGGCGATATGTCCCAGGCCGAGCGTTGCCGGGGCGACGCCCGCGGCAAGACGCGCCAGGCCGGCGGTGTCGGGACGCGGCCGGCGCGGCCCACGCCAGCCATGGCCCAGCAGCCAATAGCCATCGGCACGCAGCGCGATGGTGAGTGCCGCTTGCTCTGGCAACGCGGCGCCGTCGGGATCGACCGGCTCCGGCCGCCCGCCCTCGATGGCAGACAAGCGCAGACGCAGATCCTGGGCGCCGAGATCGAAGGCCAGTTGCTCGGCCGCGAGCCGCGCTTCCCAGCGCGTCGGTGCGGCCGTCTCGATCAGCGATGTCTCGATCAAGCCCAGAATTTCGGCGCCCCGGTGGATCAGCGGCTTCACCGCCGCCTCCGGTACCCGGCGCAGCCGGTCCATGGCGGCGGTGAGATCGGTGGGCATGCCGCCATGAACGTGCCCGCCATGGACATGCCCGATCGCATGCATGGCGACGGCCGACAAGCCGGCATCTTCAACCAGGCCCCAAGGCTTCGGGCAGTCCCAAGCGCTCAGGTCGCTGGTGAGGCTCTTGAGGGCCGCGACATCCTCCAGCCAGGTCAGGCGCTGGGCCGAAGGGCGCATGCCGGGGCCGCCGGAGAAAAGCAACCTGGGCTGGCCCGCCAGCGGTACCAGCGCATAGGCCGGGCCCAGCTTCGGCGTGAAGCCGGTGAGCCAGGCGATGGCACCGTCATCGAAGGTCGAGCCGGAGAGGATGGTGCCGGCCAGGCCTCCCTCGCGCATCACCGCGCGCAAGGCGTCGAGCCGAGCGTCGTAGATCCGGCGCGGCACCTTCGTCTCGTGCCAGTCATAGGGGCCGGTGGGCAGCGTGATGTTGCGCATCAGCATGGAAGTCACGGCGTCACCACATCGAGCCGCGCTTCGCGCGAGGACAGTACCAGCGGACCGGCCTCGCCCACGACCAGCGGCTCGCCGCACATCATGTAGCCGGTGGTCGGCAGGAACTGGTTCGGGTGGACGATGAACACCATGCCGGCCTCCAGCGCCGTGTCGTTGTCGACCGCGACGTCGCCCGGATGGGTCGAGCCGGCACCCAGCCCATGGCCACGCCGGCGGATGAAGGGCGGGCGCGAATATTGCGCGAAGCCCGCCTCGGACAGGAGGTCGTCGATGGCGCCGCAGATCTCGCCCATGCGCACGCCCGGCTTCACTTTGGATATGCCGGCGCGCATCGCCTGGACCAGCAGCTCGTATCCTGGTGCGATTTCGGGAGCTGGCTCGCCGATGGCGACGGTACGGCAGATCTGCACGAACTGGCCCTCGACCGAGGGCGACAGCTCGACCAGGATCAGATCGCCTTCTTCCAGCGGTCGTTCGCTCGATGGCATCACCGCATCGGCACGCGGCCCCGCGTTCAGCATCAAGAAGGAATCGTCCGCCCCTTGCGCCTTCATGAACAGGTTGACCGCCACGGCCAGGTCGCATTCGCGCAAGCCCGGCCGTATCAGGGCCTTCATATGTTCGTATCCGGCCTCCGCGATGGCCGTGGCACGTGATGCCGCGGTGATCTCCTCGTGCAGCTTGGGTGAGGTCGCGGCGTAGAAGGCGTCGTCGAAGGAGCGGGCATCCTCACCCAGCCGGGCGGTGATGGATCCTGCCAGCCGATGGGGCAAGGCACCGAAGCCCACCGTGGCGGTATGCGGCGCAGAGCTCATATGGCCCAGGATATCGGTGGCTTCATCGACCCCCGCCGCGTCACCTCCGAAATGCCGGGCGGCACGACCGGCATCATCCGCCGGCATGACCATCGCCGTGATGTCGCCGTGGCGATCGAAGGTCACCAGTGCGGGACCGATCGAGCGAAATCCGGTCAGGTGCAGCAAGGGGTTGGGCAGGTCGATCATGTGCAGGCCGGTCGAGGCCAGCACGAGCCGCTCGATGCCATGGGCCGCCATCGCCGCTGCCAAGGCCCGGCGACGGTCTGTCCGCGTGATGTGCGGGATGGTGTTCACGGCACCGAGAACAGCTCGTCGACCGAGGCTCGGCGCGAGGTCAGGCCCTGGAGATGGGTGAGGCGGATCGCGGCCTCGAGATTGGTGCGGTTCGGCGGTGTGAGGCCATAGGCCCAAGGATCCTT
>DATJJW010000108.1:0-11275 GCA_035491935.1 Allostellaceae bacterium | reverse complement strand
TGACCGGTACGGTCTCGGCGATGCGGGATGCCGCGAGGAAGACGACCTGCGCGGCAGGCGGGTAGATCGTATGCGCCGTGGCCGCGCGGTTGATGCTGGGCCAGATCGTCTTGTCCCGAAGGGCCGTCAATGCCGGGTCGTCGGGAATGTAGCGATAGGGGTTGATGCCGGCGGCCTGGACGCGGCCGTCCCAGATGTAGCGATAGATATCGGTCGAAAGCGGCGGTGCCGGCAACAGGACCAGGCGCATCAGCGTGGCCGTGCCCATGACCAGCAACAGCAGCTTCCGTCGGCCCATCGCGGCCTGCAGCAGGGCGCCATGCCGGACGACCCCAAAAGCTGTCGCGCCGACAATGGCGGATCCTGCCAGCATGATCGCGACGACCACGTCGTGCCGGAAGGTCCACAGCCCCCAGCTGCCCACCGCAGACAGCACGACGAGGATGGCGGCAGCCGCCATCAATATCCCAAATGGGCGGAACGCCGTCATGCGGAGAAGACGGTCTGGCAGGCGCGCGTGACCGCTGCCGGGGCGTTGTCCGCCAGGCCGAGCTCCCGCAGCGCCGCCGCCGAATGCGGTGCCGGACGGGATCGGGACAGATGCGAGAAGCCCTTGCCGAGCAGGACCTCATCGGCCAGCACGGCCAGCGCGTCGCCGTCATCGATATCGTACCATTCCGGCAGCATGACGATTTCGAGGCCGAGCTCGCGGGCGCGTTCCAGGGTCTGTGCCGCCACCACCTCGGTACTCCAGGTGATGTCGTCGAAGAGGCGGCGATGCCGCTCCTTCAGCCCGAGCAGATAATAGCCGCCATCGGTCGAGGGGCCGAGCACGATGCGGTCGCCCGGTCGCCGCAACGCCATGGCCGTCCATACCAGGAACTCGGTCGGCAGGGTCGGGCTGTCGGAGTTGAGCACGACGGCCGAGCCATAGCCCATGCCGAGCATGGTGGTAAGCGCATGGAACAGGCAGTCGCCGAAATCGGGCAGCCAGGTCTCGATGAGGCCGATCTCCGGCGGCATCAGCTGCTCGAAGAAGGGCGCGGCGCCCTTGGGGCCGAAGGCCATGTATCCGGCGATCCGTTCGGTGGCCGAGGCTGCCATCAGATTCTCGGCGATGTCGGCCAGGAAGGCGGTGTTGAAGGCGGCCGCCTGCTCATGGGTCAGTGGCGGCACCAGCCGGGTCTTGGTCCGGCCGGGGGCCGACGCCTTGGCCATGACGGCGATGGCGCAATAATCGTCGGGGCGACCGGGAGCATGCGCGGGACGGATCAGCATGGTTCAGATGCCTCCGAAGAAATTGTAGCCGCGGTCTTCCCAATAGCCGCCGCGGTAGGTGTTGGTGACCTCGATCGCGGTGATCCACTTCGGGGTCTTGTAACCAAGTTTCGTGGGAATCCGGATCCGGACCGGAAAGCCATAGGCGTCAGGCAGAACCTGATCGGCGTAACGCAAGGTCAGCTGCGTCTGCGGATGCATGGCCGAAGCCATGTCGATGGTACCGCTGTAGCCATCATAGCACTTGAAGGTGACGTATTTCGCCTTGGTATCGGCGCCGATGCGCTTCAGGAACTCGGCGAAGGCTATACCCGACCATTTGCCGATATAGTCCCAGCCCTCGACGCAGACATGGCGCGTGATCTGGCTGACCTGCGGCAAGGCGTTCAGCTCGTCCAGGGTCCAGGATTTCCTGGTCTCGACCAGCCCGGCCAGCTCCAGCTTCCAGCTTTTGATGTCGACCGGCTTCACCTGGGATTTGAGGTAGAAGGCGTTGAAGCGCGGCGGGTTGAGCACCTCTGCCTCGGAATACGTGGGCGCCAGGCGCGTCGGGCTGAACAGGAAGGCCTGGACCCGGTCGTTCCATTCGCTGATCAGCCGCAGGGTCTTCTGAATGCTTGCGTCATTCGAGACGTCGCAGCCGGTGAGCAGGGCCAGCGACCCGAGACTGACCGCGCCGCGCAGGAAGCCGCGGCGCTCGACCGTCTCGATGAGCTTGCGGTGCTCGACCAGGCTGTGCTGGCTGACGCCGCCCTCGGGGCGGTTGACCGAGCGGAAGGGACGGAAATCCATGGCCGTCACTCCGCGGCCCGGGGCGGTGTATCGGCCGGCACCCGCGCCTTGCCCGTGATCATCGCCTTGATGGTCGAGGGCACCAGGATCGCCAGCGAGACGTGGATGACGACGAAGGCCACGATCGCCGACATGCAGAGGAAATGGACGAGCCGGGCCCCTTGGAAGCCGCCAAGCAAGTTGGTCAGCCACCAGAACTGCACCGGCTTCCAGATGGCGAGGCCCGAGATGACGACCAGCGCCAGGATGCAGAGCACGCCGAGGTAAAGCAGCTTTTGCACGGCGTTGTATTTGCTGATGTCGTCGTGGTCGAGCTTGAAGGTCGCGGCCGCGATCATGTCGCGCAGGACCGCCCGGGGGGAGAGCGGGAACAGCTTCATGCGGAAGCGCCCGGCCGCGATACCATAGGCGAGATAGACCAGCCCGTTCAGCACCAAGAGCCACATGGCGGCGAAGTGCCAGAGCAAGGCGTTGGAGAAGCCGGTGTCGCCGTTGTGACGGTACGTGATTTCGGGATCGCCGCCGATCGAGAGCCAGATCGGGAATGTGAGCCAATGGAAGATCGGCACATTGTCGTAGATGCGCCAGCCGCTGCCGACCATGATGAAGATCGCGATCACGTTGAGCCAATGGACGACCCGCACCAGCGGCGGATGGACCATGACGACACGGGTCGGCCCTTTGGCATGCCCACTCATCTTCCCCTCCATCGAATCGCAATTGTGCAGCTTCGCTGGGTGATACGACGGCAATCCCACGGAGGTTACGCTCTAATCCGATCGATTGATCTAAAATAGAATCCGACGCGGCCCCATGCGTCAGGAGGCGAGCGTGCAGGCCCGGCCGATCACGCTGTTCCTTGCTGGAAAGGGCACCAGGCCCTTCGCGATCAGATTGTCGAGGCCGAGGCTGAATCCCGCCCGCACGGCGGCGAACATGCCCGTGGCGCAGATGATCGCCATATAGGTCCAGCCCCACTCGGTCGGGTCGTTATAGAGCCCGATCCAGAGATTGGCGGTGAACAGCGCCGCGACGATGCCGGTGAAGCGGACCGCGAAGCCCAGCATCAGGGAGGCGGTGAAGAAGATCTCGAGCAGATAGACCAACGGCTGGGCAATGGCCACATGGTCGATGAAGACCTGCATGATGTCGGCATGGAGCTGGAACGAGCTGAATTTGGCCGTTTGTTTCAGCCAATAGTCGAAGCCGGTGGCGACTGGCCAAGGCAGCTTCCACAGCGTTCCCTGATACCACATGCCCGCCATGGTGAAACGCATCAGGAAGATGGCCAGGTGCTGGCCGGTACGTTGCGTGGGATCGCGGCGCCAATTATAGGCCGCGACGACCAGGCCGCTGATGGCGATCACCCAGAAGAGGACGACGGTGAACCAGGCCAGCCCGTGCAGCGAAAGCTGATCACCGGTCTGGCCGGTGGCGAATTGCAGGAAGGTGTGGAACGGATTGTCACGCATCGCCGGCTCCCGCCAAGATTGAAATGGCTTTGGCGGGAGGTACGCGGGACCGACGGCCCCGGTTACAGCGATGCCGACGAAAATCCTCTTGTCGTCAGAATCACTCAGGCAGAGCCGAGCAGCCGGTCGATCTCGGCCAGGTCATCCATGCTCAACCGCCAATCGGAGGCGCGGACATTGGCGGCGATTTGCTCCGGCTTTGTGGCGCCGGCGATGACGCTGGAGACCGAACGCTTGGCGGCCAGCCATGAGAAGGCCAGCTCCAGCAGCGTATGGCCGCGTGCTTCGGCGAAGCCCAGCAGCAGCTCGACGCGGTCGAGATTGGCCGGGGTCAGGTAGCGCTCGCCGCGCTGCGGATCGGCGAGCCTGGTGCCTTCGGGCTTGGGGCCGCCGCGGCGGTACTTGCCGGTCAGCAACCCGTTGGCCAGCGGGAAATAGGGCAGCAGTCCGAGCCCATAGGCGTCGAGCGCGGGCAACAAGGTCTTTTCGGTACCGCGCACCAGCAGGCTCAGCTCGTCCTGGGACGCGATGAAGCGCGGCAGGCCCAGATGCGTCGAGGTCCATTGCGCCTCGACCACCTGCCAGGCCTCCAAATTGGAGCAGCCGATATAGCGCACCTTGCCCTGGGCGATCAGGTCGCCGAGCGCGCGCAGCGTCTCCTCGATCGGCGTGTCGGGGTCCGGCCGGTGCAGCTGGTATAGATCGATCCAATCGGTCTTGAGCCGACGCAGGCTGTCCTCGACCGCACGCATGATGTAGCGCCGCGAGCCGCCCTTGAGCGTGCCGGCATCGTCCATGGGCATGCCGAATTTGCTCGCGAGCACGATGTCCTTGCGGTGGCCGCCGAGGATCTGGCCGAGTGCCGTCTCCGACCCGCCGCGATTGCCGTAGGAATCGGCAGTGTCGAACAGCGTGATGCCATGGTCGAGCGCCGCATGGACGACCTTGCGCGATGCCTCGAGGTCGATGCGGCCGCCGAAATTGTTGCAGCCAAGCCCGACCAGCGAAACCTGCAGGCCCGATGGTCCCAGACGGCGCTTTTGCATGATCCCTGTCCTTTTATCGTCGTGAAAAGCCCTTAATGCGAAGGTCCTAGCCGGAGCCTCGAGCCCACGACTATAAGAATGATCTTTTGGAACCGGATCAAGTCACTGGCCCGCAAGGCCACCCGAGGCATCGCCCCATGTACGCCGATTTTTCGAAATGCCGTATCGCCATCATCGGCGACGTTATGCTCGATACCTATGTCGATGGAGCGGTGCAGCGGATTTCGCCGGAGGCGCCGGTGCCGGTGCTCAAATTCCATGCCGAGCGTTTCGTGCCGGGCGGGGCGGCGAATGTCGCGGCCAATGTCGCGGGCCTGGGCGGGCAGACCCGGCTGGTCGGGCTGGTCGGCGAGGATGGGCAGGCGACGCAGCTGCTGGCGCTGCTCGGCCAACATGCGTCGCTCGACGCCTCGGCTCTCTTGGCCGCGGCCGGGCATCCGACCATCACCAAGACCCGGGTGCTGTCCGACCGCCAGCAGATCGTGCGTATCGACCGCGAGCAGCCCTGGGTCCTCGATGCGGCGACGCGGGCGCAGCTGATCGAGCGTGCCCGTGCGGCCGTGCATTGGGCCGACATCGTCGTGCTCTCCGACTATGGCAAGGGCGTGCTCGGCGAGGCGGTGATCCGCGCGGTCATCGACGCCGCCAAGGCGGCCGGCAAGCCGACGATCGTCGATCCCAAGCGCGCCGATGTCGAGATCTATGCCGGCGCCAGCTTCATCTCGCCCAACCGCAACGAGCTGGCACTGGCGACAGGCTTGCCGGTCGACAGCGACACGCAGATCGCGGTGGCGGCCGGGCGCATGATCGAGCGCACGGATTCGGCGCTGATCGTCACCCGCTCGGCCGACGGCATGTCCTATTTCGCCCGCGGCATGGAGCCGTTCCATCTTCCGACATTCGCGCGCGAGGTCTTCGACGTCTCGGGTGCCGGCGATACGGTGGTGGCGGCGCTCGCCGTCTCGCTGGGCGCCGGCCTGCCGGTGCCGGAGGCGATGCGCATCGCCAACATCGCCGCCGGCATCGTCGTCGGCAAGGTCGGCACGGCCGTCGCCTCGGCCGCCGAGCTGAACACGGAGCTGGCCCGCACCGCCCATGCCGAGACCGCGATCAAGGGCCAGCTGCTGGGCCTGGCGGATGCGGTCGCCTTGCGCGAACGTTGGCGCCATGACGGCCTGACCGTGGGCTTCACCAATGGCTGCTTCGATCTCTTGCATCCGGGGCATATCGCGCTGCTGGAACAGGCGGCGGCGCAATGCGACCGGCTGGTGGTCGCGCTCAACACCGATGCCTCGGTCGCCAAGCTCAAGGGTCCGACCCGGCCGGTGCAGAGCGAAGCGGCGCGCGCCCGGGTCATGGGCGCGCTCGCCAGCGTCGATCTGGTGATCCTGTTCGGCGAAGACACGCCCCTGGAAGCGATCCAGGCCTTGAAGCCCGATGTGCTGGTCAAGGGCGCCGATTACTCTGTCGAGACCGTGGTCGGCGCCAAGGAGGTGATCGGCTGGGGCGGCCGTGTCTTCCTGGCCGATCTCGTCGCGGGCCAGTCGACCAGCAACCTGGTCAAGCGCGCCCGGACCGATTCCCAGCCGTGACGGTCGTGGGACAGGACAGTTTCGCCTGGCTGCGCGACATCGCCTGGCCGTTCTGGCTTGAGCACGGCATCGACCGGCGATCCCGAGCCTTCCACGAGCATCTGCGCCACGAGGATGCGGCGTGCGGCGCCGATTTCCGCCGCCTGCGCGTGGTCACGCGCCAGATCACCGTGTTCGGCGAGGCGGCGGTTCTGGGACTCGAGGGCGCCGCCGACGCCGTGGCGTTGGGCCTGGCCTTCCTCGACCGCCATGCCGGCAATCCTGACACCGGCTATGCCTGGCGCTTCGACCTGGCCGGCCGCATCGTCGACGACCGCCGCGACCTCTACGACCATGCCTTCGTCTTGCTGGCCCTGGCGAAGGCGGCACCGGCGCTGCCGGCCCGGGCCTTCGCGCTGCACGAGCGGGCGGTCCGGCTCGACGCCTATCTGCAGAGCTGGTTCCGCCACCCGCTGGGCGGCTATGTTGAAAGCCTGCCCGAAACTCTGCCGCGCCGGCAGAACCCGCATATGCATCTCTTCGAGGCTTATCTCGCGGCCTATGAGGCGTTCGGCGCCCCGGTCTTCCTGGCCCGCGCGGACGAGCTCGCGGCCCTGATGCTCGACCGGCTGTTCCAATGGGCCGAGGGCGCCTTGCCGGAATATTTCACCGAGGATCTGGCGCCGCTGCGCGAAGCCGGCCGCTTCGTCGTCGAGCCCGGGCATCATGCCGAATGGGTCTGGCTGCTCGATTGGCATGACCGCCTGGGCGGTACGGTCCAGCCGCGGGCGGGCGCGGCGATGGCGGCGCTGCTGCGCTTCCTCGACGCCCATGGCATCCACCCCAGGACCGGCGCGCTGGTCGATGAGCTCTGGAGCGACGGCACGGTCAAGGCCGCGGGCTCCCGGCTCTGGCCGCAGACCGAGTACCTCAAGGCCGAGCTGGTGCGACCCGATGCGGATCCGGCCCGCGCGGCTCGCGTCGAGGCGATGCTGATGTCTTACGTCGCCAATGCCCGGCCCGGCCTGTGGTTCGAGCGGCGTTCAGAAGATGGCCGTTTCAGCGACGAGGCCGCCCCGGCCAGCAGCCTCTACCATCTCACCGGCGCGATCACGCTGGCGTATCGGCGGGCGACAGCGACGCCTTGAGGGCGGCGATAGCCGCGCCGTCATGCTCGGCGTCAGCGGCTTCAGTCTTGAAGATCCAGCAGCGCAGGCTATCCACGACCGCGAGCTTCGGCGCACGCAGCCGGACCAGCCAGTAGTCCTGGCCGCCGATCTGGTGGCGGGAAATGGCCGCATCCGAACCCAGCGTCTGACCGTCTTCCGCCATCGGTGTGGGCGCCTCCAGCGGTAGGTCGAGGCTGAACCGGCCGATCAGGGTCCGGCAAGCGGCCAGGACGTCTGGTAGCTTGCCAAGCGCGCTGGCCGCGCTGCGGCCGAACAGGAATAATCCCTTCCGTTCGATATCGATCGGCATGAGATCTGAATCGAGCAGGCGCAGATCCTCTTTCGTACAGCCGCGGACCTCGCTCAGCCTGCCATCGCCATCAAAGCCCCATTGATGCAGCACGCAACGTATCGGCCCATTGCCGAAATCGCCGTTGCGCAAGGGAAAGCCGCGATGGGTGCAGGTATTGGGGAAGCAGGCGATCTTGTCGCCATGGCGCTGAAGGAAGACTTGGGACGAACCCAGCCGCGCCGTGAACCAGTCGTCGTCTTGTACAAGATCGGCGGCGATACCGAGTAATTGCCAGCCGGAGGAATGGGGAGAGGGGTGCGTGATGAGTAGAAACCGGTAGGATCAGGGATCAGAGCAGGTGATAGATACCGTAGCTGAGGGCGATGACCAATCCCCAGCCGGCGGCGCCGACCAAGCCAAGCTTGGCCCAGGAGAATGATGGCATGGCGTGGGTTCCAAGGCGGTGTTGCGCCAGGGCGGGGGCCGTATCGAGGATCGCGCCGCTGGACAGCGGCTCGACCATCGGCGCCAGATTCGCCATCTGGGGAGTGACCACATTCAGCTTCGGGGATGCGACGGCAGATCCACTCATGAAAGCCTCGACCGCTTGGGTTGTTTCACCCGATTCTTAACGGTGCCATGGTTATATATGTATTAACAAGAAAGCAGCTGCAAGTGGAGCAGAAAATATAAGCAATTCTCAGTATCCGGTGTAATTTCCCACCAGACAAGCTGAGCCAGGCGCAACGCCCGGAAGTCCCCAAAGGGGTAGATTTGGCGGGAATTATATCCTTTCAAGCGGCTACTTAAATACCCTGGAAATTTTCCTCGAATTGTTCGGTATTAAAATACCTCGATCCGTTAACTATTGTTAACGAATAGAGGCGGGCCATCGGCTGCGCCTCGCGGCATGATTGTGGTTTCGACGAGATGCGGCGGGTCCCGGAGCAGGCATACCGATCATGCATAGCTTTCAAAGCATTTCCTGGCCGATAAGAAAAGGATAAGCGCCAGGCGATACCTATGGCGCCTATGGTTTTCGTGAGGGAATGGCCGTTTGAGCACCACCGTCTCCGATACCGATATCCCCGGCCATACCGTAGTGCCGCCCAGGACGATGTTCTCCATCCTGGGGGCGATCAGCCTCTGCCATCTGATGAACGACATGCTGCAGGCGCTGCTGCCGGCGATCTACCCGATCCTCAAGGGCGGTTTCGACTTGAGCTTCGCCCAGATCGGCTTGTTGACGCTCACATATCAGGTGACGGCTTCGGTACTGCAGCCGGTTGTTGGCTATTACACCGATGAACGGCCACAGCCTTATTGGCTGCCCTTCGGCATGCTGGCGACGCTGCTCGGCATCCTGACCGTCTCCATGGCGCCGCATTATGCCGAACTGCTGATGGGTGCGGCGATGATGGGCGTCGGCACTTCGATCTTCCATCCGGAATCCTCGCGCATCGCCCGGGTGGCATCGGGCGGCCGTCATGGGCTGGCGCAGTCCCTGTTCCAGGTCGGCGGCAATTTCGGCCAGGCATTGGGGCCGCTGCTGGCGGCCTTCCTGATCCTGCCGTTCGGCCGCCACAGCCTCGCCTGGTTTGCGCTGGTTGCCATCGCCGGCATGGCGCTGCTTTCCGGCCTCGGCCACTGGTACAAGAGCAACGGTCACGCCAAGCCGCGCCAGCGCCGCCCGGCCGGGGTTGCCCCGCCCTTCAGCCGAGCCGAGGTCGCGCGCGGCCTGACCCTGCTGATCCTGTTGATCTTCTCGAAGTATTTCTACGTCGCCAGCATCAGCAACTACTACATGTTCTACCTGATGCACCGTTTCCACCTGTCGACGCAGGCCGCGCAGGTCGACCTGTTCCTGTTCCTGGCGGCGACGGCGTCCGGCATCATCGGCGGCGGCATGATCGGCGACCGCTTCGGCCGGCGCCTGATCATTTGGCTATCGATCGTCGGCGTGCTGCCCTTCACCCTGGCGCTGCCCTATGTCGGGCTGGATACGACCATCGTCTTGACGATTCTGATCGGCCTCGTCCTGTCCTCGGCCTTCCCCGCGATTCTTGTCTATGCGCAGGAGCTGCTGCCTGGCCGGACCGGCATGGTGGCGGGGCTGTTCTTCGGCCTGGCCTTCGGCATCGCCGGTGCCGGCGCCGGCGTGCTGGGCATGCTGGCCGACTGGACCGGCATCGAGACGGTCTACAAGATCTGCGCCTTCCTGCCCGCGATCGGTCTGGTCGCGATGTTCCTGCCGGACGTTGCCAAGCGCAAGCCGGCGTGAGGGGCGGTTGGCCACAAGTGATTTGTCCATGAAAAAGCCCGGCCGAAGGGGTCGGCCGGGCCTCTTCGTGTCAGCGGCAGGATCGATCAGGCATAGCCTGCATACATGTCCTGCTCGGCATGGCGAGGGTCGACTTCGGTCAGCACGACGCCGGCCAGCTTCTCCGGGCTGATATAGAGGCGACGGATCGCCTCCTGCACCACCCGTTTGCGGGTCGAGCGCCAGCGGACCATCATCATCACGACATCGGCCGAGCGGGCCAGCAGCATCGCGTCCGGCACCTTCATGATCGGCGGCGAGTCGATGATCAGCAAGTCGTACTGGTCCTTCGCCTCCTCCAGGATGGTCTCGAGCCGGCCGGCTTCCAGCATCGCCGCGATGTTGCGGTTGTCGTCGGACGCCGTCAGGTACTGCATGCCGGTCACCGGATCCGTGCCGACCCAATGACGCCAATTGGCGGGGTCGGCCAGGAAGTTCGGCGAACCGCCGACCGATTGCTGCGGCAAGGCGCCTTCCAGGCTCGGCCGGCGGAAATCGCATTCCAGCAGCAGCACCCGGTAGCCTTCCTTGGCGGCCAGCCGTCCGAGCGACAGCGAGAAGCTCGACTTGCCTTCGCCCGGATTGCTGGAGGTGACCAGCACGGTCTTGATGGTGCGGTCCCGCGTCGCCCACCAGACCCTGGCGCGAAGCGCACGCAAGGCTTCGGTGAAGGGCGAGTTCGGGTTGTCCAGCACATACTGGTCGGGCAGGCGGCGCCGGCCGATGCCGCGGACATGCGGGATCGAGGCGAAGCCCGGCAGGCCGGTAGCCGCCTCGACATCGGTCAGGTTGTCGAAGCCGCTGTCGAGCTGGCTGTAACCCAGGACCCAGGCCGTGGCGCCCAAGGCGCCGACGATCGCGGCCAGCAGGCCGATGATGCCGAAGCGCGGGCTGGACGGGCCGATCGGCGTGTCGGCGCTGGAGATGATACGTGCGTCGACCACCGGGGTGTCGCCCGGCTTGGCGGTCTGGGCCATGGTAATCAGGAAGTCGTCATAGAGCTTGCGCTTCGAGGTGACGTCGTCCTGCAGGGTCTGCAGCACAGTCTGCTGCGCGGTCTGCGTCGCACCTTCCTTTTGCAGCGCTGCCTGGCGCTTCTCCAGCTCGGCGACGCGGGCGTCGGCGGCCATGGATTGCGTCTTGATCGAGCGGCCGACCTTGCCGATCTCGGCGTTGATCTGCGCGCGCAGCCCTGCCACCTCGCGATTGGCGGCGATCAGGTCAGGATGCTTCGGGCCCACCTGGGCGGCAAGGGTCGAACGGTTGCGCTCGGCTGCCGCCTCTTGGGCGCGCAGCTGCTGGATGACCGGGGAGGCCAGCACTGCCGGGTCGGAA
>DATJJW010000107.1:0-7933 GCA_035491935.1 Allostellaceae bacterium | reverse complement strand
ATTGCAGCATGGCCGGCATCAATGCTCGTGATGATGGCCGTGGCCATGATCGTGGCCAAGGCCATGACCAGAACCATGACCATGGCCGTGATGGTCCTGGTCCAGCTCGTGGTCGCCGGCCATGACGAAGATGCGCCGGCCCAGACGCACGACGTCGATTTCCGTGCCATAGAGCTTGGACAGCACCGGCCCCGTCATCACCTGGTCGACGGTGCCGAGGGCAGCCCGGCCATTACCGAGATAGAGCACCCGGTCCATTGCTCCCAGCAGCGGGTTCAGCTCATGCGCGGTGAACAGTACGGCGATCTTGAGTTCGCGCTGCACCTCACGAACCAGCTCGACCACGCCGCGCTGATGATTGACGTCGAGGCTCATCAGCGGCTCGTCGAGCAAAAGCAATCTGGGGCGCCCCAGCAACGCCTGGGCCAGCAGCAGGCGTTGGCGTTCGCCTCCCGACAGCTCGCCCAGCGGCCGGCGCGCGAGCGCCTCGCCGCGGACAAGCTCGATGGCACGGCCGATCTCGGCGCGGCCCGCGCGGCCCAGCACCGGCAAACCCCAATTCTCGCCTCGATAGGCGCTGGCGACGACGTTCCAGCCGCTGAGCCGGAGCTGCGGCGAGGTACTGCGCCACTGCGGCATGTAGCCGATGCCGGGATGCCCGCGCCGGACAGGCTCGCCCAGCACGGCCATACGGCCCTGCGACACCGGCACCAGCCCCAGGATCGCGCGCATCAGCGTGGTCTTGCCGGCACCGTTCGGTCCCAGCACGCCGATGAACTCGGCCGCACCGATCGCGATGGTGACATCGGACAGAATGGTGCGGCCGCCAAGCGCGATGCTGACCTTATCGAGATCGAGGCTGTTCATCCGAAGGTCGGCCGTCTGGATCGCTGCCGGCTTAGTGACCCACAGCCTTGGAGATTTCGGCCAGCTGGCCGCTCATCCACTGCTGATAGCTCTTGCCCGGCGGCTCCGTCTCGCTGACGCCGACGACGGCGACATGGGATTGGTGAGCCAGATCGAGCATGTGCTTGGTCAAATCGTCGGTCACCTGGTTGTTGTAGAACAGGATCTTGACGCGCGCACTCTTGAGATCGTCCTGGAAGGCGGCAACATCCTGGGGGCTGGGGTCGGTATCATTCATGACGGCGATCTGGAAGTGCTGATTGCGCATGGCGAAACCGATGGCATCCGCCATATAGCCGAAAACCGGCTCGGTCGCAGTCACTTCCATGCCCTTATGGGCGGCGCGCAGCTTGTCGACGGCGTTGTGGATTCCGGTCATCGATGCCTCGAAAGCCTTGAGACGCGTGTCGAATGTCGCGGCGTCGGCCGGATCGCGGCGCTTGAGCTCGGCGGCCAGCGCCTCGGCCACCTTCGGCATGGTCGGCAGATCGTACCAGAGATGCGGGTTGTCGCCGCTCTTATGCCCGGTAAGGTCGCCAGCGACGATGGCTGTGCGGTTCGTACCCTTGGAGGCGGAAAGCAGCTTTTCCATCCACGGATCGTAGTCGACGCCGTTGTAGATGACGATAGCGGCATTGGCGAGGGCGCGGGCAGTATCCGGGCTCGCCTCGAATTCGTGCGGATCCTGGTTCGGATTGCTAAGGATGCTGGTCACCGAAACGGCGTTGCCGCCGATCTGCTGTGCCAGGTCGCCATAGAAATTCTCCGCGGCGACGATCTTGATCGGCGCGGCCTCGGCCTGGGCCTGCGCAGAAAGATGGAGAAGCGCCGCCAGAATGGCGGTAAACATCAAACGGGACATGGATTGAGGTTCCTTGATGCGACGCCCGGTAAGAGCCGATGGTAAAACCGCCCTGCCCTGGTCCGGCATGGGCGGTCCCACGAGGTTTATCGCAGACGAAATGAATATGCAATGTTATAACATAACAATTGCTGCCGGAACCTCGGGAGAGATGCATGGCATCCGCTAAGCATGCCGATAAACACGCCGAAAGCCTCAGCCTGGCTGAGGCGGAGGCGATTTGCGCGGCCAAGGGTGAGCGTCTGACACCGCGCCGTCGCCGGGTGCTGGAGATCATCCTGACATCGGCACAGCCGATCACGGCCTATGAGATCCTGGATGTGCTGAAGCCGGAGGATGCGCGCGCCAGTGCCGTCGCCGTCTATCGCAGCCTGGATTTCCTGATGGAGGCGGGATTGGTTCACCGCATCGAGACGACGCGCGCCTTCATCGGCTGCGCCCATCCCGGCCACAAGCATGGCGGCCAGTTCCTGATCTGCCGGCGCTGCGGCACGGTGGTCGAGACCGAGGATACCAACGTCACCCACGCAGCCGAGGCCTTAGGCCAGAAAATGGGCTTCTCGCTGGAATCGCCGATCGTCGAGGTCACCGGCGTGTGCGGCGATTGCGGAACCCAGAACGCACACTGACAACAGGCGCTCACCGAGACGATGATGGCCGCGGCGGAAACCGCCGCGGCCATCGCAAGGTGCAAAGGACTTGCAGGCCGAAAACTTGATGCGCGCCGTATTAGTGGGTGAGCGCACCCACCGTGGCGCCGGTGGCGGCGCCGAGGCCCGCCCCTAGTAGGACCGGGCCGCCGGCAATCGCAGCGACCGCCGCACCACCAGCGGCGCCGATCGCGCCGCCCGACAGCGCGCGCTGCTGCTGATGGGTCATATTCGAGCAACCCGCCAGCATGACAGCGGCAACGGCTACGAGCGTGATATTCCTAAACATTTCCGACCTCCTCACGTTCTGACTGAAGTTGCTGACAAACCCCGCTGATCAGCGCAGCGGGATGGTGACGTTGATGCCCGGCGCGCCGTAATAGACGGCAGGCGGCGGCGCATAAACCGGACGCTCATAGACCACCGGCGGGCCATAGGCGACAGGCGGCCCATAGACAACCGGGGGAGCATAGTAATGCGGATGATGCCAATAGCCGCGATGCTCCCAATGCTCATGGTGCCAATCGGCTTTGGCCGGGGTCGAGCCAATCACGAACGCCAGGGCAACGCTCGCGAGCGCCGCACCGGCACCGATGATCCGTTTGCCATTGACGTCGAAAAACTTGCTCATGATGACAGTCCACTCCTAACTCTCTGGGAGGTTATTACCTCCTCATTACGTATATAACGCCCCAGTAGATTGTTCGTTTCATGACTACAAAAGGAATCTTTAGGGCATTCCTGCCTTAAGATTTCCATAATTCTTAATAGAACGGGAAATCGCCTCCTTGGCCCTACTTGTCCTCCAACTTCAATGCCAGAGAGTTGATACAGTAACGTAGCCCCGTCGGTGCCGGCCCATCCGGGAAGACATGGCCGAGGTGGGCATCACACTTGGCGCATACTACTTCGGTACGCACCATGCCGTGGCTGTGGTCGACCTCCTCGGCGACCACACCCTCCGATGCCGGTGCCGTAAAGCTGGGCCAGCCGCAGCCGGCATCGAATTTGGTGTCGGATTCGAAAAGCGGTTCGCCGCAGGCGACGCAGTGATACGTGCCGGGCGTGGTGGTGGCGTGGTACTCGCCGGTAAAGGGGCGTTCCGTCGCTTTGCGACGGGTCACGGCATATTGGTCAGGCGTGAGCTGCGCGCGCCATTCGGCATCGCTTTTGACGATCTTGTCGGTCATGAGAACTCCTTCCCGCTTGCCTAGGATCTTGCCACTATATGGGGATTCGGGAGGCGGAAAGGTAGGCTCAGGCGAGCAGTGCCGCGGCGACGCGGCGCCCCTCATTCATCAAGATGTTGTAGGTGCGGCAGGCAGCGCCGGTATCCATCGTCTCCAAGGGCACGCCCGACATCCTGGCGGATTCGCGCAGCGGTTTGGGTGGCAACAGGGTCTTCGCCCCGCAGCCGAGAAGGATGATCTCCGGCTGCCCGGCAATGAGGTCGAGGATACTGTCCAGGGTGGCATCCTCGATTCGAGTTACCGACCAGAGCCGTGCCACATCATCGAAGATCACCAGCGGCGGACGATAGATCGTGCCCGCCAGCTTCAGCCCGCCTGCGCCGTAGCCTTCGATCATCCCTTCGTCGAAGGCGCCGGGGCCGAAGCCGCCTTGGCCGCTTCCTTGCCGGTACGCTCCGGCTTGAAATAGAGCAGCATAGGCGCGGCCACGAAGAGCGAGGAATAGGTTCCGACCACGATGCCCCAGAGCATGGCGGCGCTGAAGCTGCGGATGACCGCGCCGCCGAAGAGCAGCAGCGCCAGCACGGCGAGCGCCGTCACTGCCGCGGTCATGGTCGTGCGCGACAAGGTCTCGTTCAGCGCCAGGTCGATCAGCTTGCCCATCTCCATGGTCTTGTATTTACGCAAGGTCTCGCGCACGCGGTCATAGATGATGACCGTGTCGTTGATCGAATACCCGGCGACGGTCAGGATCGCGGCGATGGTCGGCAGGTTGAAGTCGAGCTGCAGCAGCGAGAACAGGCCCAGCGTCGTGATGACGTCGTGGAAGGTCGAGACGATGGCGCCCAGGCCGAACTGCCATTTGAAGCGGAACCAGACATAGATCGAGATGGCGATCATCGCCAGGATGGTCGCCTCGGTGCCGGCATGGATGAGCTCGGCACCGACCGTCGGGCCCACCACCTCGGTCCGGCGATAGTCGTAGGCGGATCCCAGCGTCGTACGCACCTTGTTGGCGGCCAGATTCTGCACCTCGTCGCCGCCGGGCTGACGCTGCAGGCGGATCAGCACATCGTCGGGCGCGCCGAAGGTCTGCAGCGAGACATCGCCCAGCCCCAGCCCGTTGAGCTTGGCGCGCATTGCCTCGAGATCGACCGGCCCCTTCGGATTCTTCACTTCCATGACGATGCCGCCACGGAAATCGATGCCGAAATTCAGCCCCTTGGTCGCCAGCAGGCCGATGGATGCCAGCACCATGATGATCGACAGCACGAACCCCGCCATATGCACTTTGACGAAGGGCAGGCTGGGCGGATGGCGCAGAAAGACGAAGACGGGACGCATGGCGGGCCTAAAGCGGTACGGTTTTCGGCCGCGTGCGGCGCAGCCACGCCACGACCAGCAGACGGGAGACCATGATGGTCGTGAACAGCGAGGTAACGATGCCGAAGCACAGCGTGACGGCAAAGCCCTTGACCGAGCCGGAGCCCAGCTCGAACAGGCACAGGCCGGCGATCAAATGCGTAGCGTTGGCGTCGATGATCGTCGCATACGCCTTGGAGAAGCCGTTGTCGATCGCCGACATCACGGTACGGCCGTTGCGCAATTCCTCGCGGATACGCTCATTGACCAGCACGTTGGCGTCGACCGCCATGCCGAGCGTCAGCGCGATACCGGCAATGCCGGGTAAGGTCAGCGTGGCGCCCAGGAGCGACAAGGCCGCGAGCATCAGGCACAGGTTGAAGAACAGTGCGATGTCCGCGAAGATACCGAACAGGCCGTAGAACAGCACCATGAAGACCGCGACCAGGGTCACGGCGACGATGCAGGCCGTGGTGCCCGCGCGGATCGAATCCGCGCCAAGATCGGGACCGACCGTCCGCTCCTCGATGATGGTGAGCGGCGCCGGCAGGGCACCGGCACGCAGCAGCAACGCCAGATCCTGGGCCGATTGCACGCTGAAATTGCCGGTGATGACGCCGTTGCCGTTGATCTGCGACTGGATGACCGGGGCCGAGATCACCTTGTTGTCGAGCACGATCGCCATCGGCCGGCCGATATTGGCGCCAGTCGCCTGGCCGAACCGGTTGGCGCCGATCGTATCGAACTGGAAGGCCACAACCGGCTGGTTGTCCTGGAACGTCGCCTGCGCATCGGTCAGATTACCGCCATCGACCATGACGCGTCGCTGCACGACATAGAAGTTGGGGCCGCCGGTACGCCGGTCGGATGGGTCCGCCGGCAGCAATTCGTCGCCGGGCGGCAACTGGCCGTGCTGCGCATCTTCGGGCGAGACCGAGGTATCGACCATGCGGAAGGCCAGCTTGGCCGTCTTGCCGATCAGCGCCTTCACATGGTCCGGATTGCCGACACCCGGCAACTGGACCAGGATGCGATCCGACCCCACGCTTTCGATCGTCGGCTCCTTGGTGCCGGTCTCGTCGATGCGGCGGCGGATGATCTCGATCGACTGCGCCAGGATGGTCTGGCGCCGGGCCTGCACCGCCGCCGGACTGTAGGCGATGGTCAGATGGTTGGCGTTGTCGGGCGAGGTCGTGAGCTGCAGGTCGTTATCGACATTGTGCAGCAACCCCTGGACCTGGTCGGCCGTCGCCGGCGGACGCAGGTCGATGGCGATGCCCTGCCCTTCGACGTCCAGCTTGGTGTAGCCGATATGCGCCTTGATGAGCTGGGTGCGTAACGCGTCCGTGTCCGCGTTCAGTCGCTCCCTCGTCACCGAGGCGATGTCGACCTCGAGCAGCAGATGGCTGCCGCCCTGCAGGTCGAGACCAAGGTTCATCTTCTTGACCGGCAGGTAGCGGGCCAACATGTCGAACGTCTGGGGCCCCACCGTATTAGGCAGGGCAAAGATCACACCCAACAGGCAGATCACCAAGACCGTCCAGGTCTTCCAAGGCTGGAAATTAAGCATCGTACCGCTTCGACCGATCGGGAATACGCGCGGACATTAGCCCGCTGTGCCGCCCCCCTGGGGGTCGGAATGCGTGTTGGTGGGTGCAGCCGACTCCCCGGGTGTGGTCTCAGCCGGCTTCGCCTCGACGGCCTTCGTCTCCGTTGCCGGCTCTTCCGTCTTCTTGCCGCGCGGGGTACGCGCTGCCTTGACGGGAGCGGCGCCCGGCTCCGTCCGGGCCTGAATGGTGTTGATCGTGCTGCGCACCACACGGACGCGGACGTTCTCGGCGATCTGGACCTCGATCTCGTCGTCGGTCACGACGCGAGAGATGGTACCGATGATGCCACCGGCCGTGATGACGCGGTCGCCGCGGCGCAGACCTGACTGCGCTGCCTTCAACGCCTTCGCCTTCTGGCTCTGCGGCCGGATCATGAAGAAATAGAAGACGATGAAGATCAGGACCAGCGGCAGGAACTGCAGAAGCTGCATCTGCGGATCCGAGGCGGAAGACGCCTGCGCATAGGCCGGGGTGATGAACATGCGACGCCAACTCCGAAAAAACAAAACCGCTCCGCCATGGGCCTAGGGGCCTGCTGGGCGAAGGCAATGATCAAGGGCGCATAGGTACCCGCCTCCGGTCCAAAGAGCAATGCCTGTTTGGACCGCCAGGGAAGCGGCAAATTCCCGCGCTTGAGCGCCCTCCGGTCTTGTCGCGGCGCCGTTTACTCTGATAGATGCGTGACCGTCAGGAGCCACGCTCGGGAGGAAAAGGTGAGCGCAACGATCCGAAGCGGGCGCAAGACGGTACGCGACATCGTCAAGAGTGGTACCCCCAGCGTCTGGCTGACCGCCTATACGACGCCGATCGCCCGGCTGCTCGATCCCCATGTCGATGTGCTGCTGGTCGGGGATTCGCTCGGCATGGTGCTCTACGGCTTCGACAGTACCTTGCCCGTGACGCTCGACATGATGATCGGCCATGGCGGCGCCGTCGTACGCGGCAGCAGCCAGGCGATGGTCGTGGTCGACCTGCCCTGGGGCAGCTATCAGGAATCCCCGGCCCAGGCCTATGCCAGCGCCGCCAGAATCATGGCGGAGACCGGCTGCGCCGGCATCAAGCTCGAAGGCGGTGCCGCCATGGCCGAGACCGTCCGCTTCCTGGTCGATCGCGGCATCCCTGTCTGCGGTCATGTCGGGCTGATGCCGCAGGCGGTGAACACGTCCGGCGGCTTCTCGGTCAAGGGCCGGAAGGACGCGGACGCACTCAAGGTCAAGCTCGACGCCGAGGCCATCGCCGAAGCCGGTGCCTTCGCCATCGTGCTCGAAGGCACGGTCGAGCCGGTATCGCGCTCGATCGCGGAAACCGTGCCCGTGCCGATCATTGGCATCGGTGCCTCGCCCGCCTGCGACG
>DATJJW010000106.1:0-6394 GCA_035491935.1 Allostellaceae bacterium | reverse complement strand
TGAATATTTCCTGAAGCATCTGCTGGGCACCACCAACGGGGTGCTGGGCAAGGATCTGGGCGTCGAAGGGCGCGAGAAGCCGCAGGACGTGGCCTGGCACGACAAGGCGCCGGAAGGAAAGCTCGACCTCCTGGTGACCCTCGACTTCCGCATGTCCACCACCTGCGTCTATTCCGACATCGTGCTGCCGACCGCGACTTGGTACGAGAAGAACGATCTCAATACCTCCGACATGCATCCCTTCATCCATCCGCTGACCGCCGCGGTGGATCCGGCCTGGGAATCCCGGACCGACTGGGACATCTACAAGGGCATCGCCCGCGCCTTCTCCGAGATCTGCCCGGAGGTGCTGGGCTGCGAGACGGATGTGGTCTTGACTCCGGTTCTGCACGACACGCCCGGCGAGCTGGCGCAGCCCTATGGCGTCAGCGACTGGAAGCGCGACGGGACAGAGGCGGTGCCCGGCAAGACGATGCCGGCGGTCGCCGTGGTCGAGCGCGACTACCCGAACCTCTATTCCCGCTTTACCTCCATCGGGCCGCTGCTGAAGAAGCTCGGCAATGGCGGCAAGGGGATCGGCTGGGACACGGTGCAGGAGGTCGACTTCCTGGCGGCCCTCAACGGCAAAGTGAGCGCCGGTGCGGCCACGGGACAGCCCCGGCTCGAGACCGATATCGACGCCATCGAGGCGATCCTGAGCCTAGCCCCCGAGACGAACGGCGAGGTCGCCGTGAAGGCATGGGAGGCGCTGGGCAAGATGACGGGCCGCGAGCATACCCATCTCGCCCGGGCGAAGGAGGACGAGAAGATTCGCTTTCGCGACATCGTCGCCCAGCCGCGCAAGATCATCTCCTCGCCGACCTGGTCGGGCATCGAGAGCGAGAAGGTCTGCTACAACGCCGGCTACACCAATGTCCATGAGCTCATCCCCTGGCGCACGCTGACGGGGCGCCAGCAGTTCTATCAGGACCATCTCTGGATGCGGGCCTTCGGCGAGGCGCTGGTGACCTGGCGGCCGCCGGTCGATACCAAGGGGACCGCCTCGATCAAGGGTAAGCATGGCAACGGCAATCCCGAGATCGTGCTGAATTTCATCACCCCGCATCAGAAATGGGGCATCCACAGCACCTATACGGACAATCTGCTGATGCTGACCTTGAGCCGCGGCGGCCCCTGCATCTGGATCAGCGAGACCGATGCCAAACAGGTCGGCATCGTCGATAACGACTGGGTCGAAGCCTACAATACCAACGGCGCTCTGGTCGCCCGCGCCGTCGTCTCGCAGCGGGTCAATCCGGGGATGGTGATGATGTATCACGCCCAGGAGAAGATCGTGAACATGCCGGGCAGCGAGGTCACGGGCCAGCGCGGCGGCATCCATAATTCGGTGACCCGGGTCGTGCTCAAGCCGACGCATATGATCGGCGGCTATGCCCAGCAGAGCTACGGCTTCAACTACTACGGCACCGTCGGCAGCAACCGGGACGAGTTCATCATCATCCGGCGCATGAACAAGGTCGATTGGCTGGACGGATCGGTACCCGCCACCACCCGGCAGAAGGAAGCCGTGTCATGAAGATTCGCGCGCAGATCGCGATGGTGCTGAACCTCGACAAATGCATCGGCTGCCACACCTGCTCGGTCACCTGCAAGAATGTATGGACCAGCCGCGAGGGCATGGAATACGCCTGGTTCAACAATGTGGAGACCAAGCCCGGCATCGGCTATCCCAAGGATTGGGAGAACCAGAAGCGGTGGAAGGGTGGCTGGACTCGCCGCCGCAACGGCGCCATCGAGCCGCGCATCGGCGGCAAATGGCGGATCCTCTCCAACATCTTCGCCAATCCCGACCTGCCGGAGATTGACGACTACTACGAGCCCTTCACCTTCGACTACGCCCATCTGCAGACCGCGCCCGAGGGCAAGGCGATGCCCACGGCCCGGCCTCGCTCGCTCATCACCGGCGAGCGCATGGAGAAGATCGAGTGGGGCCCGAACTGGGAGGAGATACTGGGCGGCGAGTTCGCGAACCGCTCGAAGGACAGCAATTTCGAAGGGGTGCAGAAGGAGATCTACGGCGCCTTCGAGAACACCTTCATGATGTACCTGCCGCGCCTTTGCGAGCATTGCCTCAATCCGGCCTGTGCGGCCGTCTGCCCCTCCGGCGCCATCTACAAGCGCGAAGAGGACGGGATCGTGCTGATCGATCAGGACAAGTGCCGGGGATGGCGCATGTGCGTCTCGGGGTGTCCCTACAAGAAGATCTATTACAACTGGTCCTCGGGCAAATCGGAGAAATGCACCTTCTGCTATCCGCGGATCGAGGCCGGGCAGCCTACGGTGTGCTCGGAGACCTGCGTCGGCCGGATCCGCTATCTCGGCGTGATCCTCTACGACGCCGACCGCATCCAGGAAGCCGCCTCCGTGCCGGACGAGGGCGATCTCTACGAGGCGCAGCTCAAGGTCTTCCTCGATCCCTTCGATCCGCGGGTCCAGGCCCAGGCGCGGCGGGACGGCATCTCCGAGGCCTGGCTGGAGGCCGCCCGGCGGTCGCCGGTATGGAAGATGGCGATGGACTGGAAGATTGCCTTTCCGCTGCACCCGGAGTACCGGACCCTGCCGATGGTCTGGTACGTGCCGCCGCTGTCGCCGATCCAGGCCGCGGCGGCGAAGGGCGACCTCGGAATCGTCGGCGGCATGCCGGACGTGAAGTCGCTGCGCATCCCCGTGGAATATCTGGCCAATCTGCTGACGGCCGGGCGCACCGAGCCGATAACCCTGGCCCTCGAGCGCATGCTGGCGATGCGCGCTTATATGCGGGCCAAGACCGTCGATGGCGTCATCGTCGATTCCATCGCCGAGCGCGTTGGCCTGTCGGGCCCCGACATCGAGCAGATGTATCAGTTGATGGCGATCGCCAATTACGAAGACCGGTTCGTCATCCCGACCGCGCATCGCGAAACCGGCGAGGATGCCTTCCAGCTGCGCGGCTCCTGCGGCTTCTCCTTCGGCGAGGGCTGCTCCGGTAAGACCGGCTTCAGCCTCTTCGATGCGAAGAAGCCGAAGACCCCCATGGAGGTGTCGTGATGGCTCGCAGCTATCGGGCGCTGGCGGCGCTGATCTCCTATCCGACCCAGGCCCTGCAAGCCGCCACGGGCGAGATCGCCACAGTGCTGGCCGAGGAGGGCCTGGTGCCCGCCGCGCTGCGCGCCGGCTTCGACCCCCTGTTGGCCGATCTGTCCGGGAGCGATATCTACGATTTGCAGGAGCGCTACTTCGCTTTGTTCGATCGCAGCCGCAGCTTGTCGCTGCATCTCTTCGAGCATGTGCATGGCGAGAGCCGCGATCGCGGCCAGGCCATGGCGGATTTGATCGCGCTCTATCGCGGCCATGGCCTCGAGCCGACCGCGGGCGAGCTGCCGGACTTCCTGCCGCTGTTCCTGGAGTTCGTCTCCCTGCTGCCGGAGGATGAGGCGCGCACGCTGCTCGCCGAATCCGCGAGCATTCTACGCTCCCTGGCGGACCGGCTCGTCACGCGCCGCAGCACCTATGCCGTTGTGTTCCAGGCCCTGGCGGCGATGGCAAACGCGCCGGCGGCGAGCCTTCCCGATATGGAGCAGGACGACCCGGACGATCTCGCGGCGCTGGACGCCGCATGGGAGGAGGCGGCGGTCCATTTCGGCCCCGGCGAACAGACCGACGGCTGCGGTACCGAGCGGATGATGACGCGCCTTCGTGCCGCCACCCGGGACGTCACCGTCGCCTGAGGAGAGGGAATCATGAGCTTCTACCTGAACAGCGTTCTCTATGGCTGGTATCCCTATCTCTGCCTCACCGTGTTCCTGCTCGGCAGCCTGCTGCGCTTCGATGCTGGGCAATACACCTGGCGCAGCGGATCCAGCCAGCTGCTGCGCCGGCGGCAGCTGATGTGGGGCTCAAATCTGTTCCATGTCGGCATACTCATCATCTTCGGCGGCCATGTGGTCGGGCTGCTGACCCCGGTGGCGATCTTCGACCTCCTCGGGATCAGCCATGGCTTCAAGCAGTTGCTGGCGATGGCGGTCGGCGGGATCGCTGGGATCGCCTGCTTCGTCGGCCTCACCTTGCTGGTGCATCGGCGCCTGTTCGATGCGCGTATCCGCAGGACCTCTAGCGTCGGCGACATCGTCATCCTCCTGATGCTCTATGCGCAGCTCACCCTGGGCTTGCTGACGATCGCGGTCTCCGCCCGCCATCTGGACGGGAGCGAGATGGTGAAATTCATGGGCTGGGCGCAGGGCATCGTGACGCTGAATCCCGCGGCCGCCGTGCTCGTCCTCGACGTCGATCCCATCTTCAAGCTGCATCTGTTCCTGGGCATGACCATCTTCCTGGTCTTCCCCTTCACCCGCCTGGTGCATGTATGGAGCGCGCCGATCTGGTATCTCGGCCGAACCGGCTTCCAGGTCGTGCGGACGAAGCAGCCGGTGGCAAACCGGCGCCGGGATCAGTCCCTTACCGTGGCCGATCTCGCCCCAAGGCCACGACCGGCAAGTCCGACGGGCAAGACCGTTCCACAGCCTGTCGCGGGGGAATGAGCCATGCCTATCGTTTCGGTGAACGATGTAACTATTCCCCATGCGGCGATCGCACGCGAAGTGCAGAACCACGCGGCGGAATCGTCCAAGCTGGCCTGGGTAGAGGCGACCCGGGCGCTGGTCATCCGGGAATTGTTGCTGCAACGCGCCCGGACGCTCGGTCTCGTGGCCCTGCCCCTTGAGCAAGACGGTGCGCGGGAGACCGACGAGGAAGCCTTGATCCGGCTTCTGCTGGAATCCGAAGTCAGCACGCCGAAGGCCGATGAGGCGGTCTGCCGCCGTTACTACGACAGCCATCCTGCGCGCTTCCGGAGCCCGGACCTGTTCGAGCCGGCGCATATCCTATTCAAGGCCCGGCGCGAGGATGCCGTCGCCTATGGCAAGGCCCTTGCCCAGGCCGAGGCCGTGCTGGCGGAGCTCCTGAAGCATGCGGACCGCTTCGAGGCCCTGGCGCGCAGCCTCTCCGATTGCCCCTCGGCGACGGAAGGCGGGCGGCTGGGACAGGTCGTGCGTGGCGACACGACAGCCGAGTTCGAGACCTTCCTGGTCGCGCTGGCGCCTGGCCAGCTTTGCCCGACGCCGGTATGCACGCGCTACGGCGTCCATCTGCTGCGTCTGGATCGCAGGCGTGAAGGCGAGATGCTCCCGTTCGAGGCGGTCCGCGACCGTATCGCCGCCTATCTGGAAGAGCGCACATGGCGCCGCGCGGTCGCGCAATACATCGCGCTGGTGGCCGGCCAGGCGCAAATCACGGGTTTCGACCTTCCAGCGGCGACCTCGCCGCTGGTGCAATAGGAGGCGATCGATGCTCGGCGACATTCTGCGTGGGTTGACGGAGGCGTCTTCCGCCGAGGGCATTCTGGCCGCTGTCGGCAGTCCGGAAGTCCTGGAGCGCATCCGCCTGGATGCTGTGGCGGAAGGCGTCCCCGCCGGCGCGCTCGTGGCCGTCAGGGTTCGCCACATGCTCGACCATGCGGGTGAGGAGATGTGGCTGGACCTTCTGGGCCTGATGTCCGGCTCCCCGCAGCCCGGCGCCGCCGCATTGACGGCCATGCTGTCCCGCGCTTTTCCGGATCCGGCTACGCCTGCCCCGCGGCCGCACAAAGCTACCTGATCGCTGCGCATGGCGCTGACGCTGTTGCTCAGGGTTGCGGGGTCGAGGGCAGGGTCCGCCGGAAGAAATCCACGAGCGCCTTGTTGAACGCGCGGTGGAAGGCGGCGCGATCGAAGCCCGGCGGATCGACGCAGACCATGGCCCAGATCTTGGGCAGCGCCGCCTCGAGCTCGGGATTGCAGGGCGGCCGGAAGGCGAAATGCCCGGGACCCCTTGCCATGTGGAACTCGGGCGGCGTCGGCAGGGCCTGCCGGATGATCGCGGTGTTCGACGCATAGGGTGCGTTCTGGTCCTCCGAGGCCGCCCATAGCTCGACCGGTATCGTGACCTGGGCCAACCCCTTCGCATCGAAGGCGAAGCCGAAGCCCACGGCGGCGAGCACGGCGGCCTTGATGCGAGGATCATGGGTCCAGACCGAGGCGGGGCGATTGGCCACCGCCGGGCTTTCGAAATCGCGCGTCATGCCGAGCCGGCAGACCAGCTCCTGCGGGTCGGCGGCGCAATGGGCGACCGCCGCTTTCAAATCGGGCACGCCCCCGATCGCCACCAGGGCCGTCAAGGCGCCGGCCGAGAAGCCGAAGATCCCGATGCGCGCCGGGTCGATCCGCGCATGGCCGCTCCAGCCGGCCAGCATGTAGTCCAGCACGCGGCTGATATGGCGCGGCCGATCGACCATCGAGCGGGAGACCGGCGAGCTGTCGTC
>DATJJW010000105.1:0-12848 GCA_035491935.1 Allostellaceae bacterium | reverse complement strand
CCAGGATACGGCGCCCCAGTTCCTTTAAGCGCCGAAACCGGTCGTCGATACCAAAATCGCTGGTGCTTCTCATGGACGAGGATGTGGGGTGCGCGAGCCGGGCCGCAAACCGGCGATGGACCTAAAATGCCCGAGCGGTGTTCTGCGATGCGTCAACCACGACTTTCAGGGTGCCGCCATGAGGCTTCTGCTCCTCATCATCGTGATCGTGCTGCTGATCGGCTCGGTGCCGGTCTACCCCTACAGCGCCGGCTGGGGCTACTATCCCAGCGGCGGCCTCGGCATCCTGCTGATTATATTGCTGTTGTTCCTATTCGCCCGCCGACGCTAACCCAGCCTTTTCGCGTTACGCCGGGCTGCACGGTGCACCGGACGCATGGCGGCGCTCGTGCCGATCGCCATGCCGGCGCCCATCTCGGCCATGAACGATAGCCACCGGCCCCAGGCGGCGCCGACGGACTGGCTATGGGCCAGCATCAGGCTTGCGGGATCGTGGCACTGAGCCAGCTTCATCGCGGTGGCGGCACCCTCCGCCGCCTCGGCCATGGCATAGCGGCCGACCACCCCGCCGATCGCCGCCGAGCCGTGCAGCAGCGCGGCACCGGCCGCGCCGAAGGCGGCGAGCTTTTCCGGCACCATGGCCGGGACCTCGCTGTGGTCGCCGGCCATGCTCAGCGCCATGCGCCTGGCAATGACGGTCGAGGCGACGGTACCGAGTTCCCCCAGCCGCGCACCATTGCGCATCATCGCGGCTGTGGCATGCACTGCTCGTCTCTGAGTCCGTTTCTGGTTCCGGCTTGGCATCGGCATCCCCCAATCGCTACGGGTGCCATCATCGACGAGGCGGGGCGGCAGGGAAAGGGTGTTTCCGCCTCTCGGCGATTATCTTGCCTCAGGCGGAATCATCCTCCGGTTCCAGCAGGCTGAGCCGGGTAAGGTCGGCGGTCGTGCGTCGCGCGGCATCCTGCGAGACGGCGTCGGCGTAGCGCATGCCGAAGACGATCTCGCTCGCCGGGTAGCCCCAGGTATCCTGGACCCTGGCGCTCAAGGGATAGTCCTGGCCGTCGACGTTGAGGAAGAAGCGCACGTCGCCGGCTACCATGGCGCCGTGGTCCATGCCGTGGAGCGGGCTGCTTTCGTCGATGCGGTGCATCAGTGTCCAGGTCAGCCCGAAGATCGGCAGCCAGTCGCGTTGGAGGGGCAGGTCGTGGATGCGGCGGAAGAACACGCCTTCAGGTGTGATCTCGGACAGCAGCACGGCGAGCCGTGCCCGCACATCGGTCAACATGCTGTTGCGGCCGTTGGCGATCCGGATCATCAGGGTCGGATGGCCATGATGGCGGGCGACCACTGCCTTCTGAGCATTCATGATCTTCGCCTTGGCCTTGGAGAAGCGCACGAATGTCAGGCCGGTGGCGATCGCGGTGAAGCAGAGCCCGACCAGGATCTCGATGACCGAGACGACATGGCCATATGTGGTGACCGGTGCCATCAGCCCGTATCCGACCGTGGCCAGGGTCTCCATGCTGAAGAAGAAAGCATCGGCGAAGCTGCCGGGCTTGGCATTGGCGATGTCGCCGGGCTGCAGCAGATAAAACCCGGCGAACAGTACGTTAATCGCCAGGTCGGTCAGGATGAAGGTCAGGAAGAAGCTCGGCCAGCCCAGTGTGATCAGCACATGATAGGGGTCGCGCCAGTCGAAGCGCGCAATACCCTTCTTGGCCATTGTGTAGGCGTTGGGGCGCAGCGGCATCTGCTTTACGGGGCGGTGGTGTCGTCGGGCCATCGGCATCATGGAAATGGGGTAGGACGGAGCCGTGGCGGAGTGTGCCTATCCGGAGCGGCTTTGAAAAGGGCCGGAACCGCGGGTCTGTCGCCAGCGGAGACCGGTGCGTTCACCGGTGCGGTGCCGCACGGGCCCGGCCAGATTAGCTATTCGAGCTATCTGGCCCCCAAAGTCATGATCGCCGCCGGCGAGGTGGACTTGGCCGGTATCAATGTCGCGGCCGCCTTTTATGCGCAGTTCCATCTAGGGGTCAGCTACCGGCCAATCGGGACGCCCGGCATGTACTTCGGTACACGGCTCGCCATAGCGCGTGTCCAGTCTGCCTAAAGCGACCTTATGATGAAATAGCTCAGTATTGCGATTATCCCCCCACCGATGCTGATTGTTGCGCTGAAGGGTTTGTATTCCGAACCATAATTGATGCCGGCCCAGACAAAGAAAATGCCTAGCGGTACCAAGCTGATCGGCTTGTTGTGGACGAGCATGAAGATGAATGCCAGCACCCCGAAGAGGATGCAGTATTTCGAATCGATCCGGCGGGAATATTTGTAGATCGCTTCCATGCTCATCATCCGGCGGATGCTAATGGACCAAACGCCGACATTCCATAGAGATGGTTACGCCGGACGAGATCAACCTCGTAGCGGCGCCTCAGGTCGGCAATTGTGATTTTTTGGGCCCCATATTGAAAGGCAGCGGTCAACACCGATCCGACAGCGAGCGCGGGTGACATCATCGAAGTGTCTACAGCCAAACCCTCAAAGAGGTTCGGCCAATATTTGTCGAGAACCAGCTTGCCGAAAAGCTGGGCGATGCCGCTCATTTCGCCTGCGAAGAACAAACGATCACTGTTGAGGATGGTCTTGTCGAACTGACTCAATTGCGGCGTGTTGTCATCGTCCAGGTAGGCCCTGCAATGATGGAATTCGGTATTCGTCAGGCACCAGGGATTGGCTACCAGAAAATACGCATTGTCGATCTCCTGAAGGTCGACCGCGTTTTGATAAGCGCTGCGGCGTAGCTGTTGGATCTGCTGATAGAAGATATTGCGCGAGCCAAACCTGTTCATGACATCGCGATCCAGGATTTTCTTTGAAACCGCGCGGTCGAAGGCGATCCGTCCGGAAGTGGTCATGAGGCGGAAGAAGATGAGTCCCAGCATCGCCGCGTAGGCTTCTTCCTCGAAACCATGACACATGGCGGTGCTCAGTTTGAGCGTGGCCAACGTGTTCGAGAAATCGATCCGATCCATGGACTCACCCTAAAAAAGCGATTTCAGGCAGACGAATGACAAGCGAAGCGTAAGCGAGGCGTTCCGCCCAGTATGGTTTTCCGAACCTGAGGTTGCAAGGCGGCATTGGATAAATTTTTATTAACTTCATGGGCGTGCCGCGCGGCCTTGGCCGGAACCGGCTGACTGCCCTGGGATTGACTCAAAAACATGAGGCGACTCGGAAACGGAGGCGGGCTCCATGGCGGCACGCGCGAATTGGAAAGGATTCCTGAAGCTGGGGGAACTGGGTTGCCCGGTGGCGCTCTATACCGCGGCCTCGACATCCGAGCGCATCGGCTTCCATCTCTTGAACCGCAAGACCGGCCACCGCCTGCACCGGCAATATGTCGATGCCGAGACCGGCCGTCCGGTCGAGCGCGAAGATCAGGTGAAGGGCTATGAGCTGGGTGAGGGCGAGTATATCCAGCTCGATCCCGATGAGGTGGCGGCAGCTGTGCCGGAGAGCGACAAGACGCTCGATATCGAGGGTTTCCTCGCCTGCGCCGAGGTCGATCTGCTCTATTTCGACCGGCCCTATTATCTGGCGCCGGCCGACAAGGTCGCGGTCGAGAGCTTCGCGCTCATCCGCGACGCCATGCGCAAGGCCGGTGTCGTGGCCATCGCCCATACGGTGCTGTTCCGCCGCCTGCGCACCGTGCTGATCCGGGCGCATGAGGATGGGCTGATCGCGACGACGCTGCATTTCGACTACGAGGTGCGCTCGGCCGCCACATCCTTCCGGGGCATTCCGAAGCAGAAGGCCGAGGGCGAGATGATCGATCTCGCCCGCCACATCATCGAGACCAAGCGCGGCACCTTCGATCCGAGCGCGTTCCATGACCGCTACGAGGCGGCCCTGGCCGATCTGGTCAAGGCGAAGCAGGAGGGCCGCAAGCTGCCCCGGCGCAAAGCCCCGCCCAAGACGGCGAAGGGCGACGATCTGCTGGAGGCCTTGCGCAAGAGCGCCGCCAATACCAGCCAGCCGCCCAAGGTGCGCCCACGCAGGAAAGCCGGCTAAGCCATGGCGCTCGAGACCTACCGCGCCAAGCGCGACTTCAAGAAGACACGGGAGCCGGATGGCCAGGAGCTGGCCCGCCGGGCCGGCGTCGCGCCGTCGAACCGCGCGCGTTTCGTCGTGCAGAAGCACGATGCCACCCGGCTGCATTACGATTTCCGGCTGGAGATCGACGGCGTATTCAAATCCTGGGCGGTGACCAAGGGACCGTCGCCGGACCCGCATGACAAGCGTCTGGCGGTCGAAGTCGAGGACCACCCGCTGGCCTATGGCGATTTCGAGGGCACCATTCCCAAGGGCCAGTATGGCGGTGGCACGGTGCAGCTCTGGGATCGGGGCTATTGGGAGCTGGAGGGCGACAAGCCGGTCGAACAGGCGCTGGCCGATGGCGACCTCAAAATCACCCTCGATGGCGAACGGCTACATGGCAGCTGGGTGCTGGTGCGCATGAAGAACGACCGACTGCGCGGTGGTTCAAGCCGGAACGGGACCAAACGCAACAACTGGCTGCTGATCAAGCATCGCGACGAATATGCTGAGGAAGGTGGGGCGGAAGCGCTGCTGGCCAAGGACCGCTCCGTCGCTTCCGGTCGTGCCATGGACACCATCGCCGCCGGCAAGGGCAAAGCGCCCAAGCCCTTCATGACAAAGGCCGAGGCCCCGGCCAAGGCGGATGCGGTCTGGGACAGCAACAAGGGTGAGGCGGCCGAGGGCAAAGCGATCGAGGAACGGGCCACGCGCGCGCCGAAACCCCGGCAGGGCAGGGCAGGTGGCGGCCTGCCGGGCTTCATCGAACCGGCGCTCGCCAGCCTGGTCGGCAAGGCGCCCAGCGGCCGTTCCTGGCTGCATGAGGTCAAGTTCGACGGCTATCGCCTGCAGGCACGGATCGAGGATGGCGCCGCGCATCTCCTCACCCGTACCGGCCTCGACTGGACCGGGCGTTTCGGTGCGGCCGTGATCGAGGCGCTGGCGGCGTTGCCGGCGGAGACCGCTATCCTCGATGGCGAGCTGGTGGTCGACAGGGCCGATGGCGTCTCGGATTTCTCGGCATTGCAGGCCGATCTCAGTGCTGGTCGCGACGATCGTTTCATCTACTACGCCTTCGATCTCCTGTATCTCGACGGCGAAGATCTGCGCGCCTCGAAGCTGACGGCGCGCAAGGCCAGGCTGGAAAAGCTCCTGGCCGGAACCGATCCTGCACGGCTGCGCCTGAGCGAGGGGTTCGAGGTCGAGGGCGAGCAGATGCTGCGCCATGCCTGCCGCCTGAGCCTGGAGGGTGTCGTCTCCAAGCGCAAGGACGCGCCCTATCATTCCGGCCGCGGCAAGGATTGGGTCAAATCGAAATGCGCCCTGCGCCAGGAATTCGTCATCGGCGGATTCGTGCCGTCGACGACGTCGCGCGACGCCATCGGCTCGCTGGCGCTCGGCCATTTCGACAAGGGACGATTGATCCATGTCGGCCGAGTCGGCACCGGCTTTTCGGCCACGGTCTCACGCGACCTCTATCAGCGTCTCGACGGCATGCGGCGCAGCGAGAGCCCCTTTTTTGGCAAACTCGATGCCGAGGCTCGGCGTGGTGTACGTTATGTCGAGCCGGAATTGGTCGCCGAGATCGAGTTCCGTGCCTGGACGGCAGATCACCACCTGCGCCACGCCGCCTTCCGCGGCCTGCGCGAGGACAAGCCGGCGGAGGATGTCGTGCGCGAGGATGCCGCAAGCGAGGAAGCCGGGACCGAGAGCAAGCCGGTATCGAAGAGCCAGGTCAAGCTCAGCCATCCCGACCGGGTCTATTGGCCCGATGCCGGCGTAACCAAGGCGGGGCTAGCGGATTACTACACGCAAGTCTGGCCGCTGATGGCGCCCTTCGTCGTCGGCAGGCCCTTGGCGCTCCTGCGTTGTCCCGACGGCGCCACCGAGGAATGCTTCTTCCAGAAGCATGTCTGGCAAGGCGCTGCCAAGGCGATCCGCACGACGGCCGACCCCAAAGGCGGCCAGGGTCAATTGATCGTCATCGAGGGTCTCGACGGGCTGATGGGCCTGGTCCAGGCGGGGGTGCTGGAGATCCACCCCTGGGGCTCGAGCTTCGCCGCGCTGGAGCAGCCGGATTTGATCATCATGGATCTCGACCCCGGCGAGGACGTCGCCTGGGACCGGGTGATCGCGGCGGCGCGCGAAGTGCGCGAGCGGCTGGAAGCGGCAGGGCTCGCCGCCTTCGTCAAGAATTCCGGCGGCAAGGGGCTACATGTGGTGGCGCCGCTCGAACCCAAGGCGGATTGGGAGGCGGTCAAGGCCTTCACCAAGGGCGTTGCCGACGCCATGGCCGCCGATAGCCCCGATGCCTTCGTCTCGACCATCACCAAGGTGAAGCGCAAGGGCAAGATCCTGGTCGATTACCTGCGCAATGGCCGGGGCAATACGGCGGTCGCGCCCTATTCGACCCGCGCGCGGGCCGGCGCGCCGGTCTCGATGCCCCTGGCCTGGGGCGAACTGGCGCCGGAGATCGGTCCGGCGCATTTCACCGTGCTCAACGCCATCAACCGCCTGTCCAAGCTGGAAGCCGATCCCTGGGCCGATTTCCGCAAGGCCGCGGTGCCGCTGGAGGTGAAGGGTCGGAAGCAACGTTCCTAACGCTTCGCGCCCTTTTCCTCCTTCAGGCTGCGGCGCAGCGCGTCCATGATGTTGATGACGTTACCCTCGGCTGCCGCCGGTTCGGCCTTCCTGCCGCGTGATGTCGGCGGCTTGCGGCCCTTCTTCTTGGCCTGGATCAGCTTCAGCAGCCTCTCCTGCACCGGATCGTCGACGAGATCCTCGTTCCAGTCGAGGTGACGCGACTTGATCAGGCGGTCGGCCATGGCCAGCGCCTCGTTGGCGGGTTTGGCTTTGGGAATCGCCTCGAAATATTCGTCCGTGTCGCGCAGCTCCTCGCCGGGGCGCAGCGTCCAGAGCAGGATGCCTTTGTCGCGGGGTGCCAGCAGCACGGCGCGTTCGCGGCGATAGAGCACGACACGCGAGATGCCGACCATCTTGGTCACCGCCATCGCGTCGCGGATGACGCCGAAGGCCTCCTCGCCGATCTTGTCGTCGGGCATCAGGAAATGCGGCTGGTCGTACCAGAGCCAGGATATCGAATCCTGGGGCACGAACATCTCGATATCGATGGTGCGCGTACTTTCGAGCGCCACCGAGGCGATCTCGTCATCCTCCAGCATGAGATAGCTGTCGGTGCCGGTCTGGTAGCCCCTGACCTGATCCCGGTCGGCCACCGGCTTCTCCGTCACGGCATCGACATAGCGGCTTTCGATGCGGTTGCCGGTCTTGGCGTTGAGCGTGTGGAAGCGCACTTTCTCGCTGGCCGAGATCACCGGCATCATGGCGACCGGGCAGGTCACCAGCGAGAGCTTGAGATAGCCTTTCCAGAAGCTGCGCGGCGCCATGGTCCTGGCCTTTCGTGCAATGCCATCTTCCGACCAAGCCGGGCAGGGGATTTGGGTTCCATGGTCGAGAATTTAGGGCATGGCGACGCAACCTTGCTGCAGGCTCCGGTGTTTAGGCCCCTTTAATCCACGACCCGCCCCTGCCTCAGTTCGAATCTTGCGTCATTTCCGACAGGCATGGCTCCTTATGACTTCACCTCCCGCCATCCGGCTCCTGCTGAGCGATGTCGACGGCACTCTCGTCGGCAGCGGCAAGCAATTGACGCCGGCGACGCTCTCGGCCGTGGCACGGCTGCATCGGGTCGGTATCCTGTTGTCCATCGCCAGCAGCCGGCCGCCGCGCGGGTTGGCCGCGACGATAGAGGCGCTAGGTATCGAGGCGCCGGTCGCGGCCTTCAATGGCGGGGTGCTGGTCAAGCCGGATCTGTCGATCATCGACTCGCATTTCCTGCCGGCCGATCTGGGGCATGCGGTGGTCGGGCTGCTGGCCCAGCGCGGCATCGATGCCTGGCTGTTCACCGATGCGCGCTGGTACCTGACCAATCCGGCGGGGCCGCGTATCCAACTGGAGCGCGTCACGGTCGGATTCGAGCCGGATATCGTCAGCCAATTCCCCGCGGATGCCTTCCAGCGCATCGGCAAGATCGTCGGCGTCAGCAATGATTATGACCGCCTCGCGGCTTGCGAGGCGGAGATGAGAGCGCGGTTCGGTACGAGCCTCGCCGCATCGCGCTCGCAGGCCTATTATCTCGACATGACTCATCCGGGGGCTTCCAAGGGCAATGTCGTCGGCATGTTGTCGCGCGCCATGTCGATCGATCCTGCACAGATCGCCGCGATCGGCGATGGCGCCAACGACGTCTCGATGATCGAGGCCGCCGGCTACGGCATCGCCATGGGCAATGCGGTGGACGAGCTGAAGCGGGTGGCGGATGCGGCGACGGGCGCCGCCAATGATGACGGCTTCGCCCAAGCCGTCGACACCCTGATCTTGCCGCGTGCCGCACATTCCTGACTTCTCCCCCGACGAGCCGAGGTGCCATGTACGATCAGGTTCCGGATCAGGACATTACCGCCGAATACGCGCCGGGTGCGCCGGGCGTACCGCCACGTTGGACCTCGGCCGCCAAGAATGGCGTCGGCACTGCGACCACCGCGGCCAGCCGTGTCTGGTTCACGATCAGCCACGGCATCCTGAACGAGGTCTATTACCCGCGTACCGATCACGCCTGCACCCGCGACATGGAGCTGCTGGTGACGGGGCCGGGCGGCTTCTTCTCCGAAGAGAAGCGCCATACCATCCACCAGACCCGCTGGATCGAGGCCGGAGTCCCGGCCTACGAGCTGATCAACACCTGCACGCAAGGCCGCTATCGCATCGTCAAGCGGATCATCGCCGATCCCCGGCGCGACGTGGTCCTGCAGCATGTCCGTTTCGAGGCGCTGAAGGGCGAGCCGTCGGACTACCGGCTCTATGCCCTGCTGGCGCCGCATCTGGTCAATGGCGGCGCGCACAACACCGGCTGGCTCGACGACTACAAGGGCATGCCGCTGATGCTGGCGACCGGCGACGGCGATTCCCTGGCCTTCGCCTGTTCGGTGCCGTGGCTGAAGCGCAGCGCCGGCTTCGTGGGCTTCTCCGATGGCTGGCAGATCGTGAAGCAGCATGGCGATCTGGCCGAGACCTATGCCAGGGCCGAGGACGGCAATATCGCGCTTACCGGCGAGATCGACGTGACGGAGGCCGCCGGCCGCCACGGCGTCGTGCTCGCGTTGGGTTTCGGCCACCGGGCACGCGAGGCGGCGCAACGCGCCTGTGCCAGCATCATGGACGGCTTCGGCGCGGCGCTCGAGATGTACGCCGCCGGCTGGCGCCAGGCGCAGAGCAAGGTGTGCGGGCCGAAGCTGCGCGTGCCGGGCAAGCCGCGCGATCTGGCGCCGGTCAGTGTCGCAGTCATGCTGACTCACGAGGCGATCTCGTTTCCCGGCGCCATCATCGCCTCGCTATCGATCCCCTGGGGCTATGAGAAGGGTGATGACGACATCGGCGGCTACCATCTGGTCTGGCCGCGCGACCTGGTCGAATCGGCTGGCGGCTTGTTGGCCGCCGGTCTCGGCGAGCATGCGCTCAACGTGCTCAACTATCTGCAGGTGACCCAGGAGCCCAATGGCGGCTGGGCGCAGAACATGTGGCTGGACGGCGCGCCCTATTGGACCGGGGTGCAGCTCGACGAATGCGCCTTCCCGATCCTGCTGGTCGACATGATCCGGCGGGAGCAGGTGCTGGAAGATCACGCCATCCGCCGCCGCTATCTGCCCATGGTCAGACGTGCCGCCCGCTTCGTGCTGCTGCACGGCCCGGTCACCGGCCAGGATCGCTGGGAGGAGGATTCGGGATATTCGCCCTTCACGCTCGCGGTCTGCATCTCCGCCTTCCTGGCGGCGGCCGAGATGCTGGAGGCGGACGACCCGGTGGCGGCGCAATTCCTGCGCGACACGGCCGATGCCTGGAACGACGGCATCGACCGCTGGACCTATGTCACCGGCACGCCCTTGGCAGAGGAGGTCGGCGTGCCGGGCTATTATGTCCGCATAGCCCCGCCGGGCAGCGTCCATGCCGTCTCATCGCCCGATACCCGGGTGCTGGTGAAGAACCGGCCGATGGAGGCGGCCGACCGCGCGGCCGGCGAGATCGTCAGCCCCGATGCGCTGGCCCTGGTGCGTTTCGGTCTGCGTGCGGCCGACGACCCGAAGATCCTCGACACGATCAAGGTCATCGACCGGCTGCTGAAGGCGGAACTGCCACATGGGCCGGTCTGGCACCGCTACAACGAGGATGGCTATGGCGAATATCCCGATGGCCGGCCTTTCGACGGACAGGGCATCGGCCGCTGCTGGCCTTTATTGACGGGCGAGCGGGCGCATTACGCCATCGCGGCCGGGGATATGGCGGCGGCGCGCTCGCTGCTCGACACCATGGAGGCCTGCGCCAATGAAGGCGGCATGTTGCCGGAACAGGTGTGGGATTCCGAGGACATTCCGGAACGCGAGTTGTTCCGGGGCCGTCCGTCAGGCTCCGCCATGCCGCTGGTCTGGGCGCATTCGGAGCATTTGAAGGTGCTGCGCTCGCTCCATGAAGGCCAGGTCTTCGACATGCCGACCCAGACGGTGAAGCGCTATGTCGTCGACAAAGTGGGATCCTCGCGTAAGTTCTGGCGCGATTCCCACCGTCCGCACCTGATTCCGGTCGGTATGGAACTGCGCGTCGAGCTGGAACAGTCGGGCCGGATATTTTGGTTCGTGCCGGGATCGCCCAGCGGCATCCGGGCGACGACGGAGGTGCCGACGACCGACAGCCATCTCGGCATCCATTATGCCGACATCCCGACAAGTACGTTCCCGATCGGCACGGAGGTTAGCTTCAATATCCGTTTCGACGAGCCGCAGGGCGAGCCGGTCGCCGGGCTGGACGATGCCCGGCGGCGCCACCCGCCGATCTCGGTCGACGAAACCTACATGCTGGCGATCGTCGAGGAGGCTCAGGCCGATCTGGACCCGGAAGCATAGTTAGCCGGGGCGTGCTCGGTCGGAGCGCGGCCGGAAAGTTCGGTATCAGGCGGTAATCGCCCTGGTTGTACGAAATTGCCAGCCGCTGTCCCACGCTGCACCTCTCGTTAACGGCTTGGACGTTGAATGGGGCCAACCGAATACGTGGAAGGCTTCCATGCTGGCCGATTTATCCAGTTTGACGGCGCGCAACGATCGCCGGCTGATCGCGACCTCAGGCGCCATAAGCGTCGTCGTCTCGGCCGTGATGGGGTTGTTCGCGCTCGAGGGCAGATGGCCGCAGGACGATCGGGACGGCATCATCGTGGTCTGCCTCGTCCTGACCCTTGTCAGCACCGGGCTGCTCTACGCCACCTATCGCCGGTGGTTGAAGCGAGAGGATAATATCACCTGCGCCTTCATCGGCACGAATGAACAGGCGGTCCTGGTCTGCGACGGCGGTGTCGTCGTCGCGGCCAGCGCCGGCTTCGCGCGGTTGAGCGGCCAGGCCCATGATTGGGCGGTCGGCCGGAGCCTGAGCGCCTTGGTCCGCGACGATGCGGCGACCGATTGGCTGGATGGCGACGATGGCGCCTGGCGCACCCGGTTATGGACCGCGCAACGCGACCGGCTGACGGTCGAGCTCACCCGCCGTCCGGTGGTCTATCATGGCCGGCGGCTTACCGCAGTCCTCCTGCGCGACCTGAATCCGGCGATCGAAGGCCGCGCCGTGGCGGAAGACATTCCCGAGACCATGGCCCGGGCGGCCGTGTCGCGTCCGCACGACCCGGATGCGGCGCTGGAGCCTGCCCTGCACCAAGCGCTGGCGCGCAACGAATTTACCCTGGTCTACCAGCCCCAGATCAACATCAAGAACCGTGCCGTCACCGGTTTCGAGGCGCTGCTGCGCTGGCAGCGCAATGGCATGGCGATGAGTCCAGACCGTTTTATCCCGATCGCCGAGCGCTGCGGCCTTATCGACCGCGTCGGCGAATGGGTGCTGCGCCAGGCCTGCGCCACGGCCGCGGGCTGGGCCCAGCCTTATATGATCGCGGTCAATGTCTCGGCCGTACAGTTGAGCGGCGGTGGTGTCTCCGCCCTGGTGGCGCAGATCCTGCGCGAGACGGGGCTGGCCGCCTCGCGGCTGGAGCTGGAGATCACCGAGACGGCGATGCTGGACGACCCGGAAAGCGCGCTCAGGGAGTTGGGCGCGCTGCGGACGCTGGGCGTGCGGGTCGCGATGGATGATTTTGGCATCGGCTTCTCATCGCTGTCGACCTTGCGCGCTTTTCCCTTCGACCGGATCAAGATCGACAAGAGCTTCGTGCAGAACGTCCATGGCAATCGTCACGCGATGGCGATGCTGCGCGGCATGCTGGGGCTGGCCCATGGGCTGGGCCTGTCGGTGGTGGCCGAGGGCGTCGAGACCTGGGAGGAGCTGGACTTCCTCAACACGGAGCATTGCGCCGAGGCCCAGGGCTATCTCTTCGCCAAACCCACGGGCACCGACACACTGTTCGATACAGAGGGCCAGCTCAAGCCCGAAGCGGTCTATCTCACCATGGGCCGGCGCGAGACCGGCAGCATCCTGGAACTGGCCTGCGCTTAGGAAGACGGCTGCGCGTCCCCTCCCAAAAGGCGACGGCCATGATGAGCCCGGCCATGACGACGACATCGTTTTGAGCGTCTGGGAAAACGGCCGGGAGGGCGTCCCGGCCGTTCTGGCGTTCCGTGGTGATGCCCCGATCAGGTCGGGGGCGTCAGGCCGTGGGCGCCGATGTTGAAGCTCACGCC
>DATJJW010000104.1:0-8383 GCA_035491935.1 Allostellaceae bacterium | reverse complement strand
GCTTGGCCGCCGTGGCATCGCCGCCGCTGGCCTTGACGACCAGAACCTCGATGCCATGGCGATGGATCAGCAGCCGTTCCTCGGGCAGCGAGAATGGACCGCGCGACAGCAGCAGTTCGTATTGGGCCAAGGGCAGGGAGGTCGGTGGCCGGTCGATCATCCGCACCAGGAACCAATGGCGGTCGAGGCCGGCGAAGGCACCAAGGTCGCTTCTGCCCAGTGTCAGCCAGACCCGCCGGCCGAGCCGTGTCAGCGCCCGGGCCGCACCCGGCAGATCGTCCACCTCGATCCAGCGGTCGAGCGGGTGGCGCGGCCAGGGCGGGCGGTCGAGACGCAACAGCGGCGTACCGATTGCCGCCGCAGCCTCATGAGCATGGGACGAGATGGTCGCGGCGAAGGGATGGGTCGCATCGATCACCGCGTCGACGGCGTTCTCCGCGACATAGGCCGCGAGGCCCTCGGTGCCGCCGAAGCCGCCGATGCGCAAGGCGCCGATGAGGGCGGTCGGCCGTTCCGTGCGGCCGGCCAGCGAATTGGTGATGCGGATGTGCCCGCCGAAGCGCTCGTCGGCGCGGCGCGCGAGCTCGGCCGCCTCCGCGGTGCCGCCGAGGATCAGCAGGTGTAAGGCTTCAGGGGCCGGCATGGCCGGTGAGCTTGCCGAAGCGGTCGAAGATCGCGACATCGACGGCGATCTGGCCGGCGAGTTGGGCCATCGCCACGTCGCGTGCTTGCGCCGCGATACGACGGCCGAGCGCATCGGCCAGGGGTTCGCCCAATTGCCGGGCGATCGACAGTACCTCGCCGGCACCAGAGGCGTTGCGGGCGGCCTCGACGGCCTCTTGCGGCGCGCCGAGATCGGCCAGCAGCGTCGAGAGTTCGGCTACCGCCACACGCGAGCTGCCGGAATGGAGGTCGAGATGCCCCTGGGCCAGCTTGGCGATCTTGGCGAAGCCGCCGGCCAAGGTTAGCCGCTCGACCGGATGCCGGCGCAGGTATTTCAGCGTGCCGCCGACGAAATCGCCCATATCGAGCAACGCCGTCTCCGGCAGCCCATAGAAGCTGCGGATGGCCGCCTCCGAGGTCGAGCCGGTCGCGGCCGCGACATGCGTGATGCCGGCGGCGCGCGCGACATCGATGCCGCGATGGATCGAATGGATCCAGGACGCGCAGGAATAGGGCACGACGATGCCGGTGGTGCCGAGGATCGACAACCCGCCCAGGATGCCCAGCCGCGTATTCATGGTCTTGGCCGCCAGAGCCTCGCCGCCGGGGATCGAGACGGTGACGGCGAAATCGGTTGATTCGTCCCAGCCCGCGGTACGGGCTGCGTCTTTCAGCGCGGCCGTGATCATGCCCCGCGGGCCCGGATTGATCGCGGGCTCGCCCGGCGGCAATGTCAGGCCAGGCCGCGTCACAGTGCCCACGCCCTGACCGGCATGGAAGGTGATGCCGCTGCCTTTGGGGCCAAAGGTCACGCGCGTCACGATCAACGCACCATGGGTGACGTCGGGATCGTCGCCCGCATCCTTGACGATGCTGGCTTCGGCCCAATCGCCGCCCGGATTGCCATCACCGCGATTGCTCGTCTCAACCTTGAAGCTCGGCGTCTGGCCGCCGGGCAGCGTGATGGTGACGGTGTTTGGAAAGCTGCCGGTCAGCAGCGCCTCGGCCGCGGCCCTGGCACCGGCCGAGGCACAGGCGCCGGTGGTCCAGCCGTGGCGGAGCTCGCCTTGCGGCTTGCGCGCCACGGCCGGTGGCCGATCAGGCCTTGCAGCCGGCCGACAAGGTCTCCGACGAGACGCTTTCGGCGCGCATGCCCAGCTTGGCGAACAAGGTGGCGTCGCGTTCGTGGTCCGGATTGCCGGTGGTCAAGAGCTTGTCGCCATAGAAGATCGAATTGGCGCCGGCATGGAAGCACAGCGCCTGCCCCTCATCCGACAGACCCCGGCGGCCGGCAGCGAGGCGGATGACCGAGCGCGGCATGGTGATGCGGGCAACCGCGATGGTGCGCACCATCTCGAAGATGTCGAGTTCCTCATTGCCCTCGAGCGGCGTGCCGTCGATCGGCACCAGCTTGTTGATCGGCACGCTTTCCGGCGGCGGGTCGAGATTGGCCAGGGTCTCGATAAGGCCGGCGCGGTCCTTGCGCTCCTCGCCCAGGCCCAGGATGCCGCCGCAGCACACCTTGATGCCGGCATCGCGTACGGTGGCCAGCGTGTCCAGCCGGTCCTGATAGGTGTGGGTGGTGACGATCTCGCCATAGAATTCCGGCGAGGTGTCGAGGTTGTGGTTGTAATAGTCGAGGCCGGCATCCTTCAGCGCCTTGGCCTGCTCCGGCTGCAGCATGCCGAGCGTCATGCAGGTCTCCAGCCCCATGGCCTTCACACCCTGGACGATCTCGGCCAGCGCGACCACGTCGCGATCCTTGAGCTCGCGCCAGGCCGTGCCCATGCAGAAGCGGCCGGTGCCGGCCTCACGGGCACGGGAGGCGGCGGCAAGCACGCTATCGACGTCGATCAGCTTCTGCGCCTGGACCCCGGTGTCGTATTTGATGCTCTGCGCGCAGTATTTGCAGTCTTCCTGGCAGCCGCCGGTCTTGATGTTCATCAAGGTCGAGAGCTGGACCCTGTTCGGGTCGAAATGGGTGCGATGCGTTTCATGCGCCCGGTGCAGCAGGTCCATGAAGGGCAGCGCGAACAGCCCGAGTATCGCCTCGCGGGTCCAGGTCTTGGTCGCGGTGCTGTCACGGCCGCCTCGAGGAAGACTGTACGCGGGGCCTTGGGCGGAATCGGGAGGTGTCATCAATGGTCCTTGAGCTTTCCTGACAGCGGCAGCCTAGACGAGTTCGGTCTGCGGTACACGCCATAAACGATATTGTAGGTGACGGCCAAGCCTGTCTCAAAACGGCGCATGACCCGGCGCAGGGCGCCCGGCGGCAAGGGTCGGTATCCTGCCACCGGCATGTCCGCGCCGATCCGCTTCAGGCTGGCGAGAAAATCACCGGCATCGGCATATCGCATGAGGCGCGGGCTTTCCTCGACGGTGGCGCCTTCGGGCAGGCAGGCCAGCCAATCCGAAGGTTCGGTAAACCGTTGCACGCCGGCGGGCAGCCTGGCATCCGCCAACGCCTGGCGCCATTCGGGGAAGTTGTCGCCGGCCAGTGCTGCAAAGGCGAGGGTACCGCCCGGTGCCAGCAATGCGCAGAGGCGCGGCAGGGCCATGGCCGGCTCGTCGAACCACTGCATGCTCATGCTGGCGGCGATGAGGTCGAAGCTGCCTTCGGCGAAGCAGGGCCGTGCCCCGTCCATGACCAGCGGCGACGCCAGATCCTGGCGGGCCGCAGCCATGCGCGCCATTTCCGGCGCGATGTCGGTGAGGCAGAGCAGCACAGGATCGAGGGCTGCAAGCTGCCGGGACAGCAGGCCGGTGCCGCAGCCGATCTCCAGGACGCGCGGGCGCCGTGGCAGATCCAGCGTCCGGATGCGCGTCATCAAGTCATCCGCGACGCCGCGCTGCAACTCGGCGGCACCATCATAGGAAACGGCGGCGCGGCCGAAGCGCCGGGCGACGGTGCCGATCACGACAGCCCCCGGCGGGCAAGGAAGTCCATGATCTGTGCGGCACACCAGGCGGGATGGCTGAGCGGCAGGAGATGGCCGCCATCCTCGGCGTGAGCCGTTTCGAGATCGCGCGCCGATGCGAGAGCGTGGGCCGCCATCGCAGGCGACACGATCTCGTCGCGGGCGCCGAACAGCGCCAGGACGGGTATATCGGTCTTCTTGAGTTCGGCCCGGTGATCTTCGTCCCGCAGGGCTACCAAACCGGCGCGCAGCCGTGCCAGATTGGGCGTGCCACTCCAGGACTGCTCGGTGCCGCAGCGGCGGCGGAAATCCACCAGAACCTCTTCGGGCGCCTCGTCGAACCGGCGGATCATGCGATCGATGAGGCGTGGCGGCGTCGCCGGCTGATAATCCGGTGCCTGCGAGAAGCGCGCGAAGCCGTTGATGGCGATGAGCGCGCGGGCCGTTCCCAGGCCGGCGGCCAAGGCGCGCTGCACACCATGGGAATGGCCGACGATGACGGCGTCCCGGCAATCGATAGGCTGTTCTTTGCCAAAATATCCAATATCGGCAATATCTTGATCATAAATATTGATGTCCGATCTCAACTCGTTCCAGGTGGACATATCGAAGCCCCAACCATGGATCAGCGCCAGGCGGGTCAATCGAAATCCGCCATCGTGTTGTCCGGCCCGGCAAGCGCGAGGCTCAAGCCCGTGAGCGTCCGGCACAGCGAGACGACATCCTCCGCCCCATGCGCGGCGCTCAGCGAGAAACGCAGCCGTGCGGTCCCGGTCGGCACGGTCGGTGGCCGGATCGCCCCCCCCAGGAAGCCCGCTTCGGCCAATTCCGCACTGGCTTGCAGCACGGCTTCGGCCGAGCCCAGCACCGCCGGCACGATCTGGGTCGTCGAGCCCGCATAGGGGATGCGAAGATCGTCCAGCGCGCCGCGCAGCTGACCGGCGAGGATCTGGAGATGAGCGCGCTCCGCGTCCATGGCCGGCACCAGGTCGAGTGCCGCATCGATGGCGCCTAGCACCGCCGGCGGTAGCGCGGTGGTGTAGATGAAGCCCGAAACATGGTTGACGAGATGGTCGCACAGCATCTTCGAGCCTGCGACATAGCCGCCGAAGCTGCCGAACGCCTTGCTGAAGGTACCCATGACCAAATCGACGGCGCCGCGTGGGACCGTAGCGGATAATCCGCCGCCCTGGGGCCCGAGCACGCCGGTCGCATGCGCCTCGTCGACGTAGAGAAAGGCATCGAAGCGCTCGGCCAGCGCCGCCAGGCCGGCGATGTCGGCCTGGTCGCCATCCATGCTGAACACGCTCTCGGTGACGATGAAGCGCCGTCCCACACGGCCGGCATGCTGGTTCAGCAGTGATTCCAGATGGCCGAGGTCGTTATGCCGGAAGCGGATCTGGCGTAAGCCCGCCGCTTGGCAACCATGATGCAGGCTGGCGTGATTTAGGCGGTCGCAGAACACCAGCGCGTCGTCGCCCAGCACGTCGCGCTGGGTGAGGGCGGCCAGGATAGAGGCGTTGGCCTGCCAGCCGGAATTGAAGATCAGTGCGGCTTCGGTGCCCTTGAAGCCGGCGAGTTTCGCCTCCACCGCCTTATGCAGGTCGAGCGTGCCAGAGACGAGGCGCGAGGCGCCGGAACCCGCACCCCAACGTAACGCCCAATCGGCCGCGCGCTCGCGCAGCTCCGCCCGTTGGCTCAAGCCCAGATAGTCGTTGCCCGAGAAATTGACGAGCGTATGGCCGTCGCGGACCACCCTACCGTGGTCGAGCGGCTGGACCGGCCTCAGCACCCGGCGCATCGAACGGATGTCGAGCAGGCCGAGGCGACGGGCGAAAAGATCGTCGAAGCGGGACATGGCTCCGACTATCTGCGGCTCGCCCATCGCATGCAAGATGCGGCCGGTATCCCGTATTTCATAACCGCATCGAAGCACTTGCATGCCAGGGCCATCCGTGTTGAGTCCTGCACCACCATGCCTGAGCTGCCTCTGCCTTCATCCCTAGCCTTGCCGGAATTCCGCCCTGGCACCGTTTGGTTGGTCGGCGCCGGTCCCGGCGACCCGGGGCTGCTGACCCTGCTCGCCGTCTCCGCGCTGTCTCAGGCGGACGTCGTCGTGCATGACGCGCTGGTCGATGCACGCATCCTGGCGTTGGCCAATCCCAAGGCCGATCTCGAATTCGCCGGCAAGCGTGGCGGCAGGCCGTCACCGAAGCAGCCGGACATCTCGCGCCGCCTGGTCGAACTGGCCCAGGCGGGTAAGCGCGTGCTGCGTCTCAAGGGCGGTGATCCGTTCGTGTTCGGCCGGGGCGGAGAGGAGGCGCTGGCCTTGGTCGAGGCCGGAATATCCTATCGTGTCGTGCCGGGCATTACCGCCGGCATCGGCGGCCTGGCCTATGCCGGCATCCCGGCTACCCATCGCGGCATCAACCAGGCCGTGACCTTCGTCACCGGCCACGACGGCGCGGGCCAGGTGCCGGACCAGCTCGATTGGCCGGCGCTCTCGGCGGGTTCGCCCGTGCTTGTCTTCTACATGGCGCTGCGCCAGCTACCGCTGATCGTCGATCGGCTGACCGCTGCCGGCCGGCCGGGATCGGAGCCGGTGGCGCTGATCTCCAAGGCGTCGACCCCGGACCAGACGGTGCTGACCAGCAGCCTGGCTGCGATCGTCGCCGATGCCGAGGCGACGCAGCCGCAGCCGCCGGCGATCCTGGTGGTGGGCAAGGTCGTGGACCTGGCCCGCGATCTCCACTGGCTGGGCGGTACCACGCCATGATTCTTTCCGATCCACGCCGCACGGGGCGCTGACATGCTCGAATACCTGCTCGTCCTGCTCTCTATCATCGTTACCGCCGCTTTGTTCGGCGGCACGCTGTTCTTCGCCGGCGTCGTGCTGCCGGTGATCCAGGCCAAGCTGCCGCGAGACACGGCGGCGGAGTTCCTGGAAGAGGCGTTCCCGATCTATTACCTGACCGCCTTCGTGACGGCCGTGCTCGCTGCCGTCGCGGCCGCGCGGCCGAACCCCGTTGCGGCGGGCGTGCTGGGCATCGTCGGCATCTCCTTCCTCTATGCCCGCATCTTCCTGCTGCCGCGCATCAATGCGGCGCAGGAGGAGGGCGACATGCAGCGCCACAAGCGGCTGCACAAGCAGAGCGTCACGCTGACCATCGTGCAGATTGCGGTGGTCATGGCGGTATTGCTGTTCCTCGCCATCGTCGGGCCTCTGGCGGCGGTCCTGTCGCATTGAGGCGCGGCCATGTTGAGGGATGAGCACATTGAAGGATTCCGGCACATTGAAGGGGCTGATCCTGGCCGCGCCGGCCTCCGGCAGCGGTAAGACGACGATCACCCTAGGCTTGCTGCGTTGTCTGCGGCAGCGCGGCGTTGCGGCCATCGGCGCCAAGACCGGCCCTGACTATATCGATCCGGGCTTCCATGCCGCGGCAAGCGGCCTGCCATCGATCAATCTCGATCCCTGGGCCATGCGTACGGGCACGATCCATCGACTGGTCAAGGGCATGACAGGCGCCGAGGTCGTGCTGTGCGAAGGGGTGATGGGGCTGTTCGACGGTGCCGGCACCCATGCCGACAAGGGATCGACTGCCGACCTCGCCGCCTTGACCGACTGGCCTGTGGTGCTGGTGATCGATGTCCAGGGCCAGTCGGCCTCGGTCGCGGCATTGGTCAATGGTTTCGTCAATCATCGTCGCGACGTCGATGTCAGGGGCGTCATCCTGAACCGCGTCGGCAGCGACCGGCACGAGGTGATGCTGCGCCATGCGCTGGAGCGGTCCAGGATCCCCGTGCTGGGGGCGGTGCGCCGGGTCGATGCCATCAAGGTGCCGTCGCGGCATCTGGGGTTGGTCCAGGCTACGGAGCATCGCGATCTCGAAGCCTTCCTGGACCAGGCAGCCGAGTTGGTCGCCCATTCGGTCAATATCGATCTGTTGCTGTCCTGGGTGGCGGCGCCAGCCTTGCCCGGAGCGACGAATCCGCCACCGCCACCGCTCGGCCAGCGTATTGCGGTCGCGCGCGACGATGCCTTCCGCTTTGCTTATGCCCATTTGCTGGCCGGCTGGCGGGAGCAGGGGGCGGAGCTGCATTTCTTCTCGCCCCTGGATGACGAGGCGCCGGCCCCATCGGCCGATGCCATTTTCCTGCCGGGCGGATATCCCGAGCTATACGCCGGCTGGCTGGCTGGCGCCGACCGTTTCCGCGGCGGCATGATCGCCGCCGCCGAATCCGGCACGCTCATTTATGGTGAATGCGGTGGCTATATGGTGCTGGGCGACGGGCTGATCGACGCCTCCGGTACCGGGCATGCGATGCTGGGACTGTTGCCGGTGTCGACCAGCATGGTCGAGGCCAAACGCTGTCTCGGCTATCGCCAGGCGGTCGGGCTCGACGGTCCCTGGGCCGGGCAGCGCTGGCGCGGCCACGAATTCCATTTCGCCCGCATCACCGGGACCGGTGATGCGCCGACCCTTTGGCGCATCACCGATGCCGACGGGTTGGGCGAGACCGTTGCCGGCCATCGTCGGGGCAGCGTTTCAGGCGCCTTCCTGCACCTGATCGACCGGACAGAGTAGGCCCCTCAGCCTTTCTTCACTCCGAAGCAGTGTTCGAGGCCGGGGAAGCTGCGTTCGCGCACGGCGGCGGCATAAACCTTGGCCGCCTCCGAAATTTCCGGCGACAGATTGGCGAAGCGGCGCACGAATTTCGGCGTGAAATCGTTGAAGGTGCCGATCACGTCGTCGATCACCAGCACCTGACCGTCGCAGGCGGGCGAGGCACCGATGCCG
>DATJJW010000103.1:0-17804 GCA_035491935.1 Allostellaceae bacterium | reverse complement strand
TGACCGGTGCCGTGGTGGGCAGCTCCAGCGCCATCCTCAGCTACATCATGTGCAAGGGCATGAACCGCTCGATCTTCAACGTCATCCTGGGCGGCTTCGGCACCGACGGTTCGGCTGCGGCCGCTACCGGCGGTCCGGGCGGCGACCAGGTGGTGAAGGCTGGTTCGGCCGAGGATGCGAGCTTCATCATGAAGAACGCCTCCAGCGTCATCATCGTGCCGGGCTACGGCATGGCGGTGGCCCAGGCGCAGCATGCGCTCAGGGAAATGGCGGACAAGCTCAAGGAGCAGGGCGTCGAGGTGAAGTACGCGATCCATCCCGTCGCCGGCCGCATGCCGGGGCACATGAACGTGCTGTTGGCCGAGGCCAACGTGCCTTATGACGAGGTGCTGGAGCTGGAGGAGATCAACCGCGATTTCGCCTCCACCGACGTCGCCTTCGTCATCGGCGCCAACGACGTCACCAACCCGGCGGCACGTTCGGACCCGAAATCGCCGATCTACGGCATGCCCGTGCTCGACGTCGAGAAGGCGAAGACCGTGCTGTTCGTGAAGCGCTCGATGGCATCGGGTTATGCCGGCGTGGAGAACGAGCTGTTCTTCCGCCCCAACACCATGATGCTGTTCGGCGACGCCAAGAAGATGTGCGAAGAGGTCGTCAAATCCTTCGGTCATTGATCGGCTGAAGCCAAAGAGGAGAAAGGTGGCCGGAGCGATCCGGCCGCCTTTTTTATGCGCACGAGTCCGTGTACGCCTCGTCATGCAGGCCTGCCCCGGCCATCCACGCCGATCAGGGCTCTGTCCTTTTCAGGTCGTGGATGGCCGGGACACGCCCGGCCTGGCAGCCCGCGAAATTCGTTTCACGCCTGCCATTTCACGTCTGCCATTTCACGCCTGCCAGACGGTCTCGTAGCCGTCCCTGCCCAGCACCTGGATGGTGTCGAAGCGGCGCTGCAGATAGCCCATGATCGCGGTCTGGAAGGCCTCTGCCACGGCCCCGGTGGCGCGTTCCTGGTCCTTGTACGGCCCGTATAGCGAAGCCCGCCGCATCGAGTCGCAATAGGCGCGGGCGAGGGCCGTCATGCCGTCCTGCACGAAATGGTAGTCGATGTAGTTGTAGCGCTGATCGAGATCACCACGCTCGTCCAGGATCTCGTCGATCTTGTGCTCGATGCCCGTCGGTACGATCGGGTCTTCCTGCTCGGTGTTGGTCATAATTCCTCGAAGGCCAGCCTGAGGATGCAGCCGGCCGATAATACCACGGCAGCGGCCAGGATGATGAAGGCGCCGTCATAGCCGCCGGTCTTTTGCACGACATAGCCGATGATGGCCGGCGAGAGCGCGCTGATCGTCTGAGAGACGAAGGAGCGTACGCCCTGCATCTTGCCCATGTCGGCGGCCTTGACCAGGCTGTGCATCAGCATTTCGGCGCAGGAAATACCGGTCTGCTGGGCGCAGAGCGCGCAGATCATGAGGACGACGCTCCAACCGGGGCTGGGCGCGAAGGCGGCAGCCATCAGGAAGCAGGCGGCCAGGATCCAGCCCGTGCCGGCCAGCAGCCCGCGCCGATACAGCCGGTCGGAGAGGAAGCCCATGCACAGGATGGTCGCGACCGCGAAGCCGTAGATGACGAAAGTGAGGTTGCCCGAGGTGCTGAACGAGAAATGCCGCGCCGTGCGCAGATACGTCGGCAGCCAAATCGCCCAGCCCCAGAAGAAGAAGGAATTGCTGGTCACGGCGATGGTCGCCAGCCAGAAGCGATAATTGGTCCAGGGGCTGGTGGCCTTGGCGAAGGCGCGGCCGGGCGCATCCTGATCGTGTTCCAGCGCACCGGCGGCGATGAGCTGGGCTTCCGCCTGGTTGACCTTGCGATGCTGATCCGGCCGGTCGGTCATCAGGAACAGGATCATCGGCAAGGGCAGGATCAGCGCCAGCAGGCCCATGGCATGGAATTGCCAGCGCCAGCCGATCACCAGGATCAGCGTCGTGACCAGGGGACCGACCACCATCGGGCCAATCATGGTGCCGACCCACCAGAAGGCGGTCGCCCGGCCGCGTTCGCGCAGCGCGAACCATTGTGCCACCACAGCCAGCGTCAGCGGGTAGAGGGCGCCTTCGCCGGCGCCCAACGCCACGCGCGAGGCCAGCAACGATTCATAGCTGCCGGCGAGCCCCGACCAGAAGCAGGTGAAGGCCCAGATGAGGCAGCTCGCGACCGCGGTCCTTACCGTGCCCCAGCGCTGGATTGCCAGGCCCCAGAGCGGGGCGGTCAGGCCATAGGTCAGGAACATGCCGCTCGACAGCCAGCCGATCTTGCCCTGCTGGCCGACGAGCGCGAATTCGTCGAGGAATTCCTTGTGGTTCATCACGATCGACATGTTGGCCTTGTCGAAATTCGTGATGATCCAGATCATCAGCAGGGTGGGCGCCACATGCGTCCAGCGGATATTGGTAGCCGCCGCATGCAGGGCGGCGCTGGCCCCTGTGGATGCATTCCCGGCCGACATCGTCTCCATGGCGTCTCCCCCGCTTGAGGCCGGTATTATCTTATGTTCCGGTCCATCGGTATCGTACCATACAGATCAGGGCGCGATAGTCCTCAGCGATATCGGTCGGCTGAAATGGAGCGGCGGGTTACCGCTGCGGCAGCCGGTCCACCGCAAGGTCGGCTTGCGGTGCGGCTTCGGGTTTGGGCGTGACCGGTACGGCCGGTTGGGTCCACAGTTTGAGCGCCGCGGCTTCTGTCGTCAGGGTGCGCTTTTGCCAGAGCAGGCTCGCGGCCATCGTCGCCAGCAGCAAAATGAAGGCCAGCACACAGAGCATCCACGCCGGCAATGCCATGGACCGAGCTATCGCCTCATAGACCCCGATGCCGAGTGCGGTCATGGCCAGCGGTACCATCATGGCGCCGAGATATGTGCGGCGCGAGCAATCGACCGTGTCGAGGAATTTCTTGGAAAAGCGCGGGAAATAGAGGAACCAGCTGATGTTGTAGAGGGCGGCGACCCAGCCGACGCCGAACCACACCGTCGCCAGCAGCGTCACAACCCAGATGACCGTGAATTCGATGGTGAGGCGAATCTGGATCTCCGTGCGGCCCGTCGCCATCAGCACGCAGCCGTTCAAGCCGGTGACCGCCTGCATGGCGCCCACCGGGGCGAACAGCATGAACAGCCAGCCGGCCGCCGCCCATCTGGGCGACAGCAGCAGGCTGAAGACCGGCTCGTTGGCGGCCGCCACCAAGCCCATGGCCGGAAACACCATGATCGAGACGAGGCGGGTGGCGAGCAGCAGCGTCTCGCGCAGTGCCCGCTTGTTCTCCTTCATCAGGGCCAGCTGGGCATAGAGCACGCTTTGCAGCGGCCCGGTCACGATCATGCTGGGCAGGCGCATGAACTGATAGGCGATGGTGTAGGTGCCCAATGGAGCCGTGCCCAGCACCTTGCCGATCACCAGCGGGTCGAGCGAGCGGGCGAAGAAATTGATCACGTTGAAGCTGGTCACGTTCACGCTGAAGCTTCGGTGATCCTTGATCCGGGCCGGGATGAAGATGAAGGCGGGGCGGAAGCTGGTGAACAGGAAGGTCAGGACCAGCTTGCCGGTCCATAGCGTCACCTGCTGGCCGATAAGCGCCCAGGCGCCGAAACCGTGCATCGCCGCCAGCACCGCGACGACGGCGCCGCAGATCGTGCCGGTCATCTCGGCGCCGGCCAGCGTCATGAAACGCCGCTCGCGCTGCAAGGCGGCGGCGGGCACGGCGTTGCAGGCCTGGGCTACCGGGACCAGCGCCAGCGTCATGATGATCGGCCTGAGGCGAGGCTCGTGATAGATGTCGGCGACGACCGGCGCGATCGCGACCAGCGCCACGCCCATGCCGCAGCCCAGCGCCAACAGCACCCAGAACATGGTCGACCAGACGGTCCGGTCCTTGCCGTCGGACCGGACCAGCGATTGGCCGATGCCGGCATCACTAATGATCTGGGCGAACAGGACGAAGGGCATGGCGATCGACACCAGGCCGAATTCCGATGGTCCCAGGAAGCGCGACAGGATGGGCAGCACCAGAAACTGCGCGAATAGGCGCAGGATTGTGGAGGCCGACATCGCGGCGGTGCCGAAAGTGAGCTTGCGCAGGGACAGGGTAGACCTCGTCGAGCGATCGAGTGATGTACGGTGATGACGCTAAAAGTATGTCAGCCGGTGGTATCGTTCCGTTGCGTCGCTCTTTTCGGCATTCCTTGAGTCCCTATGCCTTCAGGTCTTGTGCAGCGTGCCGATGAAATTGCCCAGCGACCGTCCGATGGGCTCCCAGTCAAAAGCCGACAGGTCGCATACCTCGCCGGCGCGCCGCAGCGACAGCCAGGTCAGGAAGTCGTGCAGGATTTCCGCCGACAGGTCGCCATCATAGAGATAGACCCAGTCTTCGCCGACCTTGGCCTGCAGCTCCGGCAGGCTGCCGCGCCGCGGCGCCAGGATCGGCCGGTTGCGCGATAGAGCCAGCAGGGCGGCGCCGCTGTTCAGGATATCGCGGTAAGGCAGCACGACGGCGTGGCATGCATCGATCATCGCCTCCAGTTCCGGCTCGGGGATCGGGGCCTGCCGCAGATCGAGGTGGATATGCGGATTGCTGCTGGCGGCCTCCTCGATCTGGACGGCGAAAGTCTCGTCCTTACGCGTGCCGGCGACCGTCAGGAACAGCCGATCGTCATTCAGCTCGGCGATGCGGGCGATCAGTTCGTCGACGTTCTTGTAACGGCGAATCTGGCCGAAATAGAGCAGCTGGATGCAGGAGTTCTGCAGGGGCGGGGGCTTGGTCGCCGCCGCGGTGGCCGTCCGGTAATGACCGTGGACGGTGATCAGCTCCCGCGTGTGCCGTCCGGGAGCGTAAAGCGCGGTGATGACCTCGCGCGAATAGGCGGACAGGTAGATGATGCCGTCCAGCGTCCGGATGAAGAACGGCGCCAAAATCGACGTCTTTGCCATGTCATGGGGCTTGGCGTTATGGGCGACCCACGCGACGCGCACGCCGAATATGCGCTTGGCGAAGCGCAGTGCAAGTAACTTCAAGGACCATTTGATGGTTCTCTTGAAATTGACGTAGGAGAAGAAGTTGTCAGGCCAGTGCAATATAATGACATCATTGGAAATGATCGAATGAAACGACCAATTGAACGTCGAAACGATGAATTCGCGTTTACTGATGCACTGGCTGAAATTATTTATGAACGAATTATCGGCAGAGTACGCCGGATCTATCGCGATCTTCATTGTGGGCTTTTGGATCATTTAACGGCACGTCGCTTTAAGTTGCCCCTATGCCCCGCTGATATCGACGCAGACTAGATAAATGATCTCCTTGAAGATGCTTAAGCCTCATTAAGCTTGCGTGTTACTGGAAAAAATTCAAGAGATATCACCGTGGTTAATAAAATTATTTTTTGTGTTAATATTAACTAATTTGACGATACCAAGGCATGATCCGCTAACCCCGATGGAATACCAAAGGTTCCGCACCCGCTAAAATTGTTCTCCGACCATAAATTCGCTCTTCGCCCATAGCATTTCGGCACGTTCCGGATCGAGGGCGTAGGGCTGCACGCCGAATCGCGCGCCTTCGGCCGTGACGATTTCCGCGATGTGGCAGTCCTCGCAATAACGGCCGCCAATCTCGTCGGCCGGTGCCACGGCACCGGCCCAGACCGTCGTCGCGGCTCCTTGCGGAATGGTCTTCCAGCCGAGCTCGGGCGTGCCGGGCAGGCGTTCGGCGTTCTGCTTCGCCGTCATGGCTTCGACGGCACCAGGCGCCATGTGGCGGATCAGCTCCGTCCGGATGCGGCCCGGATGCACGGCAGTGGCACGGATGCCGCGCGATCTGTGCCGGCGGTCGAACTCGACCGTGAACAGGATGTTGGCGGTCTTCGAGCGGCAATAGGCGCCGATTTCGTCATATTGGGTGCGCTCGAAATTCGGATCGTCCAGGTCGACGTCCTCGAAGCGGTGGCCGGCCGAGGACAAATTGACCAGCCGCGATCCCGGCTTCATGAGATGGGCGATGCGGTTGACCAGCACGAAATGACCGAGATGGTTGGTGCCGAACTGGGTCTCGAACCCGTCCGCCGTCCTGCCTTTGGAACAGGCCATGACCCCGGCATTGGCGATGACGAGGTCGAAGCCGCGGCCATCCTGGTCCAGCCGGTCGGCGGCCTGGCGCACGCTGGCCAGCGACGCGAGGTCCAACTCGATGAACTCGATGCCGCCACCGTTTTTGGCTTCGGCCCAGACGGGCTCGGCGGCGGTCTGGGCCTTGTCCAGGTCGCGCGCGGCGCCCACGACCCCGGCGCCATGGGCGGCCAGCGCGCGCGCCGTTTCGACGCCCAGGCCGGCCGACACGCCGGTTACCAGCACGCGCTTGCCGGAAAGATCGATGCCCCGAAGCACCTCATCCGCAGTCGATCCAGCATCGAAAATCCGGCCAGCATCGAAAATCTGGTTCATGATCATTCTCCAGTAGACGAACTCACCAGGGCAGCGCCCCCTGGTCGTTGAAGTAACCGGCGTTCGGGCCGTCATCGCCCAGCGTGGCGAGGCGGATCGCGACCTCGGCCGCCTGTTCGACGGTGCGGGGGCCGGCATTGCGGTTCAGGTCGGTGGCGGTATGGCCGGGGTCGGCCGCATTCACCTTGAAACCCATCGGTCCCAACTCCTTCGCGAAGGCGACGGTGATGGCGTTGAGGGCGGTCTTCGAGCTGCTATAGGCCATGAGGTTGCGTTCGAAGACCTCATGCGCCGGGTCGAGCCCATTGGCGAGGGAGCCCAGGCCACTGCTCATCATGACGATGCGCGGTGTCAGCGACGCCTTCAGCAGCGGCAGGAAGATCTGCGTTACCCGCACCGCGCCGAAGACATTGGTCTCGTAGATGGTCTTCATCAGCTCGACGGGCTCCAGGCTCGGCGGCTGGCCATAGCTGGTGGCGATGCCGGCATTGTTGACCAGTACGTCCAGCCGGCCGGATTCCTGCCCCAGCGTTTCGGCCGCCGCCTTGACGCTGTCATCATCCGTCACGTCGATCTGCAGCAGCCGGGCATACTTGCCGACGCCGTTCAGGCCGAAGATCGCGGCCTCGCCACGGCGCCGGTCGCGGCAGCCAACCCAGACGGTGTAATCCTGCTGCAGGAGCCTGCGGGCGATCTCCCGACCAATTCCCTTGTTGGCCCCGGTGACCAGGGCCACGCGGCGTTCACTTGATCCTTCAGGCATGTCGGTCCTCCATGCCGCCATATTTGGGCCATGGCGCGGGGTGTTCGCGCGCCCGATCCTGTCGATCTCTTGCCTAATCCTATCGGCAGGCGGATTCGCTCGCCCGCGAGGCTTGCCTTGGACGGCTGGCGCGCCGATCTTCGGTCCATGCTCGATTTCCCGCATAGACAGCTCGATCCCTTGCTGATGCTCGCGACCCGTCATGCCACGGGCCCGCGCGTCCAGACGGCGATTGCGTCGGTCTCCCTCCATAGGGCGACGGAGCCGACCAGCCCGAGGCTGGCGGTCTACGAGCCGATGTTGTGCCTGGTCCTGCAGGGCGCCAAGCAGGTGCTGCTGGGCGACCGGGTGATCAACTACGACCCGGCCAGCTACCTGATCGCTTCGTTGGAGGTGCCGGCTTCGGGCCGGATCGTGCAAGCGAGCCCCGAGCGGCCCTATATCTCCGTCAGCATGCGGCTTGACCGCGAGGAGATCGCGGCGCTGCTGCCCCGCGTGCCGCGGCGGGCGGAGGCGCCGCCCTCGGGGCTGGTGGTGAGTCCCGTGACGCCGCAGCTGCTGGACCCCTGGGTCCGGCTGCTGGGCCTGCTCGACAGCCCGGACGATATTCCCGTGCTGGCGCCGATGCTGGAGCGCGAGATCCTCTATCGCCTGCTGCAGGGGCCGCAGGGCGGTATCCTCTATCAGATCGGCTGTGCCAGCAGCCGCCTATCGCGCATCCGCCAGGCGCTGGCCTGGATCCGGGACCACTACGACCAATCGCTCAAGATCGAGGACATGGCGGCACAGGCCGGCATGAGTGCGGCCGCCTTCCATCGCCACTTCAAGGCGGCGACGTCGATGAGCCCGCTGCAATATCAGAAGAGCCTGCGGCTGCAGCAGGCGCGGCGCCTGCTGCTCGCCAATGAGGAGGCCTCGCGCGCCGGATATGCCGTGGGCTATGAAAGCGCCTCGCAATTCAGTCGCGAATATGCCCGGCTGTTCGGCGCGCCGCCGGCCCGCGACGCCCTGCGTCTGCGTGCCCAGGGTGGCCAGGTGGAGGAGATGCTGGCGGCGCAGTAGCGACGACCATCGCCGGGCATGAAACCTGTATCCATCGTCATGGCCAGCCATGACGGGGAGAGGCACAAACAAAAAAAGCGCCGGTCCTTGCGGAGCGGCGCTTTCTTTAATCCTGCCGGATGGCGGAAGGCTTAATAGCCCTCGCGGTCCATGCGCTTGCGCAGCAGCTTGCGGTGGCGGCGGACGGCCTCGGCCTTCTCGCGGGCGCGGCGCTCGGACGGCTTCTCGTAATTGCGACGCAGCTTCATTTCGCGGAACACGCCTTCGCGCTGCATCTTCTTCTTCAGCGCGCGCAGCGCCTGGTCCACATTGTTGTCGCGTACGAGAACTTGCACGGCCTACCGGCCTCCTCTGGCAAAAGCAAATACGATCGGGGACGCATCTCGCCTCCGGGTTGGCGCTTAGATAGCACCAAGCATCGCTGTTGAAAAGGGGGCAGACGGCCGGGAAATACCGTTTCTGCCCAGTGTGGAGCTTGAGTCGGCTATGTGCCGGGCTCATACTTCCCTCCATGAGCATCCTCAAGATCGCCCGTATGGGGCACCCTGTGCTGCGCGGCATTGCCGAGCCGGTCGAAGATCCGACGGCACCGGAGATCCACCAGCTGATCCGCGACATGGTCGAGACGCTGGAGGATATCGGCGGGGCAGGGTTGGCCGCGCCCCAGGTCCATGTGCCGTCGCGCCTGGTGCTTTACCAGGTGCCCGCCACGCGCATCACCGGCATGGCGCTCGACCAGCCGCGCCCCCTGAGCGTGCTGATCAATCCGGTGATCACGCCGGAGACCGACCAGAAGGAACTGGGCTGGGAGGGCTGTCTGTCGGTGCCGGGCTTGCGCGGCGCGGTGCCGCGCTGGACACGCATCCGCTACACCGGCGTCGACCAGGAGGGCAATGCCGTCGATATCGTGGCCGAAGGCTTCCACGCCCGGGTCGTGCAGCATGAATGCGACCATCTGGACGGCGTGCTCTATCCGCAGCGGATGACCGATCTGCGCCTGATGGGCTTCGTCGAGGAAACCTTGAAGTATCCTATCGACTTGGCGCCTTATCAGACATTGCTTGCCGGCGAATCTCCATGACGCGGCCGGTTGTGACGGAGCTTGCATGACCATGAATGAGGATTTGGGCGCCACGGGGCCCGAAACCGCGGAAGAAATCGGGACGACAGAACCCGGGGCGACGAATGAGCTGGTGGCGTTGAAGGATGCACTGCTGGAGGAGATGCTGCCCGACGTCGTGTTCGATGGTTGGAGCGCCAAGGCGCTGCGCGAGGCGGCGGTGCGTCTGTCCATTTCACGTGAGGAACTGGCCGCGATATTGCCGGGGGGCGCCGGCGATATCGCGCTCTGGCTCGACGATTGGGCCGACCGGAAGATGGTGGCGGCGCTGGAGCGCATGGGCCTCGACCAGATGAAGGTGCATCATCGCATCATCGCCGGCGTGCGTGTGCGGCTGGAGATCCTGGCGCCGTATCGCGAGGCGGTGCGCCGGGCCATTGCGCGTGAGATTTCGCCCTTCGGCTTCGGACATGCCGCACGCGCGATCTATCGCACGGTCGACGCCATCTGGTATGCGGCCGGCGACAATTCGGCCGATTTCAATTTCTATACCAAGCGCGGCTTGCTGGCCGCCGTCTATAGCGCCACCGTGCTCTATTGGCTGGACGACAATTCCGAGGGCCATGAGGACACATGGGCCTTCCTGGAACGGCGTATCGCCGACGTGCTGAAGCTGCCGCGGCTGACGGGTCAGATGGGGCAAAGGCTGCGTAGGGCGGCGCGTTCGGTGACCGGCCCGCTGACCTATCTGAAGCGCAAGGCCACACGTTGAGGCATTCCGTGATTTTTTGCAGGTGTCCCTCTGGTCACCCGATCTTGCGGGGCGGACGGACGCCGCCGATATGACAACCTTGAAGGGTTTCGGTTTAAGCTGGTTGTGACTTCAGGTGGTTGCAACCTGAGCGGATCGCGTTAGGACGATAGAGGGGCGGCCATGCGGGGTGCGAGCGTCCACAGCTTTCCCAAGCGCTATACGGTGCTGGCGCGTATCGACCGCCTGCCGCCGTCGCGGCATATCCGCAACCTGGTTGCCCGCATCGCATCGGGCGGCTGGTTCGAATTCTACGAGCTGTTCATGCCGGGCTTCATCTCGGTGGGGCTGACCGGTTCGGGCATCTATACGCTGGAAAGCCACGGGCTGCTCGACCTGCACAGCTTCCCGAGCTTCCTGGCATCCTTCTTCCTCGGCATGCTGATCAGCACCGGCGTCTTCGGCTTCGTCTCCGATGCGCTCGGGCGGCGCCAGATCTTCGTCTATTCCATGGTGCTCTATTCGGCGGCGCAGTTCCTCATCGCCTGCTTCAGCAATGCGGTCACGATCGACATATTGCGCCTGGTCGCCGGTTTCGCCGTCGGCATGCAGCTTGTGAACAATGACAGCTACATCACCGAACTGACACCGCGGGCACTGCGCGGCCGCTATATGGCGCTGGCTTTCGTCTTCATCCTGACGGCGGTCCCGGTGGCGGCAGGCCTCGCCACGCTGCTGGTGCCCCATGCGCCGCTGGGCCTTGCCGGTTGGCGTTGGGTCGTGGCGATCGGTGCCGCGAGCGGCCTCGCCGTCTGGTTCCTGCAGCGCAACTTGCCGGAAAGCCCGCGCTGGCTGGAGATCCAGGGCCGCAGCCGCGAGGCCGACGCCATCATGTCGGAGATCGAGCACCGCATCATGAAAGAGCGGGGCAGCGAGATGTTGCCCGAGCCCGAGGGCAACGGGCCGCGGCCGGTCCTCGCCGATACCGGCGATTGGCACGAGATGTTCGGCCGCTTCTACCTGCCGCGCACCCTGATCCTATCGGTCTTTCAATTCGCCCAGACCATTGCGGTCTTCGGCTTTACCAGCTTCGTACCGATCCTGCTGGTCCATCAAGGTTTCACGGTGGTGAAGTCGCTGGAATATACCGCTATGATCGTGCTGATGGCACCGGTGGGCGCCATATTGGGGACCTTTCTGGCTGAGCGTATCGAGCGTAAATGGCAGCTCGTCGCGACGGCGTTGCTGGTCGGCATCGCCGGCGCGCTCTTTGCCAATGCCCATGACGTCACGACGGTGGTGATCACCGGCGGCGCCATCGCGCTCGGCAACAATTGGATGATCACCGTCTTCCACCCCTATGCCGCCGAGCTGTTCCCGACGCGCATCCGCGCCCGCGCGATCGGCTTCACCTTCTGCTGGAGTCGGGTCAGTTCCATCTTCGTAGGCTATTGGGTGAGCGCTCTGCTGGCGGCTTACGGCAATGACGGCGTCTTCGCCATGATCGCCGCCGCCATGGCGGCGATCATCATCGGCATCGGCGCGTTTGGCCCCGCCACCAACGGCAAGGGGCTGGAGACGCTCTCGCCTTAGAGGCTATCTCTCGGCTGGTTCCACAGGCAGGCCCCCTATCAGGAAGGGTTGAGGTGCGAAGCGAGCATCCGAGCTGCTACCGGCTGCCCGTTCACTTGCCTCGGACCCCGCGGCACATGCGCGAGGGTTTCCTGCCAAAGCGCTGACATACAGATCCGATCGCGCTCTCGGCCACCGTAATTGGGGCCATCCCATTAGCCCTGCCGGTGAAAACCTTTGACGGTGCAAATTGTTTGCATTGACAGGCTTCTCTCTCTAAATTAATAATTTGTTAACGAAGATTAACAATTGGTAAATTCTGCTCCCGAAGCACTTTCCAGCGGCGCCGACCTGCGATAGGGCGGCCGACCCCCGTCTAAACCTTTAGCTGTCAACGCATTTTTAGAGGTGGAAGATGTCGCGGGCAGATTTCCATAGGTCGTTGCTGGTGGGGGCCGGTATTGGTGTCTTGAATATTGGCTCAGGCGGTGTCGCGCTGGCGCAGACGGTAACGCCTGATGGCAACGGATACGACATATCCGGCTCGGGACCGAATGGACAAAGTTTCCCCACGACCGTTGGTGGAAACATAACCAGCACTGCTTCGATCGTGACGAGCGGACCGACAGGCGTCCTGGTGAACGGTTCCGTCAATGGCAGTGTCATCAACACCGGGACGCTCTCGGCCCAATCCGCCGGCCTTGCCGTGATAGGCAGCATTGGCGCCAATCTGTCGAATAGCGGCAGTATCTCCGGCTGGAAGGGGATCCACATACATAGTTCGGTTGGGGACAGTATCCTCAACTCGGGCTCTATTGCCGCTTCGGCCTTCTATGGCATCGAAATAGATGGCGATGTCGGCGGCGACATCATCAACTCCGGGCACATATCGTCAGCCAGCTCCGCGATCAGGGTCAATGGCACCGTCCATGGCAATGTCAGTAACACCGGCAGCATCACCGTCCCGGAATGGCCTGGCATTGTCATAACCGGCGGCGTGGACGGTAGCGTTTCCATTGGCGGCACGATCACAAGCGGCTCCTACGACGTCTATGTCGGCCAGAATATCGGCGGCAAGCTCTCGGTCGCTGCTGGCACGACCATCGGCGGTAGCGGTGGCTTCGCTGGCATCACCGCTGGGGCCGGAACGCCTGCAACATCCCCTCCATTCGCCGGCGCTCCCGGCCCCGGCGCCGGGATTTACGTCGGCGGGACGATCGGAGGTGGCCTGAACAATGCCGGGGTGATCACCAGCGGCGCCTCGGCGCCCGCCGTGAACGTCGTCGGCGGCGCGCTCGACATCACCAACACCGGCACGATCATCGGCGGAAACGGTGTCGCGATCGATTTTGGTGCCGGTGCCGCCCCCTCCACCATCAATCTGGCCGGCGGCATCATCGACGGCGCTATCCAACTGAGCCAGGCGGACATGGTCAACATCACCGGCGGCACGATGAACGGCGCCATCACCGGTGCGGACGCCACCGTCAATTTCGCCCCCAGCAACCAGTCCTACATCTTGACCAATGGACTTGCCGTCGGCGCCATCAATGTCCAGAGCGGCACGCTGGTTCTGGATCACGACGTCAGTGTCACAAGCACCTTCACGAACAATGCGACCTTGGATGTTGCTTCGACCCGGACGATTACCGGTAACTTCGCCCAGTCATCGGGAGCGACGCTGGTAATCGGGGTCAATAATGATACCGGGACCGCAGGCAAGCTGGTGGTCAGCCAGAATGCGAGTATTTCGGCGAACAGTTCCGTCGTGATCCAGGAACTCGGCAACACGATCAGCGGCGGGTCGCGCGTCTATACCGTGGTCGCCGCCGGCGGGACCGGCAGCTATGGTGGCGTCAACGCCTCCGCCGTGCAGCTCGCCAATCCCTTTCTTCCGTTGTCGCCGACCACGTCGATCTCCGGCAATGACCTCGTCGTGACCCTGAACGCGGCCAACACGGCCAGCAATCCCGCCCTCGGCAGCTCGCCCAACAGCCAGAATGTCGCGGCCGCCCTGAACCAGCTTTACAGTATCAACGGCACGAACGGCGCGGGCTCGCCTTCGGTGCTCGGCGCGATCAACACCTTCTTCAACAACACCGCTTCGCCTCTGTCGCAAGCGCAGAAGATCCAGATCGTCTCCGGTCAGCTGGTCCCGTCGAATGCCGTGATGGATACCGTCATGACACAGGCGTTCTCTGCCGTCTCGACCGAGGCAGTGGTCGATCATCTCCAGACGGCTCGTGCCGAAGCGGATAGCGGCAAGAGCGGTCTGGCTGCTGGATCGGCAGCGGAGAACTCTACCGTCTGGGGGCAGGTGCTGGGCTATTCCTCCCGCCTGCCGACGAGCGACAATACCCAAGGCAGCAAGGACAAGACGGTTGGTGCCGCCTTCGGCGCAGATACGCTGGTCACGCCGCATCTGCGGCTCGGCGGCGCTTTCTCCTACGGGAAAAGCTATGTCAACGGGCTCGACCTGGCGTCGGCGGACTCGGCCCATATCGACTCTTATCAACTTGCCGCCTATGGCAGTTATGATGGCGGCGCCTGGTATGTGAATGGCGAAATTGCGGTCGGTTTTTCCAACTACAACCAGAAGCGCAGCTTCAGCTTCATGGGCGGCCAAGCCAGCGCGAACTATAACGGCACCAACGTCACGACGCATGTCGATGTGGGCCGGGACTTCCAACTCGGCGCGACCAAGCTGACGCCGATCGCGGGGTTCACATACATCCATCAGGACATCGACGGCTACACCGAGACCGTGACCCAGGAACATGTCAACGGCATGGGATTTGACTCGGTCGAGACGGAACTCGGCGGTCAAGCCTCCTGGCAGATTCCGCTGGCTGGCGGCCGCCTCATACCGACGGTCAGGATCGGCTGGCTGCATGACTGGATACGCTCGCCCATCGAAACTACGACCGGTCTCGGCGGTGTCAGCTTCACCACCAACACCGAGCGCCCGACGGCCAACGGCGCCGACGTCGCCGTTGGCGTCACCTTCGCTGCCAATGGCAATTGGCAGTTGCAGGCCCAATATGACGGCAATTTCTACAATGGCTATACAAGAAATGCCGTGTTTCTGAATCTCAGGCTGCGCTTCTAAGCCGGTCGAGGTCGATCATCCAGCACGTTGAACGCACCTTCATACATGAGCGAACCATGGCGAATATTGAACACCGCCGGCGCACTTTTAGATTCAAAGGTCTCTTGACCGCCATGGCTGCGCTCATTGTTTTTCTCTGCGTCGATACGATTTGGAATCCTGCGGACCTTCTCCTCAAGCTCCTGCTCCGGCACTTAAGCATCTGTTACGGCTGGTGGTGCCTTTAAGACGTTCAGGGGCTCAACAAAGTCTCAGATGAGGCGCTGAGCCACCCTCCCTGATTGGGCTTTGTGTCTAAGCCCGTTTCATCATGTCGAGGGTCAGGCGGCTGATCGGCGAATCGGCGTTGTTGAGTTCGTTCGCCAGCTCGAAATGGTTGATGCCGGGCATCATGAAGCGGTGGTGCAACAGGCCCATGCCGGCCATCACCTCGGCGAACACTTCGTTCTGCCGCTTGAATTCCGGGCTTTCCTTGTCGCCATTGGCGACGATCGCCGGGCACTGCACCCGGTCCATATGCCGCAAGGGGCTGAGCGCCGCGACTTCGGCCGGCGTCACATGGACATAGTTGGCGCGGACCGAGAGCAGCACGGGATAGAGCTCGTACATGCCGGAGAGCAGCAGGGCGCCCTTGATCGAGGGTGCCGGCAGGTTGCGTGCCTTCCAATCCGTGGTCATGACGACGGCGGCCAGATGCCCGCCAGAGGAATGGCCCGAGATGAAGATGCGGTTCGGATCGCCGCCGAAGCGGCCGATATTGGTCGCAATCCACGAGACTGCCCGGCATACCTGATCGGCCATGCCGGGCAGGGTGGTCGCGGGGATATTGTCGAAATTGACCGCGACATAGAGCATGCCGGCATCGACAAAGGTAGGGGCCGGTGCGGAGGCATCGTCTTTGGACAGGCCGTGCCAGGCGCCGCCATGCAGGAAGATCATCACCGGCCGGCGATCGGCGCCCTTGGGCGCGAAGATATCGAGCTGCTCGGCCTTGCCCTTGCCATAGGCCTGCGTCACCGGCGGCATACGCTTGCGCACCGCGGCGCTGTCCTTGGCATATCCTGCGATCAGCTGGCCGGCATTGGGTGCCCAGACGGTCTGGGTATAGGCGTTGTCCAGCTGCGCTTGGGTATAGTCCAGGAAGACCTTTGCATTGGAGCTCGGAGCATTCGGGCTGGCGGTGCCGGGGGCGGCCGCGTTCGGGGTTGCGGCTAATGCCGTCCTGCTCGCCAAGGCGCCGGCCGCGGCCCCCAACAATACGGCACGGCGTCCGAGGGCAGGGGGCAGGAGCGGCTTCATCGATCGGTCCTTGTTGAAAAGTTGGAATGTGGTTGGGTGCGCCGCCGCTCTAGTCCCGCTTGGGGATCAGCCGCGTAGCGTGGCCCATCTTGCGGCCTACGGGCGCCTCATGCTTGCCATAGAGGTGCAGCTTGGTCATGGGCTCCGTGACCCAATCGGCCCAGCGGGCCACGTCCGGACCGATCAAGTTGCGCATCACCGCGTCGGAATGCGCCTCGGCCGAGCCGAGGGGCAGGCCGCAGATCGCGCGCACCAGTTGCTCGAACTGGCTGGTGTAGCAGGCGTCCATGGTCCAATGGCCGGAATTATGCGGGCGTGGGGCCAGCTCGTTGACCAGGATCTGCTCGTCCTGGGTCACGAACATCTCGACCGCGAGCAGGCCGATGACGTCGAGCTTCTCGGCGATGTGGCGGGCGATGGCTTCCGCGCGCATCGCCGTCTCCGGCGGGATGCGCGCCGGCGCGATCGTGGTGTCCAGGATGTGGTTGGCGTGCTGGTTCTCGACCGGCGCATATGTCGCGATACCGCCATTGAGGCCGCGCGCGACGATGACAGAGATCTCGCAGCGGAAGTCGACGAAGCCTTCGAGGATGCCCAGCGAGCCATTCATATGGGCCCAGGTGGCGGTCGGGTCGGAATCGGAGCGCACCGTCACCTGGCCCTTGCCGTCATAGCCCATGCGCACGGTCTTCAGGATGGCGCGCTGGCTGGCATCCTGCTGGCGCATGTCGTGCAGCGCGCGGGCCAGCGCCTCCGGCCCGGTGATCTCGCGATAGGGCGCCGTGTCGACATCGATCGAACGCAGGTAGTCCTTCTCGCGCAGCCGGTCCTGGGTAATCTCGAGCACATGAGCGCCTGGACGCGCCGGTACGGTCTTGTCGATGATCTCGACCGTCTTCAGTGGGATGTTCTCGGTCTCGTAGGTGACGACGTCGACCTTCTTGGCGAAAGCCGCCAGCGCCTTCTCGTCGTCGAGCGAGGCCACCGTATAGGTCGAGGTCACCTGAACGCCGGGGCTGTCGTTTTCGGTCGTGTAGATATGCGAACGGTATCCCAACCGCGCTGCCGCCAGCGCGGTCATGCGACCGAGCTGGCCACCGCCCAGTATGCCGATCGTCGAACCAGGTGCGAGCATATTTGGTCTTCTACTACTAGGCGTGTGATACTTCGGATGAAGTCGTGGGGGCTTCCGCCACATTGTCGGTCTGCCGCTGGCGCCAAGCCTCGACCCGGGACGCCAGTTCCGAATCGCCCAGCGCCAGGATTTGGCCGGCGAGCAGCGCCGCATTGATGGCGCCGGCCTTGCCGATCGCCAGCGTGCCGACCGGGATGCCGCCCGGCATCTGTACGATCGAGAGCAGGCTGTCCATGCCCTTCAGCGCGTGGCTTTCGACCGGTACGCCCAGCACGGGCAGGGTGGTCAGGGCGGCCACCATGCCTGGAAGATGAGCGGCACCGCCGGCTCCGGCGATGATCACCTTCAGCCCACGCTCTTTGGCGGATTTGGCATAGGCCACCAGCCGGTCGGGCGTACGGTGGGCGGAGACGATGCGGGCCTCGAATGCCACCCCCAACGCGGCAAGGGTCTCCGTCGCATGGCGCATGGTCTCCCAGTCCGACTGGCTGCCCATGATGATGGCGACGGGTGCGGTCATCTCGTCAATTCTGTTCGGGAATCCAAAAACATAGGCCGG
>DATJJW010000102.1:0-11144 GCA_035491935.1 Allostellaceae bacterium | reverse complement strand
AGCGCGCTCCGGGACGCGATCCGGCGCATTCGCCAGGAATCGGAGGATGCGGTCCGCCGCGGCTGCACGCACGTGATCCTGTCGGATGCCGCCATGAGCGCCACCCGCGCGGCGATCCCGATGATCCTGGCCACGGGCGCGGTGCACAGCCATCTGGTGCGCCAGCAGCTGCGGACATTCACGGCGCTGACGGTGCGTTCGGCCGAATGCCTGGACGTGCAGTATTTCGCCGTGCTGGTCGGCGTCGGCGCCACCTGCATCAACGCCTACCTGGCGGAAGAGACGATCATCGACCGCTTCCAGCGCGGCCTCCTGGGCAACGTCTCGCTAGAGACGGCGCTCAAGAACTACAAGAAGGCGATCGACGACGGCCTGCTCAAGATCATGGCCAAGATGGGCATCTCGGTCGTTTCGTCTTATCGCGGCGCCTATAATTTCGAAGCGGTGGGCCTGTCGCGCTCGCTGGTGGCGGACTTCTTCCCGGGCATGACCTCGAAGATCTCCGGCATCGGCCTGCAGGGCATCCAGTTCAAGACGGTGGAGCAGCACACCCGCGGCTATGCCACCGACTATGTCGCACTGCCGGTCGGCGGCTTCTACCGCTATCGCCGCGGCTCGGAAAACCACGCCTTCCAGGGCGAAATGGTGCATCTGCTGCAGAGCGCGGTCGATCGCGACTCCTATGCGACCTACAAGCGTTACAGCGAGGCAGTGCGCCGCCAAGGCATGATCAACCTGCGCGACCTGCTCGACTTCAACATGAAGCAGGCGCCGGTCTCGCCGGACGAGGTCGAATCGATCACGGAGATCCGCAAGCGCCTGGTCGCCCCCGGCATCTCGCTGGGCGCACTCGGCCCCGAGGCGCATGAGACGCTGTCCATCGCCATGAACCGCATCGGCGCCAAGTCCGACAGCGGCGAAGGCGGCGAGGATCCGGCGCGCTACCGTCCACGCAAGAACGGCGACAATGCCAGCTCGGCGATCAAGCAGGTGGCCTCCGGCCGTTTCGGCGTCACCGCCGAATACCTGAACAATTGCCGCGAGCTGGAGATCAAGGTCGCCCAGGGCGCCAAGCCCGGCGAAGGCGGCCAGGTACCGGGCTTCAAGGTCGACGGCCTGATCGCACGGCTGCGCCATTCGACCCCCGGCGTGGCGCTGGTGTCGCCGCCGCCGCATCATGACATCTACTCGATCGAGGATCTGGCTCAGCTCATCTACGACCTGAAGCAGATCAACCCGGACGCCAAGGTCTGCGTCAAACTGGTGGCGCGTTCCGGCATCGGCACGATCGCGGCCGGCGTCGCCAAGGCCAAGGCCGACGTCATCCTGGTCTCCGGCCATGTCGGCGGCACGGGCGCCAGCCCGCAATCCTCGATCAAATATGCCGGCGTGCCGTGGGAGATGGGCTTGGCCGAGGTGCATCAGGTTCTGGTGCTGAACCGCCTGCGTCATCGCGTGAAGCTGCGTACCGATGGCGGCCTCAAGACCGGCCGTGACGTGGTCATCGCCGCGATGCTGGGCGCCGAGGAATATGGCCTCGGCACGGCCTCGCTGGTCGCCATGGGCTGCATCATGGTCCGGCAGTGCCACTCCAACACCTGCCCGGTCGGCATCTGCACCCAGGACCCGGCGCTGCGCCAGAAATTCGAGGGTTCGCCCGAGAAGGTCGTCAACCTGTTCAGCTTCGTAGCCGAAGAGGTACGCGACATCCTGGCCTCGCTGGGCGCCAAGTCGCTGAACGAGATCGTCGGCCGTACCGACCTGCTCACCCAGGTCAGCCGCGGCTCCTCGCATCTCGACGACCTCGACCTCAACCCGATCCTGGCCCAGGCGGACCCCGGCGGCTATGCGCGCTACTGCACGCAAGCCGAGCGCAACGAAGTGCCGGATTCGCTGGACGCGCAGATGCTGAAGGACGCGACCGCGCTGTTCGAGGTCGGCGAGAAGATGCAGCTGACCTACAACATCCGCAACACCGAGCGGGCGATCGGCACGCGCATGTCGTCGATGCTGACGCGCAAGTTCGGCCAGACCGGGCTGCAGCCGGGCCACATCACGGTGCGGCTGCGCGGTTCGGGCGGCCAGTCGCTCGGCGCCTTCGCAGTGCAGGGCTTGAAGCTCGAGGTGTTCGGCGACGCCAATGACTATACCGGCAAGGGCCTGTCGGGCGGCACGATCGTCGTGCGACCGCCGACATCCTCGCCGCTGGTGACCTATGCCAACACCATCATCGGCAACACGGTGCTCTACGGTGCCACGGCCGGCAAGATGTTCGCGGCGGGCCAGGCGGGCGAACGCTTCGCCGTGCGCAACTCCGGCGCCGAGGTGGTGGTCGAAGGCTGCGGCTCGAATGGCTGCGAGTACATGACCGGCGGCGTCGCCGTGATCCTGGGAGCCATCGGCGAGAACTTTGGTGCCGGCATGACCGGCGGCATGGCCTTCATCTACGATCCGGACATGGCCTTCCCGTCCAAGGTCAATCCGGAGACGCTGACCTGGCAGCGCATCGAGACGCCGCATTGGGAAGGCGTGGTGAAGGCCCTGGTCCAGCAGCATGTCGCCGAAACCCAATCGGTCTATGCCGAACAGCTGCTGAACGACTGGCAGCGCGAGATTCAGCACTTCTGGCACGTCGTGCCGAAGGAGATGATCAAGCGCCTGCCCCAGCCGCTCACCGTCGAGGTGCCGATGGCCGCGGCCGGCGACGATTAAGCCGGTCCCGCAACGGCTCGAAGAAAGGCCGGCGATGCTCTCGCCGGCCTTTTTCATGCGATGCGATGGGCAGATCACGGTTCAGGTTTCGGGTAGAACCGACTCCAAATCCGAACCCCGATCTGATTCAAAAGTATAGAGACCGATTCACCATTCAGGTCGACCCGACCTGATCGGATCGGGCTCTAGATTTTCATATCGTTAACGAATAGCTTGGCGCCATGCGTACACTGTTCCATCTGCCGCTCTGCCCGTTCTCCCGCAAGGTCCGTGTCGTCCTCAAGGAGAAGAACCTCGATTTCGAGCTTCGACATGAAAAGGTCTGGGAACGGCGGCCTGATTATCTGGAGCTGAACCCCGCGGCCGAGGTCCCGGTGCTGCTGGAGGCCGATGGCCGCGCCATCGCCGATTCGGGCGTCATCTGCGAATATCTGGAGGATGCCTATCGCGACCGGCCGCTCTATGGCCTGGATGCCGCCTCACGTGCCGAGGCACGCCGGCTCGTCGCCTGGTTCGACCTCAAGATGAATCGCGAGGTCACGCAGAACCTGGTCGGCGAGAAGATGATGAAACGCATGATGGGCTACGGCAATCCCAACTCCGCCGCCATCCGCGCCGGTCATGCCAACGTCCATTACCATCTGGATTACATCGGCTATCTGGCCGAAAGGCGGCGTTGGCTGGCGGGTGATCATTTCTCGGTCGCCGACATCGCGGCGGCGGCGCATTTCTCAACGCTCGATTATATCGGCGACGTGCCCTGGGGCAATCACGACCTGGCCAAGGACTGGTACGCACGGGTCAAGTCGCGCCCCAGCTTCCGGCCGCTGCTGACCGACCACCTGCCTGGCCACCCGCCGCCGGAACACTACGCCGATCTGGATTTCTAGAATCGGGCGGCCGACAACATTACCTTCCGGACACATTTCCGGTGTGCTTCCCTGCCCAGGCGCCTCATTTCCGACATCGTCGCGATTGATCATGGCTTTACGCATCTTACCAAGCGTCTCGATTGTTGACGGCACTGTGACATGCCACGACAATAATGCGTCACTTGGGAATAGGCTGCCTGACGTGGGTCAGGGCATTCCCGCCGGTCCGGAGCCGATCCATCTTGAAACTGGCCCTTTCGCTGCTGCCCGAAACCTTGGCAATCGCCCACCTGCCGGCCGGCCACCAATTGCCGGATTGGGTCGCAGACTGGACGCTATGGGATGACGAGATCGTTTCCGTGACGCGCACCCGTGACGAGATCTCGATCATCTGCCGCGGTGATCGCGTTCCCGAGGGGGTGGAGGCCGAGCATGGCTGGCGGGTATTCAAGGTGGCGGGGCCGCTGGCCCTGTCGCTCACCGGCGTGTTGATGCGCCTGCTGACGCCGCTCGCCGAGGCGGGCGTGCCGATCCTAGCGCTCTCGACCTACGACACCGATTACGTCCTGGTGCGCGACGGTCGCGTTTCGGAGGCGGCGACGGCCTTGCGCCGTGTCGCGGAAGTGGCTTCCTGAACGGCCTGACGGCCACCATATCCCTGACAGGGATGTGGCTTTGACGGATATGCAACCGGGCCAACGGCTCCCAATCATTGAACATCATGCAGCAAGGGGTTTAGTTCGCACATGAGCCTCGGCGAGCGAAACAACCTGATCAAGTTGGAGCGCGGCGGCGATCGCACGCCGCACGCCGCCGATCAGCGGCCCGCCATATTGCCCGGCGAAATCACGAAGATCGGCGGCGATGGGACCAACGGGGGCGGCAGCAAAAAGTCGACCCGCACCAGCCCGGAGCGTGATTTCCGTATCGATTTCTTCCGCGGCCTGGCGCTGATCCTGATCTTCATCGATCACGTACCGGAAAATTTCCTCTCCTATTTCACCTTGCGCACCTTCGCCTACAGCGATGCGGCGGAGGTGTTCTATTTCATGTCCGGCTACGTCGCCGCCATGGTCTATGGCCGAACTTTGCTGCGCGGCGGCTTCATGGCCTGCTCGCGCCAGGTCTACAAGCGGGTCTGGACGCTCTATGTCGCTCATATCATGCTGTTCGTGCTGTTCATCGCCGAGGTGTCGACCAGCGTCTACAAATCCGGCAACCTGACCTATGACACCGATCTTCGGGTCGACGATTTCCTGGCCCAGCCGGACATCGCCATCATCAAGGCGCTGACGCTGCAGTTCCAGCCGGTCTATCTCGATATCCTGCCACTCTACATCGTCTTCCTGGCCTTCCTGCCCTTCGCATTGGTGGCGATCCGACGCAACATCTGGATCATGCTTGTCCCGTCGGTCATCCTCTATGGCGCGGTGCAGATCTGGGGCTTCGATCTGCCCAGCTACCCGCAGGGCCACACCTGGTACTTCAACCCCTTCGCCTGGCAGCTGATCTTCCTGATCGGCGCCTCCTGCGGGCATCCGAGCTCGGCCGAGCGTCTGGTCGCGCTGAAGTCGCCATGGCTGCTTTGGGGTGCCATCCTCATCGCAGGCACATGCCTCGTGACATCCGCCACGACGTTGATCCATAGCCTGTGGCCGGCGTTCCCGCCCATCCTGGCGGTGCCGCCCATGGCCGACAAGACGACGCTGGCGCCGATTCGCCTCATAAACTTCCTGTGCATCGCACTGCTGGCCGGGCGGTTCATCCCGATGCGCTCCGATTTCTGGACCGGCCGCCTCGCCTGGCCGATCGTGCGCTGCGGCCAGTTCTCGCTCTACGTCTTCTGCTTCACCATCCTGCTGGCATTGATGGGCCGCTTCGTCCTGCAGGAGGTCAGCGCCTCATTCGGCATGCAGCTTCTGGTCAATATCGTCGGCATCATCGCGATGATGATCCTGTCGACCTTCCTCGCCTGGTACCGCAACGACGGCACGGTACCGCTGCCGCCGACCTCTTCCGGCCATAAGCACGCCGAGCCTTCGTCATGACCCCCTCGCCATGATCGGGGCGTCCGCGGCGCCACCGCAGCATGGTGGCGGGCTGGACGCGGCAGAGCAGCGCTGGGGCCGGCATGAGTCCGGCTGGCTCGATCTCTCGACCGGCATCAATCCCCATGCCTATCCCCTGCCCGACCTGCCGCCCGCCCTCTGGCAGCGCCTGCCCGACCGTGAGGCAGAGGCGGGTTTGCTCGATGCCACCCGGCATTGCTATGGCGCGCCTGCCGGCTGTCCGGCGGTCGCGGCGGCCGGCTCGCAGGCGCTGATCGGGCTGCTGCCACGGTTGATCGCACCCACCCAGGTACTGGTGCTGGGCCCGACCTATGCCGAACACGCCTATCGCTGGCGTCTCGTCGGCCACGAGGTGCGCGAAACCGACAGCCTGCCCGAGCATCCCGACGCGCGGATCGTCATCCTCGCCAACCCCAACAATCCGGATGGTCGCATCACGCCGCCGGCGCCGCTCCTGGATCTGGCCCGGCATCTCGCACGCGACAACGGGCTGCTGGTGGTCGACGAGGCCTTCGCCGACGTCACGCCCGGCATCAGCCTCGCGGGCCAGGCCGGCATGCCGGGCCTTCTGGTCCTGCGTTCTTTCGGCAAGTTCTTCGGGCTGGCGGGCTTGCGCTTAGGCGTGGCCCTGGGCGAGCGAAGGATGATCGAGGCGTTGTCCACGGCGCTCGGCCCCTGGGCTGCCTCCGGCCCGGCGCTGGCGATCGGCCGGTTAGCCCTGGCGGATACACCTTGGATCGAGGCGATGCGCCGGCGCCTGACCGTCGAGAGCGCCGCCCTCGACGATCGGCTGACCGGATTGGGCCTGGAAAGGCTGGGCGGCACCGATCTCTTCCGGCTCGTCCGCCACGCGCGCGCCTGGGAATTGGCCGAGGGGCTGGGGGCGGCCGGCGTCCTGGTACGGCGCTTCGCCGAGCAACCGCAATGGCTGCGGATCGGCCTGGCACCGGACAAGGCCGGAACCGACCGGCTGATCCGCGCGCTCGAAAGGCTGCTCCGATGAGCGCCCCATCCTTCGCCCAGGCCGCGCGCCTGCCGGTGATCATCCTCACGGGCTTCCTCGGTGCCGGCAAGACCACTCTGCTCGACCGGCTGCTGCGTCAGAAGGGCGCCAGCAAATCCGCGATCATCGTCAATGAATGGGGCGAGGCCGGCCTCGATCATGAGCTCCTGCGCAGCAACACCGGCACCGATGCAATGCTGTTGTCCGGCGGCTGCGTCTGCTGTACCGCACGATCCGACCTCACCGATACGCTGCGCGATCTGTTCCGACGCCGCGTACTCGGCATGATCCCGGAATTCGAGCGGGTGATCATCGAGACCACCGGCATGGCCGATCCCGGCCCGCTGATCCACGCCTTGATGGCCGAGCCGCTGACGGCCGCGCGCTATCGCCTGGGTGGCGTCGTCACCGTGGTTTCCGCGCCCGATGGCGAGGCGCAGATGGATGTCCATGCCGAAGCGATCGCGCAGATCGCGATGGCCGACCGATTGATCGTCAGCAAATCCGATCTCGCGAACACGGATGCCACGGCACGGCTGATCGCCCGGATGCTCCGCATCAATCCCCTGGCCCAGCTTGAGGTCGCAAGATTTGGCGAAGTCAATCCGATGAAGCTACTGTCGGAACAGGATTGGACGGAGATCCCCGTGCCGACGAAAGAAATGGCGGACGGCCAGGATCGCCATGGCGACGGCATCCGTACCGTCACCGCCCGCTATGACGCGCCCCTCGATGCCCATGCGCTCAAAACCGCGCTGAAGGAGATCGCCGGCCATATCGGCCCGAAGCTGATACGCCTCAAGGGTATCGTCCGCCTGACAGGGGAAAGCCAGCCCATGGCCGTGCATGGCGTGGGCTCCGCCCTCTATCCCCTGGTGCCGGTAGCCGACACGGCCGCGGCCACAAGCCGGCTCGTCTTCATCCTGAAATCAACGGAACCGGCAGCCGTGCCGGCTTTGCTGGACCGTCTTCTGCCCGGCCGTCTTCTGCCCGGCCATCTGCCGGCCGAAGATCAGGCGGATAACGCAGCCAAGGCCTGAAGCATCAAGGGCCGTACCGCCGGCAGCGCGGGAATGGCGGAAAGATCGTCCGGCCCGAACCAGCCGGCGCTCTTGGCATCGTCGGCAGCTTCGCCCTCGCCCTCCAGCCAGCGCAGTTGCACGGCCACCAGCGTGTAATGGATTGTCGGCACGCCGGCCTCGTCCCGATGGATCGAATCCAGCACTGTCAGGATCTGCGGATCGCCGGCCCGGATGCCGGTCTCCTCCGCCAATTCGCGGATCGCCGCTTCCATCACGGTCTCGCCCAGCTCCTGCGAGCCGCCAGGGAAGCCCCACATGCCCTGGGCCGGCGCCTTTGCGCGCTCGACCAGGACGAAGCGTCCGTCCCGCGGCACGACCGCCAATATGCCGACCCTGGGACGATCGAAAACAAGCGGCGACGCCATGAGCCTATCCCACAAATGAAAACCCCCGGGACTCTACGTCCCGGGGGCTGCTTTCAAAACCGTTCGGTTTCGAAATTACATGGCCTTCTTGGCCGGAGCCTTCTTCGAAGCCTTCTTCTTGGCCGGAGCCTTCTTGGTGGTCTTCTTCGCGGGCGCGGTGGTCTGAGCGTGGGCAACGGCCGGGATGGTGGCGGCGCCGACGAACGACATCAGAGCGAGAGCGGAAACGATAGCCTTCATGATGATCTCCTGACTTAAGTACAGTTAGAACGTTTCGACCAACAGCATATGGGCCCCGACGCATAAACTGGCTCGTGTTCGCCTCTATTACTTGCAGGAGAACTTACTAGAAGGGACTAATGACTAGACCTTTGTAGCCGCCCCTGCGAGAAACCGAGCCCCCGTTTTCCAACTTACTCTTCGAGTACCTCACACCCCCAAAGGCCGCCCTTATTGCTCGCCTAGGCGAATCAGTCAGCGACGACCTTTCGCTCGCTATCTACTCAAAGACCTTTCAAGAAATCAATCTCAACTTTTGCCGTAAATCGCTACCGCGGGCCAGTCGTTGTATTTTCGATACGTTCCAAGGCAGGAATGGCTACTTTCGCCACCTTTTTGCCACAATCTAGTCACTTGGTCGACGCAGTTAAATACCGTTTTCGCAGCGCCAATATTGCACCCGCGAAGGAATAGATCGGGATTTTGATTTGCCGATGATTTTGGCCAGACGAATCGGAGCGAAGCCGGCGGCAAGATTGCGGCAGGGAAGCGACCTGGGACGCTACGTCAACGGTTGGTTGAAACCCACGGTGCAGGCTCGTTTAGGAAAATGGGCAGGAGGCAACTGGATCGCCGCCTCCCTAGCCCATCATTTGTTTCGCAAATTGCATTGCAATTTGCAAATTCATCTTTTGCATTTTGCAAGGGCCCGTCCGATCAAAATGACGGATCGAGACGGGGGTTGCGGCGGCGCGTATCGAACGGGCGGCCGTTACGGGCGGCCTCAATGACCGCGGCGTGGCGTGCCACGCTCTCGGGCAAAGGCGTTTCGCCCTTGATATATCGGGCAATTGTCGCCCGCTTGCGGCCCAGCTGCTCGGCGGCGGCGGTGAGCGACAGGTTCATGCGCTTCATCCAGGCAGCCAGTTCCTCCGCAGTGGCGATATCGACAAGACCGGACATCTCTGTCTCCCTCCTTCAATACCGGACCCGGAAGTGGTCCTTTCGAAGGAGGTCGTTGCAACCAGCCTGCCAAGACCGGCTGGGCCGGAGGTCAGCCGTGCCGATGCGTTCAATGGGTTTGAGACTGCCCTACCCGTCTGATACGGCGATCCAGTCTTTCATCATCGATACCGGCGGGTTCGATATGGATGAGGACTTCGGCATTCCCGTCGTATAGCGCGCAGACGGCGGCTGCGGCGCTTTCGCTGATATCGTGCCCCTCGCTGACGGTGATCTCGCCATCGACCTCGAGGTGGAATTCGATGAACCTTCTGTCGCTGGCGTTCCGCGTCCTCAGATCATGCAGATCGACGACGCCGGCACAGGTCCGAACGGCCTTCTCAATCTTCCTCCGCTCGGCCACGGGCAACTCCTCATCGAGAAGCGCCTGCAGCGCTTCGCGAACCATCGCCCAGGCACACCAGATCATATAGACGGATAGGCAGAGGCCGATGACAGGGTCGACACGCTCCCAGCCCGTCGCCCATGTCGTGCCGAGCGACACCAGAACGCCGATATTGACGATGATGTCGGCGACGTAGTGCTGGCGATCGGCGATGATCGCCGTCGATTGCGTACGCCGGATGACCCAGGTCTGAAGCGCGACCAGACAACCGACCGCAGCCAGGCTGCCGATCGTCATCAGCACGCCAGCCTCCAGGGCGGACAGAGCCCTGGGATGGATGAACTGGATCACCGCCTGGTAGACCAGGGTACATCCGGCGCCGGCAAGCAGGAGGGCTTGCAGGAAGGCGGCAAGGGTTTCGCCCTTCCCGTGCCCGTAGCGATGATTGTGGTCTTCCGGCCGCTCCGCGTAGCGGACGCCGATAAATGTCACGGCCGAGGTGCAGACGTCGAGGATGCCGTCCACGGCCGCGGCAAGCAGCGCCATCGATCCCGTAAGCGCCCAGGCGACGACCTTAACCCCCACCAGGCTCAAAGCCAGGATGAAGCTCGTGTTGGAAGCCAATCGCCTTAGTCGCTGATTTGCGTCGGCGTCCGCCATACTCGGACTCTCCAGGGGTCAGGGGAAGACAGCGTAAGCTCCCGCAACCCTTAGACCCTGGGCAGATTGGAGAGCCTGCTGGTCTCGCCGAGCATCCAGCTTCCGGATGCCGCACACGCCACAGGCTATTGCCTGAGTATGTTGACGTGCGCTCCCTCTCAAAGAGGGCGGGCTACTCCCCAATCAGCGACAGGATTAATGAACTTGCCCCCGATCCGCAAGATCAAGATGGGTATGGCATGAATGCGTCATGCTGCACTGCGTCATTTTTGTCTCGCGCAGGCACCGCCCCTTGGCCGCAATGCCTGCAATACTGCGCCGCAGACGCATTTGACGGAACTCCCCCCAAGGCGTCTGAGTTAATTAGAATCGCAGTTTGCTCAAGCATCGGCCGGAGGTCAGAAGGTCCGATGGATTCATGTCGTGCGATGACGGCCGGTCGCCCTTGAAATAGGGGATTAGCAATGGGACTGTCCTGGCAACAAGGTCCGCTCGCGCCGGGCGCAATCGGCCGGTTTCTCGTGCCGGATTCCCTGCCCAAGAGGCTATTATATGCCGAGCCGCTGCGCCGGCGAATGCGCATACGTTTCGGGGGAAGCTGGATTGCCGATAGCGAGCATGTCCTACTCCTCTTCGAACCAAACCGTTATCCGGTGGCCTACTTCCCGGAGCATGATATCGCGCGGGATATCCTGGAGCGCATGGGCCATACCACGCAACATGCCGACCTCGGTCCCACTTCCTGGTACGCGGTCCGGAAGGGTGAGCACACCGCGGCACGAGGCGCGTGGCAGCACACCGGCCTGCCCGTCTA
>DATJJW010000101.1:0-6776 GCA_035491935.1 Allostellaceae bacterium | reverse complement strand
CAGGTGACGCCCAGTGAATCCTCGGTGCTGAAGAAGGTCGCCTACGAGCCGATGTTCTTCGACCATCTGAAGCGCGTGATGAATGTCCGCGGCATCAAGAAGGTTGTGATGCATGAGCCGCTGACCAATCTGCGCAAGGTGATCTTCCTGCAGTTCTCGCGACAGGCGCCGAAGGCGGAGATCTGGCGCGGCATGCAGGCGGCGGCCACGCTGCAGGCGCAATGCGGCAAGATCGTCATCGCCGTGTCGGAGGACATCAACCCCGAGAATGCCGACGCGATCTTCTGGTCCTTGGCCTATCGCGCGAATTTCGACGAGGATTTGCACGTCACGCCCTATCGTTCCGCCGGCCACGGACCGAAATCCGGCCGCGTGCCGCTCGAAGGCACGCTGATGATCGACGCCACGCTCAAGGCCGATGCGCCGCCGCTGGCGCTGCCGGCCGAGGAGTTCATGACCGGCGCCAAGAAGATCTGGGAAGAGCTGGGCCTGCCGCGGCTCACGCCGCAATCACCTTGGCACGGCTATGATCTCGGCGCCTGGACCGAAGGCTGGAGCGAGTATGCCCGCGACGCGGTCACCGGCGACTGGTCGAAGACCGGCGCCAAGACCTATGCTAACCGGGCCGGGGGCAAGAAGCCGGAAACGCCGGTGCATGAAGGCTTCGCTGGTGGCCATGAGTGATTGCTGGATAGGCCGCGAATGAAACGGGCAGGGCCGCTGATGCCACCGGGATCGATCGGCAAGCTGGCGCCGGTACGGCAGCAGGCGGCCCCCTTGCGCAACAAGATCATCACGGCCCTGCGCAGCGCGGTCGAGTTGGGCGTGCTGACGCCCGGCACGCGGCTGGTCGAGAAGGATCTATGCGAGCAGCTGGGCGTCAGCCGCACCTCGTTACGCGAGGCGCTGCGCGAGTTGCAGGCGGAAGGCATTCTCGCGAATGCCTCGTCCCGTGGCCTCACCGTCGGTACGATCAGTCATGAGGATGCGGCCAATGCCTATCGCATCCGTGCGGTGCTGGAGGCGCTGGTCGTCGAGCAATTCATCGAGAAGGCAAGCGAGGCGCAGATCAAGGCGCTGACGCGCGAGGCCGAGACGCTGAAGGCGGCATACCGGTCGGGTTCCATCGAGCGCATGGTGACGGCCAAACGCGCTTTCTACGACCGCATCTGCCAAGGGGCGGAGAATCCTATCGCTTTCGATATCATCAGCCGCCTCGTGCTCAGGACCTCGGCCCTGCGCCCGCAATCCATGCTGCGCCAGGCGCGCCAGCAGCAGAGCGTGACGGAAATCGAACAACTGGTCGATGCCGTGCAGCGCCACGACGTTGCCGCCGCCCGCGCGGCGGCTGCCGCCCATGTCGAGCATGCCGCGCAATCGGCACTCGGCGAGATCATTGTCATCGCGGGTGGGGGCATTGAGGGCGGTGCCGCGGTGGCCGGAGAATAGACGCGGAAATTTTTCGACGGCTTCGTCGGCTTGCCCGTACCTCGATCGTCCTCGCAGCAGTGCAATCGAGAGGAGTGCCCTTCCATGTCGAAGATTTCCCCCTGCATCTGGTGCCACGGCTATGCCGAGGAATTGGCGAAATTCTACGTCTCTCTGCTGCCGGATTCCCGTATCGACCATATCCAAAAGAGCGTCATCGACCATCCGGGCGGCCAGGAAGGCGGCGTGCTGCTGGTCAGATTCACGCTGGCCGGCCAGCAATATATGGCGCTCAACGGCGACCATAGTGCCGAGCATAGCCACGCCATCTCGTTCTCGATTGATTGCGAGGACCAGGCGGAGATCGATCGGTTGTGGGATGCGCTGCTGGAAGGCGGCGGCGAGCCGATATGCTGCGGCTGGCTGAAGGACCGCTTTGGGGTGCGCTGGCAGGTCGTGCCGCGTGTGATCCCCGAGCTCCTGGGGGGCAGCGATCCCGCCGGCGCCAAGCGCGTCATGAAAGCCGTGATGGGCATGATCAAGCTCGACGTGGCGGCGCTCGAAGCGGCCTATGCCGGCGAGCCCGCAGCATAGGGATCGACGCATTTCCGTTCCGGTTCGGCTGGTTTTATTTTGCTGTCATATTTCCTTGCCTTTTGCGCGCATAGTATCGCCCGCGCGACAACAACGAACCGGAACGGCCATCATGCACGTCAGAACTGGTGCCAGCGCCCTCGCTATCCTCGCGGGCTTTGCGCTCTCCGCCACCGCCGCTCAGGCGCAATCGGCGACTAATCTCATTGCCCTCCAGGGGCTGGCGCCGGTCAGCGCGCTCGGCAATACCGATGCTGGCAAGGCGGCGCTGGCGGCCAACCTGTCCATCACCGGCGCCATCCAGAACGGCAATGCACAGCAGCCGACCCTGTTGCCTTGGCCCCAGCAGCAGCAACTGGCGCTGCGCGATGCCTTCATCACCAGCCACAACGCCTATGAACTGGCCGATGGCCTGGGCACCAAGCTCGGCGCGGCCTATCAGTCGCTGACCAGCTACACCAGCAGCGACGACGGCAAGACGGCCAAGTCGAGCAGCCAGGTGCCGTCGGTGCAGCAGCTCATCACCTATGCCTTCTCGGCGACCAGCGCGGATGCGGGGTCGGGCAAGTTCTTCTTCGCCGACGCGACCGTCGGCGGCAAGAAGCCGGTCTCGGCCGAGGCGGCGGCGATCCTGTCGGCGGAAAAGGGCGTGCCGGACATCTTCGGCCGGGCCTATGGGCTGCCGGCGGCTGGCGGGCAGGGTAAGGATCCCTATGACTGCCACAAGACCGCCGATCATTTCGCCGACCCCAATGGCGATTCCCGCCCGTTCCAGACCGAGCCGGTCATCGTGCCGATCAATGGCCCGGATTTCTTCGGCGTCACGCGCAGCAACGCCGACTATCTCTGTGGCCCGGTCCAGGACCAGCGCAAGAGCCCGTCCTATCCCAGCGGCCACACGACCTATAGCTACACGGAATCGCTGACGCTGGCGCTGCTGGTGCCGCAGCGTTATCCGCAGATGATCCTGCGGGCGGCCGAATACGGCAATAACCGCATCATCATCGGCGCGCATTACGCCATGGACATCCTGGGCGGCCGTACGCTCGCGACATACGACATGGCTCAGCTGCTGGCCAACAAGAAGGGCTATGTCGGCGTTGCCCGCAAATACAGTGCCTATGGTGAAAAGGCGACGGTGCAGATCGACGATTTCCCGAAGGCGCTGGCCGAGGCCAGGGCCGATCTCACCAAGGCGCTATCGAAGGCCTGTGGCGGCAGCGTCGTCGCTTGCGCCAGACAGGACAAGAGCCGTTTCGCCAGCACCGCCAAGGGCCGTCGCTTCTATGAGGTGACCCAGACCTATGGCCTGCCGGTCGTGTTCCCGGATAGGGCCAAGAGCAAGGAGGATGTCGGCAAATTGGCACCGGAAGCCGGGTTGCTGCTGACCACCGCCTTCCCCTATCTCAGCCTCAAGCAGGCCGACAAGATCCTGACGCAGACCGAGGGACCGGGCGGCGGTTTCCTCGACAATGGTTCGGCCTTCGGTGTCTATTCGCGCCTCAATCTCTACGAGGCGTCGATGAAGGCGATGGCCCTGGCGCCGCACAAGGTGGCCCGGGAAAAGACGGCCAAGAAGTAGTCGGCAGGTTTCCGAACGAGGCCGCCAGTCGCGAGATTGGCGGCCTCTTTTGTTGACGGCCCAAATATGGACGACCATATTATTCATATGGCTAAAGCTTTGAATCGTGAGAAAATTTTAGAGGAAGGCTTAAAGGTCGTGCATGAGCGCGGCTTTGCCGCTGCCTCCATACGCGACATCATCGCTGCCGCCGGCGTGCCGCTCGGCTCCTTCAGCAATCATTTCGCCTCCAAAGAGGCGTTCGGACTGGAGATCATCGAGCGCTATTTCGCCAGCAGCTGCGGCATCATCGCCCGAACGCTGCGCAACGAGGCGATGCTGCCTCTGGCCCGGCTCAAAGCCTATATCGCGGCCGTTCGGGAGTATCAGAGTTGCGTCAGCGTCAATGGCTGCCTGCTCGGCAATTTAGCCGCCGAGACCGGGGGCGGCAGCGACGCCATCCGCCAGCGGCTGAAGCGGATCTTCGCCGATCTGCGGGAGGCCGTTGCCCAGTGCCTGGAGGCGGCTGTGGAGACGGGTGAGGTGGCCGCGGGTCTCGACTGCCAGGAACTCGCCGGCTTCATCATCTCGTCGCTGCAAGGCGCCATCCTGCTTGCCAAGGCCGAGCGGAGCCTGGCGCCTATCGACCAGCTCGACCACATCCTGTTTTCGGTCATCCTGCGCCCCACGCATTAAAAGAGAAAGATGTACGTCCGTACATTTTTTGCCTTGATCGGCATGTACGGACGTACAAATTAGGGAGCGAAGGCACCCCTGGCGCCGATATTTCCGAAAGGATCGTTCCCTATGTCCGCTCCCGTCGTTCTGATCACCGGTGCGCTTACCGGCATCGGCCGCGCCACCGCACTCGCCTTCGCGCGCGAAGGCGCCCGTCTTGTCGTTTCCGGCCGTCGCGATACGCTTGGCCACGAATTGGTCGAGGAGCTGCGTGGCCTCGGCGCCGAGGCCGAATTCGTCCGCGCCGATGTCCGTCACGAGGATGAGGTGAAGGCGCTGGTCGACCGTACGGTCGAGCGCTTCGGGCGTCTCGACGTTGCCGTCAACAATGCCGGCACCGAGGGCCCGTCCGGTCCGGTGATCGAGCAAACGGCCGAGACCTATGCCGCGACGTTCGATACCAATGTGCTGGGCACATTGCTCAGCATGAAGCACGAACTGCGGGTCATGCAGGCCCAGGGCAGCGGCAGCATCATCAATCTCTCCTCGATTCTCGGCAAGGTCGGCTTCGCTAATACCTCGGTCTACACCGCCAGCAAGCACGCGGTCGAAGGTCTGACCAAGGCGGCCGCTCTGGAGGTTGCGGCGACTGGCATCCGCGTCAATGCGGTCGCCCCCGGACCGATCGAAACCGGCATGCTCGACCGCTTCACCGGCAGCCAGGAAGTGAAGGATTATTTGAAAGGCATCGTGCCGGCCGGCCGCATCGGCGAGCCGGAAGAAATTGCGGCGGCGATCCTCTTCCTGGCCTCGCCGCAGGCCTCGTTCCTCACCGGGCAGTCGCTCGCCATCGATGGCGGCAAGCTCGCCGGCTAGTTTTAAGGAGAGATGCCATGACCCAGCAAAAGCCCATGAAGATCCCCGGTCCCGACCATCCGATCACCATTGCGGCCAACCCTGCGCGGGTCACGGTGTCGCTGGGCGACCGGATCGTCGCCGACACGATCCGGGCCGTGACTCTGCAGGAAGCGTCATACCAGCCGGTGCTCTACATCCCGCGCGAGGATGCCGACATGGCGCTGCTGCAGCCAACGGACCATGTCACATATTGCCCCTATAAGGGCGAATGCAGCTATTTCAGCATCCCGTCGGGCGGCCCCAGCTTGGCGAACGCGGTTTGGAGCTACGAGGCGCCCTATGACGCCGTGGCCCAGATCAAGGGATACCTGGCCTTCTATCCCGACCGGGGCGCCTCGGTCACCGTGGCGCCCCGCTAAGATGCGGAAGGTCGTGCCCTAAAGGGCGCGGCCGCCATCGACCAGCAGAACGGAGCCGGTCGAGTATGTCAGTGTCGTGGCGCAAGCGACGATGGCGTCAGCGACATCACCGGCATTGGCAATGCGCTTCAGCGGGATGGTGGCGGCGACTTTCTCGTTGAAGCCGGCGTCGCGCCCGGGCACGAAATCCGTATCGACGACGCCGGGCGAGACCGCCATGACCCGCACTGTCGGCGCCAGCGCGCGGGCCAGCGACTTGGTCATGACGTCGATGCCGGCCTTGACCGCGCAATAGGCGATGTTGCTGCCGACGCCATTCCTGCCCGCAATCGAAGAGACGTTGACCACCAGCCCGTCGCCTGACGCGGTCAGCAACGGCGCGAGGGCGCGTACCGCCGCGAAGCTGCCGCGCCAATTGACCGCGAACATCCGGTCGATCAGCTCGTCGTCGAGCGCCTCCAGGTCGCTATGCTTCACCGGCTTGGTGAAGCCCGCCGAATTCACCAGGATGTCGGCCCGGCCATAGCGGCTCTTCACCGTTTCGGCGAGGCGTGTGAGGTCGGCGCTCACCTCGACCGAGACCGCTTCGGCGCTGTGGCCGGTGCCGTCCAGGCGCTGCAGCAGGGCCGTCGCCTCCTCCTTGCGGTTGCGATATGTCACCACGACCTTGGCGCCCAGCGCGGCGAAACGCTCGGCGCAGGCGGCGCCGATGCCGCCCGAGCCGCCGATGACGACGGCGACCTTGCCTTTCAATTGCATGAGACTAGTCTCCCGTATCCGGCCTTTACTCGAAGTCGTCATGGCCGGGTCACGCCCGGCCATGACGGTGCCGTTTAAATGCTAGCGCTTCTTCAGGCCGAGGATGTCGCGCGCCTCGTTGGGGGTCGCGAGCTCGCCGCCCAGATCCTCGACGATGCGCTTGGCCTTCTCGACCAAGGCGGCATTGCTGGGTGCCAGCTTGCCGCGGGAAATCATGACGCCGTCTTCCAGGCCGACGCGGACATGGCCGCCCAACACATAGGCCTGGGCCAGCATCGGGTACATCATGCGGCCGATGCCGAAGCTTGCCCAATGGCAGTCGGACGGCAGCAGCGAGCGGGCATAGGCCATGGTCGCCGGCGTCGCCGGGAAGCCGTACTTCACGCCCAGCACCAGGCTGACCAGGGCCGGCCGCTTCAGCACGCCTTCGGCCATGAAGTCCAGCATCAGGTGGATGTCGCCGGAATCGAACAGCTCGA
>DATJJW010000100.1:0-9521 GCA_035491935.1 Allostellaceae bacterium | reverse complement strand
GATGGCGAACTGCGGCACGGCTATCAGAGCCATACCGGCCAGGTCAAACTCGGCTGGCGCTTCTGATGCGGCATTTGACCCGCGTAAGACGCTGCCGATAGGCTATAGAGGGTGCCGCGGGGCCACAACCTCGCGGCACTCCTAGCCACGCAGATATCATCGAAGCATCATGACCGACGTCGCAGCGCTGGAACAGCAGGTCCGCGAACTGATCCAAGCCGGGAAATTCGAGGAGGCCGAGGCGCTGGTGCGGCCGCTTCTCGTCTCCGGTACCGGTCCGATCGTGCTGTGGCGCCTGCTCGCCGCGGCGATCCGGCCGCAGGGGCGCATCGCCGAGACCCGCCAGATTCAGGAGATGATCGTCGAGGCGGTGCCGGGCCATTTGCCCGGGCGCTTCGACCTGGCGGAAACCGCGCTGCTGATGGGGGATTTCGAGCGCGGCTGGCGGGAATACCATTGGCGCTACAGCCTGCCGCATACGCTCAAGATCGAGCGCAAGGTGCAGCGTCCGCGCTGGGACGGCCGGCGCATTCCGGGCAAGACCTTCCTGCTCCATGACGAGCAGGGCTATGGCGACACGCTGCAATTCATGCGCATGGTGCCGTGGGCCAAGGAGGCGAGCGGCGCCCGGCTGGTCCTGGAGGTCGTGCCGGACCTGCTGCCCCTGGTGAAGCGCACCACCGGCTTCGACGAGTTGCTGCCGCGCGGTACGATTCCGCCCGCCTTCGACGTCCATTGCGAGATGATGTCGCTGCCCATGATCATGGGGCTGAAGCCGACCGATCTGCCGGGCAAGACACCGTATCTGACGCCCGATGCAGCCCGTGTCGCCAAATGGCGCAAGCGTCTGGCGAAGCTGCGGCGGCCGCTGGTGGCGCTGGTCTGGGCCGGGCGGCCCGAGCATCACAACGATGCCAACCGTTCCATGACGCTTGGCGATCTGGCGCCGCTCGCCTTGCCGGGGGTGACGTTCCTCGCCGTGCAGAAGGGGCCGCGGGCCGTCGACGCCAAGGCGCCGCCTGCCGGCATGTCGATCCTGTCGCTCGACGACGAGATCAGGGATTTTGAGGATACCGCCGCCATCCTGATGGTTGCCGATGTGTTGATCTCGGTCGATTCCTCGCCGGTGCATCTGGCCGGCGCCATGGGTCGGCCGGCCTGGGTGCTGCTGCCCTTCGTGCCGGATTGGCGCTGGCTGCTGGGACGCGACGACACGCCCTGGTACCCGAGCGTGCGGCTGTTCCGCCAGGAAACGCGCAAGGATTGGCGTGCTCCCGTGACCCGCGCCGCCGAGGCGCTGGCGGCCCTGATGGCCAAAGGAAAATAAGATAGATGGGGCAGGGTGGTGGAATGCGACCCTGCCCCGTTTTACCTCAGGCGGCCCGGGTCAGATCCGGTACCGCTTCGTTGGGCGCACCCTTGCCCCGCACTTCCGCTTCCTCGTATTCGGCGGCGACGATTGCCCGGTCGAGGGCGGCACGCAGCTCTTTGGCGGATTCCAGCGTGAGTTCCACACCGGCCCGCGCACCGGCGTCGAGGGCGCTGTTGATGAAATCGAGGGTGATGACGTCGGCGAGATTCGCATGGCGTGCGTGGTCGTAGGCCACCGATGCCTGCGTCAGCGGGAACCAGTCATCCCCGCGCTTCGCCATGCCCTCGACGGGCAGGGTTTCGACGATCGAGGTGCACATGACACGCCTCCTTATTTAGCCAGATTCTTGCCGAAGAAGGCGAAGACCTTGCTCCAGCCATCCATGGCCTGTTCCGGGCGATAGAGCGTCCGGTGCGTGTAGAAGAAGCCGTGGCCGGCGCCGTCATAGCGGTGGAACTCGTAATTCTTGCCCTGCTTCTTCAGCTCCGCCTCGTGCTGGTTCACCTGCTCGGGGCTGGGCGAGCGGTCATCATTGCCGAACAGCCCCAGCAGCGGGCAGGAGAGGCCCGATGTCAGATCGATCGGCGCCACCGGCGTACGTTCGTTCAGATCTTCCTTGGCCATGACCACGCGGCCGCCCCACAGCTCGGCGACGGCATCGACGTCCTTGTGCTGGCAGGCATAGAGGAAGGCATGGCGGCCGCCGGAGCAGGAGCCGAAGATGCCGACCTTGCCGTTGCTCTCGGGCTGCGCGCGCAGCCACTTCACCGCGGCCTCGGTGTCGCCCATCACCTGGGCGTCGGCAACGCCGCCCTCGGCGCGCACCTTGGCGGCGACGTCGTCCGGGTGACCGTCGCCCGCGCGCTCATAAAGATTGGCGCAGATGGCGATATAGCCGTGATGGGCGAAGTGCCGCGTCGCCTCGATGTAATGCTCGCTCCAGCCGGGCATATGGTGGACCAGCACCACCCCGGGAAACGGCCCTTTGCCCTCCGGCTTGGCCACATAGGCGGTGATCGGCGTGCCTTTGTCGCCCTTGATGGTCACATTCTCGCAGGTCATGCCTCGGTAGAATGACATCGGTGTTCCTCCTCTGGCGCTGGTGATCGATTGTTGCGCCGGGAACATTTACATGCGGGCGGGGCGCCTGACAAACCTGCAAGCTCTGCCAGCGTCAGTGGTTGTGCATCTTGAGCCGGTGCCGATGGGCGGCCTGCTTCGCCCGGTTGCCGCAGATCGCCATGCTGCACCAGCGCCGCGCGTGGCCCCGGGTGTGGTCGGCGAAGAGCAGTGTGCAGGCCGGTCCTTCGCATGCCTTCACATGGCTGAAATCCTCCTCGCAGACGAGCCGCGCCAGCGCCTCGCCGATCGGCAGCAGCAGTGCTTCCGGCGAGCGCCAACGCCGCATCGGCTGGAGCGTCATGTGGCCGTGACCGCCCTCGGGCAGCGCGATCCGCTGGAAGGCCTCGTCGCGCTCCAACAGGCGGTTGAGGGGGGCCAGCTCGCTGAGGTCATGCAGGGCGAGAGGGCTGCCCTTGTGCGTGCGCACGAAGCCCCTGAACCATTCGCGCAAGTGCCGCACCTGATCGGCGACCTTGTCGAGCTCGCCGGGGAGCGCCTGCGCCCGCAAGGCGCCGATCGCCTCCGCCGGTACCAGCCGCGCCTGTTCCAGCCAATTCAGGAGGCCATCGCCGTCATCGATCCAGTCGATGGGGGTATCGACCGGCGTCGCGATCGAATTCAGGAAATCCAAACCCAATGCGTCGCCGACAAAAATCGCAGGAGGCCGCTGATCCATCCCATCTCCTTCCTTATGACTGCTCGTCAAATATGCCTGCCTGCGGTCATCCGTGAATGAAATCGAACATAACCGCTCAAAAGCACCTTGACAAGTTACATTCAAGATATGTAACCCTATTGGTCTCTTCAAGACGGTTACAAACGAACAACCATTTAGCAAGGAGAGCGGCGATGTCCCCGCATGATGTGAACATTGTCCTCGTTCACGGCGCCTGGGCCGACGGTTCGAGTTGGGCGAAGGTCATCGCGCCGCTGGCGGCCGAGGGCTTCAACGCCGTGGCAGCGCCGCTGCCGCTGACCTCGTTCGCTGACGATGCCGCCGCCCTTGACCGGGCGCTGGAGCGTTTGACCGGGCCTGTCGTCCTCGTCGGCCATGCCTATGCCGGCGCCGTGATTGCGGCCGCACGTGCCGACAAGGTGAGGGCGCTCGTCTATGTCGCGGCGCTGGCACCGGATGAGGGTGAGACGGTTGCCGACGTCTTCTATCGGACGGAACCGCATCCGCAGGCGCCCAAGCTGGCGCCCGATGCCCACGGGCTGATCTATCTGCCCGGAGAGGCTTTCGCCGCTGCCTTCGCCCAGCATGCCGCAGCCGAGGAGTTGGCAGTGTTGGCTGCAGTCCAGCGGCCGATCTCGCCTGCCTGCATCACCGTCCCGGTGGAACGGCCGCTGTGGAAGGACCGGCCGTCCTGGTTCCTGGTCGCCGAAGAGGACCGGATGATCGCGGCCGAGAACCAGCGTTTCATGGCCGGTCGCATGCGGGCGAAGGTACATGCGCATCCCGTCGACCATGCGCCGCTGGTCACCATGCCGGCCCTGGTTCTGGACATCATCCGCGAGGCAGTCGCCGAGACCGCTTGATCCTTTGACCGCCTGATCCCTTGACCGACCCGCTTTGCTGACCACCTGCGCCCTGAGACGGGGTCGTCGAAATTTTGCCACTTACAAGTAACCTGTAAAATGTATTTTAATAGGTTACAAATATGGAGAAATGCCATGGTCGCCATCACTTATCGGACCGTCGACGTGGATGGTCGCAAGATCTTCTATCGCGAGGCCGGCACCACCGGTGCGCCGAAGCTGCTGCTGCTGCACGGCTTCCCGACCGCCAGCCACATGTTCCGCGATCTCATGCCGCATTTGGCCGGCCGCTTCCACATCGTCGCTCCTGACCTGCCGGGTTTCGGCATGTCCGAACTGCCCGGCTCCGGCCATAGCTTCGAGGCGATCGCGGATGCCATCGACCGCTTCACCGAGATCGTGGGCTTCGACCGTTATGCCGTCTATGTCTTCGACTATGGCGCGCCGACCGGCTTCCGTCTGGCGGTCAAGCATCCCGACCGCATCACCGCGATCATCTCCCAGAACGGCAATGCCTATGCCGAGGGGTTGAGCGATGGCTGGAATCCGATCCGGGCCTATTGGCAGGACCCGTCGCCGGTCCATCGCGAGGCGCTGCGTGCGTTCCTGGCGCCCGAGACGACCATCTGGCAATACACCCATGGCGTCGCCGATCCGACGCGCGTCTCGCCCGACGGCTATTCGCTCGACAATTTCTACCTGGCCCGGCCCGGCGTCGCCGAAATCCAGCTCGACCTGTTCGGCGACTACAAGAGCAATGTGGCGCTCTATCCGGCCTTCCAGGCGTATTTCCGGACCCATAAGCCGCCCTTCCTGGCGGTGTGGGGCAAGAACGATCCGTTCTTCCTGCCGGCTGGCGCCGAGGCGTTCAAGCGCGACATGCCCGATGCCGTCATCCGCTTCTTCGAGACCGGCCATTTCGCCCTGGAGACGCATGCCGCGGAGATCGCGGCGGCCATCGGCGATTTCCTGTCCCACTGATCCGGCGGCCATCGGCCCTACCCGAGGAGCATCCGTCATGCGTGCCATCGTGCTTGAGAAATTCGGCGGGCTGGACAGCCTCGTCTATCGGGACATTCCGGAGCCTGCGCCGAAGCCCGGCCATGCCGTCATCGAGATCAAGGCCTTCGGCCTCAACCACGCCGAGATGCATATGCGCCGCGGCGAATGGGCCGAGGCGGCTCCGGTCAGCGGCATCGAATGCGTGGGATTGGTCAAGGCCTGCCCCGGCGGCGAGTTTCCGGTCGGTGCCAAGGTCGCGGCGCTGATGGGCGGCCTCGGCCGCACGATCAACGGCAGCTATGCCGAATACACCAGCGCGCCGGTCGCCAACATCGCTTTGATCGAGGCGGATCTGCCCTGGGCCGAGCTTGCCGCGATCCCGGAGACCTATGCCACGGCCTGGACCTGCCTGTTCCGCAACCTGGAGCTCCAGCGCGGCCAGTTGCTGGTCATCCGCGGCGCGACATCCTCCTTCGGGCAGGCGGCGCTCAAGCTGGCGGTCAATGCCGGCGCCCGGGTGATCGCGACGACGCGCAGCCGGGAGCGTTTCGCCTTGTTGGAGAAGCTCGGCGCCGAGCGCTGCGAGATCGAGCGCCCGGATTTGTCGAAGCATATTCCGGAGGCCAAGCGGATCGATGCGGTGCTGGATCTGGTCGGCAATAGTGTCGTGCTCGACTCCCTCGCCATGCTGCGCCGGGGCGGCCGGTCATGCCTGGCCGGCTGGCTGGGCGGCCTCGATCCCATTCCCGACTTCAACCCGCTGCTGCAGATGCCGAGCGGCGTGTACCTCACCTTCTTCGGCAGCTTCGTCTTCGGCACGCCCGGTTTTCCGGTCTCGGATGTGCCGTTGCAGCAGATCGCGGCCGATGCAGCAGCCGGCCGGCTCGACGTCAAGCCGGTCCGGACCTTCCGCTTCGAGGAGATCCGTGAAGCGCATCGCGTCATGGAGGCCAATGAGGCGAGCGGGAAAATGGTCGTAGTCCACAGCTGATCCGATAACGCGAATACAGGAGATCACCATGTCGAACACAGTCGCTATCGTGACCGGGGCGAGTTCGGGTATCGGCCAGGCGACCGCCTTGCGTCTGGCAAGGGATTTCGGGGCAGTCGTCATTGCCGCGCGTGATGGCGAGAATCTTCGGTTGGTCGCCGACCGAATCGGCGCTCTCGGGGCCAAGCCGCTGGCCATCGAACTCGACCTCATGGCACCAGATGCCGCCGAGACGGTCGTCAGCCAGACGCTGGATCGCTTCGGCCGGATCGATGCGCTCCTCAATATCGCCGGCGCCGTGCCTGGTCTCGACGTGTTCCAGATGAATGATGCGCAATGGGCCTCGAGCCTGGAACTGAAATTCCACGGCGCGCGCCGCCTGACGCTTCGCGCCTGGGACGCGTTGAAGGCGTCGCAAGGCTCGATCGTTTTCATCTCCGGCAACGCGGCGGTCATCCCGAAGCCGGGCGCCGCCGCGATCGGGGTGATCAACGCGGCGATCGAGGCGCTGGCGAAGGCCTTTTCCGAGCAGGGCATCGTCGATGGCGTGCAGGTCAACAGCGTATCGCCCGGCGCCATCATGACCGGCCGGCGTCTGGCCATGCTGGAGCGCGCGGCTTCCGCCAAGGGCATCACGCCGGAGGAAACCAAGAGCCGTTTCCTGCAGCAGGCGGGAATCGGCCGTTTCGGCACCCCCGAGGAGATCGCCGAGGTGATGGCTTTTGCCGTCTCGCCGGCCGCTCGCTGGATGACCGGGACCACGCTGCGCATGGATGGCGGTGAGGTGAAGTCGGTCTGACTCAAGAGGTGACCGGAGGCGGGTGGGGGCAGCCTCACCCGCTTGGTTTTCGTGCGGCAGCAACAATCGACAGAAGCATTCATGGTTACTTGCTGCAACGCAGAGTCATATCTTTGCAGCGTTCAGAAAAAGTACGCGTTTTAGGAGAAACGAAGAGAAGGTATGGGTCGGGCGGAAGATAATGCTTCACTTGACTTATTTGCCGGCTACTCGAAAGTGGGAAATCGTCAGCACTTGGCGGTAGGGCGCCGGTCTTCGCGGCTGCCGTCTTCTCACATATCGGGGGCCGGGGTGGGCTTATGAACGGAGAACCACATCCGACCGCGTGGCGGCGGGCGTTCGAGGTCAGCTGGCGCATATTGATGCTGGCCGTGGCGTTGGCCTGCCTCGTCATCATCACGACCCGCTGGAATATCTGGGTCGGCGGTCCAGGCTGGCAGACGACGGATGACGCCTATCTCCAGGCGGATCTGACGCCGATCACGGCCAAGGTCGCCGGATATGTCCGAGAGGTGCCGGTCCAGGACTATCAGCGGGTGACGGCTGGGCAGCTGATCGCCCAGATCGTCGATGACGACTACAAGGCCAATGTGGCGCAGGCCGAGGCGAACCTCACCGCTGCCGAGGATCAGGTGCGATCGCTTGCCGCCCAGCAGGCGCTGCAGAAGGCCAATGTCGATGCCGCGAAAGCGGTGATGGCCGTGACCACCGCCAATCTTGCGCAGAACAAGCGCGACATCGCCCGGCAACGCAAACTGTTCGCTTCGGGATCCTCCTCGGTCGAGGCGACCGAGAACGTGACGACTGGCCAGGAGCGGCTCGACGCGCAACTGGCCCAGAACCGTGCCCAGGTCCAGGCGGCAACACACCAGCTGGATGTCCTGGCCGCCAACCAGGCGCAGGCCGAGGCGAATGTGAAAGGACGCGAGGCGGCACTGCGTCTGGCCCAAATCAATTTGGGATATACGCACATCGTGGCGCCCCAGGACGGCGTCATCAACCGGCGGCAGGTGCTGCCCGGCCAATATGTCAGCACAGGCAGTCAGATCACCACCCTGGTGCCGTTGCCCCATATCTGGGTGATCGCGAACTACAAGGAGACGCAGCTCACCCATATGGCGGCCGGCGACAAGGCGGAGATCACCGTCGACACTTTCCCCGGCCACACCTTGCATGGCCATGTCATCGCCTTCGCCCCCGGCGCCGGCTCCCAATTCGCCTTGCTGCCGCCCGACAACGCCACGGGCAATTTCACCAAGGTCGTGCAGCGTATCGGCGTCAAGATCCTCATCGACGACGCCGATGGTCTGATCGACAGCCTGCGGCCGGGCATGTCGGTCGTGGCCAGGGTGGACGCCCGAGGCAGGGATGACAGGAGCGGGGACCGGAAATGAGCGACCCCACGGCGCCCATGCCGGCGACGTCATCGCCCGCTTCACCGCCATCTGCGCCCGCATCCCCATCTTCGCCTGTGCCGCCGCCGATCCCGTGGTTCGCGCTGGTGGCCGTGCTGCTCGGCGCCTTCATCTCGACCTTGAACGGCCGCCTTTCGACCTTCGGCCTGGCCGATATTCGCGGCGCCGTGCATGCGGGATTCGACGAGGGGGCCTGGATCACCACCTCCCAGACAGTGGCGCAGATGCTCGTTTGCCCCTTCGCGTTATGGGTCGGCGCCAATTACGGGCCGAAGCCCGTGCTGCGTTATGCGGCATTGGCCTTTGCGCTCATCAACCTGATCACGCCCTTCTATACCGATCTCCACGCGTTCCTGGCCTTGCGCTTCCTCGGCGGCGTGGCATCGGGCTTCTTCATCCCGCTGACCATCGGCTTCATCCTCACCAACACGCCGCCGCGGGTATGGGCCTACGGCATCGCGATGTACGCGCTCAATCTCGAGCTTTCGCTCAACATCTCCGCCTCGATCGAGGGCTGGTTCATCGACCATCTGTCATGGCGCTGGATCTTCTGGCAGAACGTGCCGCTCGGCCTCGCCATGGCTCTTTGCCTGCGCTTCTCCGGCCCGGCGCCGCCGCCCAAGCACATGCCGTCAGACCTTTTCGGCATGGTCACCGCCGGCATCGGCTTCTCGCTGATCTACGCCGCCCTCGATCAGGGCAACCGGGTCGATTGGCTGAATTCCGGCCTCATCTGCGGGTTGCTGGTATCGGGATTCATCGTACTCGTCGCCTTCGTCGTCCACGATGCCCGCACGCCCAATCCCCTGATCAATCTGAAGGTCGCTTTCGCCAAGCCTTTGCCGAGCATGTTCGTTCTGATCAGCTTCCTGCGCCTCACCATCCTCTCGACGGCTTTCCTCGTCCCGCAATATCTCCAGGTGGTGCGCGGCTTCCGTTCGCTGGAAGTCGGGCAGACCCTCTTGTGGCTGGCCGTGCCGCAGCTGATCGTCTGCCCGTTAGCCGGCCTCCTGCTGCGCCGGTTCGACCCGCGGATGATCGCTTCGGTCGGCTTCCTGCTGATCAGCCTGTCCTGCTACCTGATCGCCCATACTCTGACGCCGCTCTGGGGATCGGACCAGTTCCTGGTCTCTGCCGTACTCCAGGCCGTCGGCCAAAGCTTCGCGCTCTCGGGCACGATATTCTACGGCATCCAGCATATCCGCCCTCAGGATGCATTGACCCTCGGCACCATGATACAGATCGCGCGGCTGATGGGCGGGGAGGTCGGTCAGGCCTTCG
>DATJJW010000099.1:0-8825 GCA_035491935.1 Allostellaceae bacterium | reverse complement strand
GCTACCAGTGCGGCTATTGCACCTCGGGACAGATCATGTCCGCCGTTGCGCTTTTGAAGGAGCCGTGCGGAACGAATGACGTGGATGTGAAGGAATTCATGAGCGGAAACCTCTGCCGCTGCGGGGCCTATTCCAACCTCGTCGACGCGATCACCGATGTCGCGGGAAGGACCAAGACATGAAGGCCTTCACCTACGAGCGCGCCCGCACCCCCGCCGAGGCCGCATCCGCCGCCGCCCGCATCCCCGGCGCCAAGTTCATCGCCGGCGGCACCAACCTGCTCGACCTGATGAAGCTGCAGATCGAGACGCCGACGCATCTGATCGACGTCAATGGCCTGGCGCTCGACAAGGTCGAACCGACAGCCGAGGGCGGCCTGCGCATCGGCGCGCTGGTCCGCAATACCGATCTGGCCGCCAACAGGCGGGTGCGACGCGATTACGGGCTGCTGACGCGTGCCCTCGTCGCCGGTGCCTCGCCCCAGCTGCGCAACAAGGCGACGACCGCCGGGAACCTGCTGCAACGAACGCGCTGCCCGTATTTCTACGACACCGCCCAACCCTGCAACAAAAGGATGCCGGGCAGCGGCTGTGCGGCACTGGGCGGTCTCAGCCGCCAGCATGCGGTGGTCGGGGCGAGCGAGGCCTGCATCGCCGTCCACCCCAGCGACATGGCCGTCGCCATGCGCGCACTGGATGCGATGGTGGAGACGGTGAACCTCGACGGCAAGAAGCGGCATATCCCGATCGCCGATTTCCACCGCCTGCCCGGCGACACGCCGCATATCGAGACCAATCTCGCCAAGGGCGAATTGATCACGGGGGTGACGCTGCCGAAGCCTGTGGGCGGCATGCATATCTATCACAAGGTCCGCGACCGGGCCTCCTACGCCTTCGCGCTGGTCTCGGTCGCCGCCATCATCCAGAAGGACGGCACCGGCCGCGTGGCGCTAGGCGGCGTCGCCCCCAAGCCCTGGCGTGTCGAGGCGGCCGAGGAGCAGATGTCCAAGGGCGCGAAGGCGGTGACCGTCGAACTTTTGGCCGGTGCGCATCCGACCCAGGCGAATGCGTTCAAACTGCCGCTGGTCGAGCGTACGCTCGGCGCCGTCATGGCCGAAGCGAGGGCCTGAGCCATGCTGTTCGACAAACCCGCCACCACCAATCCGATCGACCAGCTCAAGGTCGTGGGCCAGCCTACGGACCGTATCGACGGCAAGTACAAGACGACCGGCACCGCGCCTTATGCCTATGAGCGTCACGACGCGGTGCCCGATCCGGCCTATGGCTATATCCTGGGCGCCGCCATCGCCAAGGGGCGCATCAAGTCGATCGACCTCAAGGATGCCCAGCACGCACCGGGCGTCATTGCCATCGTGACGGCCGAGAATGCCGGCAAGCTGGGCAAGGGCGCGCACAACACCGCCAAGCTGCTGGGCGGGCCGGAGGTCGACCATTACCACCAGGCGATCGCCGTCGTGGTCGCCGAAAGCTTCGAGGAGGCACGCGACGCCGCGCATCTTATCCGCGTCGACTACGCCCGCGAGAAGGGCGCCTTCGACCTGGCGGCCGGGATGGAGAAGGCCGTCAAGCCCGAGGCGACCCCGGTCAGCGGGCCGCCCGATACATCCATCGGCGATTTCCAGGGCGCCTTCGACGCGGCGCCTGTCAAGCTGGACCAGAAATACACCACGCCCGACCAGGGCCATGCGATGATGGAACCGCATGCGTCGCTCGCCAAATGGGATGGCGACAAGGTCACGATCTGGACTTCGAGCCAGATGGTCGCCTGGGGGCATGCGGATATCGCGGCGACCCTGGGCATTCCGAAGGAGAATGTCCGCCTGATGTCGCCCTATATCGGCGGCGGCTTCGGCGGCAAGCTGTTCCTGCGCGCCGATGCGGTCATGGCGGCGCTGGGGGCAAAGGCGGCCAACCGGCCGGTCAAGGTGGCGCTGCCGCGGCCGCTGGTGTTCAACAACACCACGCACCGGCCGGCGACGATCCAGCGCATCCGCATCGGGGCCGGGCGAGACGGCAAGATCACCGCTATCGGCCATGAGAGCTGGTCCGGCAACCTGCCAGGTGGCGAGCCGGAAACGGCGGTCGGCCAGACCCGCCTGCTCTATGCCGGGGCCAACCGGATGACGGCGATGCGCGTGGCGATGCTCGACCTGCCGGAGGGTAATGCGATGCGGGCGCCAGGTGAGGCGCCGGGCCTGATGGCGCTCGAGATCGCCATGGACGAGATGGCGGCGAAATTGGGCATGGACCCGATCGAGTTCCGCATCGTCAACGATACCCAGGTCGATCCGGAAAAGCCCGATAGGCCGTTTTCGCAGCGGCGCCTGACCGAGTGCCTGCGTCTGGGCGCCACCCATTTCGGCTGGGACAAGCGCAATGCCACGCCGGGCCAGGTGCGCGACGGGCGCTGGCTGCTCGGCATGGGCATGGCGGCGGCGTTCCGCAACAATCTGCTGGTAAAATCGGGCGCGCGCGTCCGGCTCGACGGCCAGGGCATCATCACGGTCGAGACCGACATGACCGATATCGGTACCGGCTCCTACACCATCATCGCCCAGACGGCGGCGGAGATGATGGGCGTCCCGCTCGACCGGGTGCGGGTGCGCCTCGGCGATTCAGCCTTTCCGGTTTCCGCCGGCTCGGGCGGCCAGTTCGGCGCCAATAATTCCACATCCGGTGTCTATGCGGCTTGCGTCAAGCTGCGCGAGGCCGTTGCGCAAAAGCTGGGCTTCAACTCAGGCGACGCCGCCTTTGCCGATGGCGCGGTCCATGCCGGCAATCGCAGCGCGCCCCTGGCCCAGGCCGCGGCCGATGGCGAACTCCAGGGCGAGGATTCGATCCAATATGGCGACCTTGCCAAGAAGTTCCAGCAATCGACATTCGGTGCGCATTTCATCGAGGTCGCCGTCGATTCCGCCACGGCGGAGATCCGCGTGCGGCGCATGCTCGCGGTCTGTGCCGCCGGTCGGGTCCTCAATCCGAAATCCGCGCGCAGCCAGGTCATCGGCGCCATGACCATGGGCGTGGGTGGCGCCTTGATGGAGGATCTCGCGATCGACAGGCGCTTGGGCTTCTTCGTCAACCACGACCTGGCCAGCTACGAAGTGCCGGTCCATGCCGACATTCCGCATCTGGAGGTAATTTTCCTGGACGAGATCGATCCGATCTCTTCGCCGATGAAGGCCAAGGGTATTGGCGAGCTGGGGCTCTGCGGCGTCGCCGCGGCTGTCGCCAACGCGGTCTACAATGCCACCGGCGTGCGCGTGCGCGACTATCCCGTCACGCTCGACAAGCTGTTGGCCCAGATGCCGCAGGAGGCGTGAACCAAAGTTTCGGGTTTCCCGGGGGGGGGGCTCCAGCCATCCATGACCGCCACTTGTTAAGAACAGATCGAAATTAAAGGCGGCGTTAACGGGGCGTATCGGAATCATGGCGGCATGGACATCGCTTCCGAAGTGCCGCACCCCCGAAGGAGAGCCGCCCGCAGCCGGGCTTTCAAGCGCTCGATCCGGTTATTGTGCACCCTGCTTGCGCTATGCACGCTCGCCTTGGGCATCGGCGTGCTGTGGCAGATGCGCTCGGATGCCTGGAACCAGGCGGTGCAATCGGCGAACAATCTGTCCGTGACCCTGTCGGACGAGATTGGCCGGACCATTGCCGTCTACGACCTGTCGCTCCAAGGCGCGGCGGAGGGGGTGGCGCTGCCCGGCATCCAGCAGGCGACGTCGGCCGTGCGGCGTTCCGCCATGTTCGACCGTGCGGCGGCCGCGCCCTATCTCAACTCGATCCTGGTCATCGACACCAAGGGCGATCTGGTGGCCGAGGCACGCTCACCGGACACCAAGAAGCTCAACTTCGCCGACCGCGATTATTTCCGGGCGCAACGGGACAATCCCCATCTGGGTTTGCGCGTTGCGCGCGCCATAGTCAGCCGCCTCAATCCGGGCGAGCCAATCATGGAACTCAGCCGGCGCATACCGACGACGGATGGCCATTTCGCCGGCATCATCTCGGGCGGCCTGAGGCTTGGATATTTCCACGACCTTTTCAACAAGCTGAAGCTGGGCATCCATGGCAGCATCACGCTGGTCCATATGGACGGGCGGGTGGTCTATCGCTTTCCGGCGCCCTACACCATCGACCAGGATGTCAGCACCAGCCCGGTCTTCGGCCGGTATTCGAAGGCGCAGGCCGGCCATTTCGTCGATGCAGGGCAACTCGACCATATCACCCGGCTCTACGCCTTCCAGCGCATCAAGGGGCTGCCGCTGACCATCAGCGTCGGCGTGTCGCTGGACGATATCTATGCGGCCTGGTGGCCGAAGGCGATCGCGATCAGCCTGATGCTCCTGCTGCTCTGCGGCGTCATCCTGCTGCTGGAGATCTGGGTCGAGCGCGAAATGCGCCGCCGCCGGGAGGTCGAGCGCGAGTTGGAGGAGCTGGCCCAGACCGACGGGCTGACCGGGCTGCTGAACCGCCGGGGCTTCGAGCTCGCCATGCGCCGGGAATGGCTGCACGCCGTCCGGACCAAGGAGCCGCTGAGCATCCTGGTGCTCGATGCCGATAATTTCAAACGCTACAACGACCGCTACGGCCATCACGCCGGCGATGGCGCCCTGTTGCTGGTAGCCAATGCCATCCGCAAGAATCTGCGCCGGCCGCGCGATGCCGGCGGCCGCTTCGGCGGCGAGGAATTCGTCGTCCTGCTGCCGAATACCGACGAGTTGGCAGCGCTGGCCATCGCCGAGAAGATCCGGCAATTCATCCTCGATTGCCGTCTGGAGCATGTGGACGGACCGGCCGGCTACCTCACCGTCAGCATCGGCACCGCCTCGGTCCAACCCGAGGCCGGCCTCGATACGGACACGCTGTTCAACGCGGCCGACGAGGCGCTCTACGTCGCGAAGGAGGAGGGGCGCAATCTCGTCCGTCCCGGCAAGAGGCTGAGCCGGCGTTCGGGTATCGAGAGCGCCGCTTAAGGCGTGCAAGCCGGCCGGCGGCCGAGCAGGGCGGGCCAGGCCCGGACCCAGCCATGCTCATGGCCAGTTTCGAGGACCGGAACGATGGCGAGGCATCGGCTGGCACCCATGTGCCGGGCATAGGAGCGTGATATCAGGCTCGGCACGATGACATCCCTGGCGCCGATAAAATGGATCTGCGGCAGATCCTTCAGCTGTGGCGCGATGTCGGCGGGATTGGCCGATTCCCCATAGGGCGTCACGTCGTGGTGCTGCACGAAAGCGACGGTATCGATGTTGCCGGCAACGGTGCGCAGGTCGATGAGGTGCGGGATCAGCGGCGCTACCAGCACGGCGAGTGCGCCGCCGCCGGAATAGCCCACCAGCCTGACGCCGCCCGAGGTTTCATCCGCGAAATGGCGAATGACGTCGGCGGTCGAGCGGATCACCTCCGGGGAGAAGATCCGGTGCGTCCAATAGGTCGAGGCGCAGGCGATGGTTCCGGGCGGCGGCTGATATTGGCAGGGCCGGGCGACGTAGACGACGTTCGGCGCCGGATCGAGGGCGGCCAGGCGAAGCGCCAGCGGATCGGTCGGCGTCGGGTCGAGCGAGACTTGCCGTACGGTCAGCCAGGCCAGGCCGTCGCCTGCGATATAGACTGTCAGCGGCGCCTTGGGATCGGTGAGACGCGACCAGGTCGCGAGTGTGAAGGGGCCGCCCGGCACGTCCTTGTGTACCAGGCCGGCCCGCGCCGCGACGGCGGTCGCGACATCCATGCGCCCGTGGGGACTGCCGCAGGATGCCAGCGCCAGTAGCAGCAGGAGCGCTCGTTTATTCCAGGCCCAGGGCATCGATCAGTGGCGCAAGGTGGTTGCGGTAGCTTTCGGCGCGGCCAAGGCTGCTCCTGTAGATCGGCTGGCGCACCTGGTTCATGCTGGCGGTCCTGACCGGCCGGTCGGAGCGGTGGAAATCGAGACAGGCCTCGTTCCATGCAAGGCCGAGGAAATCGATCAGCCGCCGAGCCGAGGCCTCCAAGTCTTCCACCATCTCGGCATAGTCGATCTCGATGAAGGATGTTGCCGGCAGCACCGCCCGCCAATGATCGCTCAGGCGCTGATAGCCACGATGGAAGCGGCCGAGTTCGACCAGATCATAGGCGAAATTCTGCTCGGCCGAGAACAGCTTGCTGTAGCAGGAGAGGCAAGTATCGAGCGGGTCGCGCCGGCAATGGATGATGCGGGCGCCGGGCAGGGCCAGGTGGATCAGCCCGGCATAGAGGAAATTCGCCGGCATCTTGTCGATGATGCGTGCCTGGCCCGGCGCCAGCGCGGTCACCTCCGCCAGATATTGCCGCCCGAATGCCTCGAATTGCGGTGCCCTGAAGAATTCGATGAAACCCGGATAGGGCTGTACCGTGCCACCCGGGCCATGGACTTGTCCCACCAGCCGCGACACGGTGGGCAACTCGCCGGCGCCATGTACCTCGGGATGCGCCGCCAGCACCTGCTCGACCAAGGTGGTGCCGGAGCGTGGCATGCCCAGCACGAAGACCGGGACCTCGCTTTCGGCGCCGACCTGGGCGAAGCGCCGCATTCTCTCGGCCGGGAACATCGTGACGATGGCGTCCATCCAGCGGCCGGTCTCATCGGCATCATAGTCGATGGTCGCCCGCTTCATCCGGTTGCCTTCGTCCAGATGCCGGAAGGCGGCCTCGGCGTCCTTCGTGTCGAGATAGGCCTTGCCGAGGGCGAAATGCAGCGCCATGCGCTCGTCATGGGATTGCACCGCATCTGGGGCCAGCAGAGCCGCCATGGCCGCGATGTCCGGATCGCCGGTCATGAATTTCTTGAGGTCGGCGCGATTGAACCAGGCGGCGGTAAAGTCGGGCTGCAGGCGCAGCGCCTCGTCGAAGGCGACAAGCGCCGCCTCGTGCCGGCCCATCTCCATCAGCGCCACCGCCTTGTTGCCGACCGCCGAGGCCGGACGCGGCAGGAGCGGGACGGCCTTGTCCAGTGCAGCCAGCGCTTCCGGGTAGCATCCCAATGCTTGCAGCAACAGGCCATGAACATTGTGGGCCTCGCCGTCCTCGGGCCAGAGGGCGAGGGTGCGGTTGCTGTTGGCGAGAGCGTCATCCAGCCGGTTGAGCTTCTTCAGGATATCGGTGCGGGCCAGGAGCAGCCGGATATTATCCGGCATCAGGCCGAGGGCAGCATCGATCTGCGTCAGCGCCTCCCGCTTGCGGCCGAACCGGGCCTCGATCATAGCCAGGTTGGCGTGGGCATCGGCCGTCTGCGGGTTGAGCGTGATGGCACGCTCGGCATGGCTCCGCGCCTCGTCGAACCGGCCGAGGTCGATGAGGGTGGACGAGAAATTGCTGTGGGCGTCGGCCGAATCCGGGTTGATCGACAGTGCCTGTTCATAGGCCCGCTCGGCCTCCGTCAGGCGGCTCAGCTTCATCAGGGTATTGCCGAGATTGCTATGCGCCTCGGCATAGTCCGGTTTCAGCGTGATCGTCCGGTTCAGGCAGTCGAGCGCTTCCTCCAGCTTGCCGCGTTCCTGCAGCACGATGCCGAGATTGTTCCAGGCCTGGGGTGGCGCGTTGGCATGTGCCACCGCCTTCCGACCGGCATCCTCGGCTTCGGCCAGGCGTTTGGCCTGCCGGCACATCTCGGCGAGGTTGCTGTGAAACAGCGGCGGCACACCGGGATGGGTGCAGGCCCGTGTCAAAAACTCGATTGCAAGATCGGCCTTGCCATAGGCATGGGCCATCACGCCCATCAGGTGCAACGCATCGGGATGGTTGGGCGACACCGCCAGCACCTGCTGGCACAGGCGTTCCGCCGCTGCCGCCTGGCGGGTGTTCCAATGCTGGTAGGCCATGGCCATGGCCTGTTCCAGGCTTATTGGGCGGCCGGTGGCTGCAGCGGGTGCCGCTGGCTGATCCGGCGCCTTGTCCTTGCGTGCCACGCCCTCGTTCCTGCCATTCCCCGCCATGTACCCCCGGATGTTTAGGGCATCCGGGGGCTGCTGGCTAGAAGTGGAGCTTGAGGTTCACCAGGGCCGCGTTGCTGGTGCAGTCGTGATAGAGGTTGACGTTGTACTGGGCCTGGAGCTGCCAATTGCCTGGCCCGGTCCATCACCATTCACGTGGCCCTTGTCCCGGTGGTGTCGTCTGACGCACAGTCGGCGCCTTCCTGGAATCCCGCCGGCGATCTCCGCCTTCGCTCAAATGATCCTCGCGTGACCGATATTCAGAACCAGCTCGACGCCCTTTATGCCCAGGCGCTCGACCATTTTCGCGCCGAGCGCTTCGGCGAGGCGGAGGCGCTGGGTCGCGAAATCCTGGCACTGCAGCCGAAGCTGGCCCAGACGCTGCATCTGATGAGCGCGGTGGCATTGCGGGGCGGCCGCGTGCAGGAGGCCGCCGTGCTGGTCGAGCGGGCGATCGCCCTCGACGGCCGGGTCGCGACGTTTCACAACACCCTGGGCGAGATATATCGGCAGCAGGGCCAGGTTGAGTCGGCGCTCGCCTGTTACGAACGGGCGCTCGCGCTCCAGCCGGACTTCGCTCATGCCCGCGGCAATATCGAGCAGATCCTGGCCGGCTGCGACGACAAGGTCGCTATCGCTTATTACCGGCGCCAGGTCGAAGCCCAGCCGGGCCATGCCCCGGCCCTGGCCAATCTCGCCAGCGCTTTCGCCCGGGCGGGCGAGGCCGAGACCGCCGTGACATTCTACCGCCAGGGGCTGGCGCTCAACGCCGCCATGCCCAATGTTCTGTGCAATCTGGGCTTGGTGCTGTCCGATCTCGGCCGGCTCGACGAGGCAATCGATTGCTATCTCACTG
>DATJJW010000098.1:0-2197 GCA_035491935.1 Allostellaceae bacterium | reverse complement strand
TGCCTGCCCAATGGCTGCGTCGCCGAGGTCGTGATGGATGACAAGCTGCTCAACCAGCTCAAGACTGCCAAAACCGCGACTTTCATCATCTTCGAGACCCCGGAAGAGGGCATCGGCTTTCCGCTCAGCCTCAATGGCCTTGCGGAAGGCTATGATCAGTTGCCGTGAGGGTTACGCAACCGTAACCCGCTGCGGCGGTAGATGCTCTCCCCTTTTGCCGCCATCATGCCTATCTTCCTTTTCATCATCCCGGGTCAGGGCGATCAGTACCGTCGGGAACAATAACATCCGCCCATGCTGGAGGCGCCATGACCGATCCCGCCACGACCTCACTGCTCGATCGCGCCAAACTCGACCGGGATGCCGTTCGCCATGAAGTTGCGCGCGGCCTGTCCGGCGCCGATGACGGCGAATTATTCCTGGAATACAGCCAGACCGAAGCGCTGATGTTCGACAACGGCCGGCTGAAGCAGGCGACCTACGATACTTCGCAGGGGTTCGGCTTGCGCGCGGTGAAGGACGATGCGGTCGGCTACGCCCACTCCTCCGACGTGTCGCTGCCGGCGCTGATCCGCGCTGCCGACGCCGTCCACGCCGTGCGCGGCGGCTATTCCGGCACATTCTCGGCGGCGCCGCCGCACACGAATGTGCGACTCTATGGCGACGACAATCCGCTGGATGCGCCGGGCTTCGAGAGCAAGGTCAAGCTGCTCGCCGAGATCGACGCCTATGTCCGGCAAAAGGACCCGCGGGTGCGCCAGGTGACGGTGAGCCTGGGCGCAACCTGGCAGGTCGTGGAAATCCTCCGTCCCGATGGCGAGAGCTATCGCGACGTCCGCCCCTTGGTGCGGGTCAATATTTCCGTGGTGGTGGGCGAAGGCAATCGCCAGGAAAGCGGCAGCAAAGGATATGGCGGCCGCGAGGGCTATGCGCGCTTCATCGAGACCAAGGCCTGGCGCGATGCCGCGGAAGGTGCGATCCGCGAAGCGCTGGTCAACCTTGAATCGGTGCCTGCTCCGGCCGGCGAGATGGATGTCGTGCTGGGGGCCGGCTGGCCCGGCGTGATGCTGCACGAGGCCGTCGGCCATGGGCTCGAAGGCGATTTCAACCGCAAGCAGACGTCGGCTTTTGCCGGCCTGATGGGCCAGCAGGTTGCAGCCAAGGGCGTCACCGTCGTCGACGACGGCACCATCGCTTCGCGCCGCGGCTCGCTCTCGATCGACGACGAGGGCACGCCGACCAGCCGAACCGTACTGATCGAGGACGGCATTCTGGTCGGCTATATGCAGGATCGACAAAACGCACGGCTGATGAACATGAAGCCCACCGGCAACGGCCGGCGTCAGGGTTACGCCCATGTACCGATGCCGCGGATGACCAACACCTACATGCTGGCCGGGGACCGCGATCCGGCCGAGATCATCGCCTCTGTCAAGAATGGCATCTACGCGGCGAATTTCGGCGGCGGCCAGGTCGACATCACCTCGGGCAAATATGTATTCCAGTGCACCGAGGCCTACAAAATCGAGAACGGCAAGCTCGGCGCCCCCTTGAAGGGTACGATGCTGATCGGCAACGGACCGACCGACCTGCATCGCATCACCATGATCGGCAACGATCTGGCGCTGGATTCCGGCATCGGCACCTGCGGCAAGCATGGCCAAGGTGTGCCGGTCGGCGTCGGCCAGCCGACGCTCCGGATGGAGCGAATCACTGTTGGAGGTACTGGCGGATGAGCGTGGACAAGTTATCGACCCCGACAAAGACCAGCACCTGGCGCGGCCAGGTGCTGCAGCTCGTCGCCATCGTCCTGATCGTTTTCCTCGCCAAGGGCGCCATCGCCGAACCGTTCTATGTGCCGTCCGGCTCGATGGAGCCGACGCTGATGATCGGCGATGCGCTGTTGGCTTCCAAATTCCCTTACGGCTATAGCGACGCCTCCCTGCCGATCCAGATCACGCTGCCGGAGACGGGCCGTGTGTTCGGCGCGATGCCGAAGCGCGGCGATGTCGTGGTATTCCGCTGGCCCGGCGACCGTTCACAGGCCTGGGTCAAGCGCGTAGTCGGACTGCCCGGCGACCGCATCCAGATGCGGCAGGGCCAACTCTTCATCAATGACCGCGCCGCCGAGCTGAAGCCGGACGGCATCGGCGAGGCCGAAGACGACAATGGCAACACCGAGCCGGCGCATCGCTAT
>DATJJW010000097.1:0-15680 GCA_035491935.1 Allostellaceae bacterium | reverse complement strand
GGCGTGATAGCTGTTGATGCGTATCCGTCCATCCGTCTGCGACGGCGAGGTCCACACACCATCCGGCGTCTTTTCGACATGCGGCCAGATCGTACCAGCCGGGAAGCTGCGGCCGACAATCTCGGCGGAATAGGGTACGCGCGCCAACACCATGCGGTCGACGGACGAGGCGACATACATCGTGCCCAGGCTGCCGATGTCGAAGGCCTTCATGTAATGCTGGAAGTAGTCCATCGAAATGGACACGCTGACCATGCCGCCGAAGCTGCCATCGGGCTTGTTGAAGCGGCGGCTGACGACCACGACCGATTTGCCCGTGGCCCGGCTCAGTCCGACGGCGCCGACATGAGTACCGAGATCCTCGTGGTTCTGGTGGTACTTGAAGATCGGCCTGTCGGCGATCGTATAGACGTAGGGGACGGTCGAAGGCGAGAAGGAGTTCGCCAACCAGTACCCATGCTCGTCATAGAGGTTGATGCCGTCGATGACGGGCGCGTATGCCGCGCTCTGCCTCATCATGACGTGCAGTTCCTTCAGCGTCTCGGCATTGATCGGCAGCTGGTTCACCCGGCTGACCACGCTGGTCAGCAGCACCTCGGCAAGATCGAAACAATCATCGAGGTGGCGGCCGATCGATCGGCTGAGATTGACGGCGTCGGTCCGACTGTCCCTCAGCTCCCGCTGGCGCGAATGCAGGCTTTCCGTGATCTCGGCGACCAGTACGGTTCCGCAGACGAAGACGACGAAAAGTTGCACCGCCAGCGTCAGCGGAAGCCGTCGACGGAACCTGCCGGATAAGGTGATCATCATTCGCCCGCTTCCGCCCCGCCTGTACCGGTACTCCCTTAGGAGCGGTTCTTTTATGCCTACCCCTTTATTAACCGGAAATATTTAAAGAGAAATGGCTGAAAGATCAGTTTTCCGTTCTGCCGGGCGGGGCAGGCTGTGCGAAAATGCGGTGGTAGAATGAGTAACGCCTCCAGTCTTCCGTCGAGCAAAAGAGCCGCGAAGCGGTGCAATAATGACCAAAGCACTGCGGAGTGAACGGCAAGCCGTAACGGGGTAAGCAGCTTGATTGCAGCGCGTGCGCACGCGTATAATTCGTTAATACCAAGATGAATATCGCATGCTGTCGGTGCCACCAACACGCGGTGTTGTTGCCTGAGAATCAGCGTTGCCGAAGGCGGAAGAAGAGACGATGGGTATCCTGCTTGCCTTCGCGCCATTCATCGTCTTTGCGCTTGTCGATCGTGTCGTTGGTGCGACCGAGGGGTTGATCGCCGGCGCCGTGGTGTCCGTGGCCCTCTTGCTCCGCGACTGGGTGACACCTGGCCGAAGCCCCAAAATCCTCGAGATCGGGACGACGATCCTGTTCGGCGCGCTGGCACTCTATGCGGTTTTCGGAGGGCCGGCCTGGTCCATCATAGGCGTCCGGCTGCGCGTCGACCTCGGCCTGCTCCTCATCGTTCTCGTATCCATGGCGTTGCGGCGGCCGTTCACGCTGCAATATGCGCGTGAGCAGGTATCGGCAGAATTCTGGGACAGCCCGCAATTCATGCGCACGAACTATGTCATCACGGCCGTCTGGGCGCTGGCTTTCGTCGTTCTGGTGATCGCCGATCTCGTTCTGCTCTATGCCCCGGCCTTGCCGCCTCGGATCGGTATCATCGCGACCATCGTTGCGCTGATCGGGGCGATCAAATTCACAAGCTGGTATCCGGAACGGGCAAAGGCCGGCGACACCGAATGATGAACCGCCCGGCTCCGCCGGTTATCAGATCCGGCGGGCCATCGTAAAATCCGGCTGGGTTGAATCAGCCCAGCCGGTGGGTTCGTGATCCGATCCATCGCTTGGGTCGTTCGACCCGAATCTCCGCACAGCCGGGAGGCATCAGAAGCCCGTTGCTGTCAGCCCGACAGTGCGGCCGGGAAAGCCGGCCGCATCGAAGTATTTCGTATCGCCGACCCGCTGCATGTCGATGACCGTGCGCAAGCCATTGGCCGCGGGTTTCGAGGACACGACCTGGCTGGTGACGCCCGGCATGACGCCGCCGGGCATGATCTCATTGAGCGAGCGGCCGAGCAGCTTGCCCTTGGCCGAGATGTCGAGCTTCATCAGCTTGGCGATGGTGAGGCCGAGATCGGCATTGCTGGTCGGCGCGGTGTCGACCATGCCGGCCTTGAAGTCGGGGCCGATGGCGGCCATGAAGTTCCAGGTATCGGCACGGCTGAACGAGCCATGCATGCCCTGGCCCTGTTGCAGCACCGAATCCGCGATCTCGACGGTGCAACGCACAGGCTCGCCGCATACCGTATCGAAGGAGCGGAAATTCACCGCGATCGCCGGCGCCGGCGTCACCGCCTTGCCTTCGAGGTTGATGGCGCCGAGCGGCATGGTGCCGGGATACGAACCCAGCTTTGAATTGACGAAGATGCCGCTGACATAATCCTGGGCCAGCAGGATCTTCACGACCCGTGCCGCAAGAACCTTGTCGCCGCTGGGGATATAGACGAGGTCGGAGCCACCATTGGCCGCGACCACCAGCCTGGGATGCGTCCGGTCGCCACCGATCAAGCCGTTGCCCAATTTGGTATGCGCATCCTTGCCGATCTTGGCGTCATTCGCATCCGGGTCGAGGAGCGGCATCTTGAGGCCCCTGGCAAGGTCGAGCGCCAGGAAGCCAACCGGCAGCATGCCATTCGGCACATCGGCATAGTGCTGCCTGGCCGCGGGGCTGGTCTTGCTCATCTTGCCGATGGTCGAGAAACCGTGATCGGCGGTGACGATGACGTCGGTGTTGCCGGCCAGGCCCAGCTTGGTCAACGCGGCGCGCAACCTGGCAAGGTCATTGTCGGCATTGCGGATCCCCGCCATCGAGGTCGGGCCGTTGATGCCCGGCACCAGCTGCAGCAGGCTGTCACCCTGGTTATGCTGCGTGCCGTCCGGATCGCGCGACCAGAACACCATGATGAAGGGCTTGTGCCGGGCGGCGAGCAGCGGCAGCACCGCCTCGGTCGCGGCATTGGCGAAATAATTCTGCTGCGTGATGTTGGCGACCAGCGTGCCGGGGGTCCTGAAATCGCCGGCCTTGCCATTGTCGCCGCGGGATGGGGCGACGAGCGGCAGGCCCACCGCTTTCAGCTTGTCGGCCATTTCCTGCGACAGCGGGATGCCTTTGCCGGAGCCGGTCTGGTCGTCGATGATGATCGTCTTCTCGCCCGAACGCTCGGTCGGGTCGAAGATCAGCACCGGCCCGACCTTGCCGATCGACGCCGTGCCGTAGCCCTTGTCGCGGGCGAGCTTGAGGATCGTCGCCTCGTCGAGGTAGTTGCCGCCGAACTGCTTGTCGACCTCGCCCAGCACCTGGTCGTTCTCCAGGAACGGCGTAACGCTCTTGCCGGCCGCGCCCACCTCGAAACCGACATAGATCGTGTTGGAGAAGTCGCCGCTGTCGCCGAGATAATGGCCGGTCGCCATGCCGCTGGCATTGGCGGTGGTGAATGTCGGGAACAGCGCGTGGCCGTTGCGCATCCACACGCCGTCGCGGGCGACCGCCGCCATGGTCGGCGCGGTCTGCCGATTGACGACGCTGCCGCGCAAGCCATCGGCCACGAACAGGATGATGTTGTGCGGCTGAGCCTGGTCCACCTGCTGGGCTGGCGCTTCGGACTGGGCTGGCGCTTCGGACTGGGCTGGCGCTTCGGGCGGGGCAACCGGCGCGGTGGTTTGCGCCTCGGCCGTGGCGATAACTCCCGCCATGCCCAGCGCCAAGCCCAAAGCCCTGAAAACGCCGCCGCCCATGCTGCCCTCCGCTTCAAATTACCCTGATACGCCGGGATAGCATGGCCGGGTGACCGGTCCATGACACCGACGATCTGTGCTCACATGGTGCCGTAATTGGGGCCGCCACCGCCCTCCGGCACCACCCAATCGATGTTTTGGCACGGGTCCTTGATGTCGCAGGTCTTGCAATGGACGCAATTGGCCGCGTTGATCTGCAGCCTGGCTTCGCCCCCCTCGTCCAGGATCTCGTAAACGCCCGCCGGGCAGTAGCGCTGCTCCGGCGCGTCATAGCGGGCGAGGTTGACCCGGATGGCGATATCCGGATCGGTCAGCCTGAGATGCGCCGGCTGGTCCTCCTCATGGGCGGTGTTGGACAGGAAGACCGAGGACAGCCGGTCGAAGCTGATCTTGCCATCGGGTTTCGGATAGGCGATAGGCTCGCATTCCGACGCCGGCATCAGGCTTTCGTGGTCCGCCTTGGCATGGGCCAAGGTCCAGGGCACCAGGAAGCCCAGCCCCAACTGGTTCAGCCACATATGCACGCCGCCATGGATGGTGCCGGCCGCCATGCCCCATTTCAGCCCCGGCTTGACGTTGCGCACCTTGTGCAAATCGTCGAACACCCAGGAACGGCGCCAACCCGTCTCGTAAGGTTCCAGCATGGCCGGCGCCGCTTCGCCCCCGACGACATCGCTCAAGGCGGCAAACGCGGCCTCGGCGGCGAGCATGCCGGTCTTCATCGCGTTATGCGTGCCCTTGATGCGCGGCAGGTTGACGAAGCCCGCGGCGCAGCCGACCAGCGCACCGCCGGCAAATGTCAGCTTCGGCACCGATTGCAGCCCGCCTTCGCTGATGGCGCGGGCACCATAGCCCTCACGCGAACCACCCTCAAAAAGGTCGCGGATGTCCGGGTGGGTCTTGAAGCGCTGGAACTCCTCGAAGGGCGAGAGATAGGGGTTCGCGTAGTCCAGATGGACGACGAAGCCCGCCGCGACCTGGCAGTCCCCGAAGTGATAGAGGAAGGAGCCGCCGCCGGTGCCGGCATCGAGCGGCCAGCCCTGGCTGTGCATGACCAGGCCAGGCTTGTGCCTGGCCGGATCGACCCGCCACAGCTCCTTGATGCCGAGACCGTATTTCTGCGGCTGGCTGTCCTTCGCGAGGTCAAAGCGCTTGATGAGCTGCTTCGCCAGCGAGCCGCGCGCACCTTCCGCGATCAGCGTGTAGGTCGCATGCAGCTCCATGCCGGGCGTGAAGCCGTCCTTGTGCTCGCCGTCGCGGCCGACGCCCATGTCGCCGGTGGCGACACCCTTGAGCCGGCCATCCTCGTGGAACAGGAGCTCGGCCGCGGCGAAGCCCGGATAGATCTCGACGCCCAACGCCTCCGCTTGGCTACCCAGCCAACGGCAGAGCGCGCCTAAGCTGATGATGTAGTTGCCGTGGTTGCGCATCAGCGGCGGCAGCAGGAAGGACGGGATCTCGCGGCTGCCCGTTTCGCTCAGGATCAGGAAGCGGTCTTGCGTGACCTTCTGGTCGACCGGCGCGCCCTTTTTCCGCCAATCCGGGATCAGCTCATTGAGCGCCAGGGGGTCGAGCACGGCGCCCGAAAGGATATGGGCGCCGACCTCGCTGCCCTTCTCCAGCACGCAGACCGAGACCTCGCGGCCAGCATCCGCGGCCAATTGCTTGAGCCGGATCGCCGCCGACAGCCCGCTAGGTCCTGCGCCGACGACGACCACGTCGTATTGCATGCTCTCGCGTTCCAAAGAGATGCTCCCCGTTTTCCGAGACTGTTTCAGAAATCGCTTATCAAAAGAAAGCCTGGATACCGGTCTGCGCCCGGCCCAGGATCAGCGCGTGGATGTCGTGCGTGCCCTCGTAGGTATTGACGGTCTCGAGGTTGAGGGCGTGGCGCAGCACCTGATACTCGGCGCTGATGCCGTTGCCGCCATGCATGTCGCGCGAGGCCCGCGCGATGTCGAGCGCCTTGCCGCAATTGTTGCGCTTGATGAGCGAGATCGCCTCCGGCAGCACCTTGCCCTCATCCATCAGCCGCCCGACCTTGAGAGCCGCTTGCAGCCCCAGTGCGATCTCCGTCTGCATGTCGGCGAGCTTTTTCTGGATGAGCTGGTTGGCGGCGAGCGGCCGGCCGAATTGCTTGCGTGACAGGGTGTAGTCGCGCGCCGCATGCCAGCAGAACTCGGCCGCGCCCATGACTCCCCAGGCAATGCCGTAGCGCGCGCGGTTGAGGCAGCCGAACGGCCCCTTGAGGCCGGCCACGCCCGGCAACAGATGCTCCTCGCCGATCTCGACATCCTCCATGACGATCTCGCCGGTGGCCGAGGCGCGCAAACTGAGCTTGCCCTCGATCTTCGGCGCCGAAAGCCCCTTCATGCCCTTTTCCAGCACAAAGCCCTTGATCTCGCCGCCATGGGCCTCCGACTTCGCCCAGACGACGAAGACGTCGGCGATCGGCGCGTTGGTGATCCACATCTTGGCACCGTTGAGGCGATAGCCGCCATCGGTCTTGGTGGCATGGCTGCGCATGCCTGCTGGATCGGAGCCTGCATCCGGCTCGGTCAGGCCGAAGCAACCGACATGTTCTCCGGTCGCGAGCTTCGGCAGGTATTTGCGCTTCTGCGCCTCGCTGCCATAGGCGTCGATCGGATGCATGACCAACGAGGATTGCACGCTCATTGCCGAGCGGTATCCTGAATCGACCCGTTCGACCTCACGCGCGATCAGCCCATAGGCGACATAGGAGGCGCCGGCCCCGCCATACGCCTCCGGAATGGTGGCGCCCAGCAGTCCCAAAGCCCCCATCTCCGCCATTATCTCGCGGTCGAAACGCTCCTCGGCGAAGGCCGAGATTACCCGCGGCTGCAGCTGGCCTTGTGCATAGTCGCGCGCGGCGTCGCGGATCTGCCGTTCATCCGCCGCCAGATCCGTGTCGAACAACAGCGGATCGTCCCATTGGAAACGCATATCTTGGGCCATGGGCGGCTCCTCGATTCGGGGTGCAAGTTCCCGAATTAACGCCGTGCCAAGGAAACAGGCAAGGCCCCAAGGCAGCCATGCGCTTGAGGATTACCTGTCCTCTTGCGTGAACACGCGATTTGGCATTTCTCTGATGGGTCGTTTTCCCTCCGAACAGAGAAGTCGAGGTCATGTCCGAGTCTGAATTCCATCGCATCCGCCGCTTGCCGCCCTACGTCTTTGCCGAGGTCAATCGGCTAAAGGCCGCGGCCCGAGCTGCCGGGCGCGATGTGATCGATTTGGGCATGGGCAATCCCGACTTGGCCTCGCCGGCGCATGTCGTCCAGAAGCTGGTCGAGACGGTGCAGGATCCGCGTACCCACCGCTATTCCAACAGCAAGGGGATCCCCGGCCTGCGCAAGGCGATCGCCGGATATTATTCCCGCCGTTTCAACACCGAGCTCGACCCCGAAAGCGAGATCGTCGTGACGCTGGGCTCGAAGGAAGGCCTCGCCAATTTGGCGCAGGCGATCTCCAGCCCGGGCGATGTCATGCTGGTGCCCAACCCCAGCTATCCGATCCATGCCTTCGGCGCGATCATCGCCGGTGCCGCCGTGCGCCATATCCCGCCCTGCGACCCGGCCGATTTCGTCAACCATCTCGACCGCGCCTATAAGCACAGCGTGCCGGCGCCGATCGCGCTGATCGTCAATTACCCGTCGAACCCGACGGCGGAAATCCGCGATCTCGACTTCTACGGCCAGATCATCGAGTTCGCCCGCGCCCGCAACATCTACGTGCTGTCGGACGTGGCCTATTCCGAAATCTATTTCGATTGCCCGCCGCCGCCCTCGGTACTGCAGATTCCGGGCGCCCGCGATGTCGCGGTCGAGTTCGGCAGCCTGTCCAAGACCTATTCCATGCCGGGCTGGCGCGTGGGCTACGCGGTCGGATCGCGCAAGCTGATCGCTGCCTTGGCGCGGGTCAAATCCTACCTCGACTACGGCGCCTTCACGCCAATCCAGGTCGCGGCCATCGCCGCGCTCAATGGTCCGCAGGATTACGTCGACGACGTGCGCAAGACCTATAAGCGCCGCCGCGACGTCATGATCGAAGGCCTGCATGCCGCCGGCTGGGACGTGCCGTCGCCGCCGGCCTCGATGTTCGCCTGGGCGCCGCTGCCGGAGCGCTACAAGCATCTGGGCAGCCTGGAATTCTCCAAGCTGCTGCTGGAGAAGGCCAATGTCGCGGTCGCCCCTGGCATCGGCTTCGGCGAATATGGCGACGGCCATGTGCGCCTGGCCCTGGTCGAGAACACCGACCGCATGCGCCAGGCGACCCGCAACATCAAGCAGATGCTGCAGAGCGAATAGCGACTACCGACCTACCCAACGTCATGGCCGGGCTTGACCCGGCCATCCCCGCCTTGGGGCGAGCCAAGTCTATGCCGGTCGGAATGCTGCGGGTTGCACCCATGGATGGCCGGGTCAAGCCCGGCCATGACGCGGGAAATGTAAAGCGCCTTATCGCACGAGCGCCACGGCGCTGCGCGGATCGAGGGCGCGTGGGGTCGTGGGCGGCATCGCAGGCGGTCCGAATTCCAACCCATGGGCGGCAAATATCGCGGCCAGGCCATTGGCGGCGATGCCCAGATCCTCGCGCGTTTCCGGCCGCGACATGAAACGCAGATGGGCCGAGAACCGATCCGTCTCCCCGGCCTGCGCCGCGCTCAACAACGCCACCAGATGGCGCTCATCCATAGTAAGCCCGACATAGCCGGGATAGCCCACATTGACCGGATGCCGGCTGGCATGGCCGGCGATGGCCAGAAACCCTTGGAACGTCGCCAACACCTGGGGTGCCCCCGGCCCGCAGAGCTCCTTGAACTCCATCATTGTCAGTTGATCGAGGCCGCGGCGCGCCACCAGCCGGCGCAACGCCCAGACCACCAGATGCTCGCCCAGACTTAAGCCCAGCGCCTCGGCCATGCGGCTCTTGTCGATGGCCCCCTCATCCACATCCTCCAACCTGGGGCCACCGCTCAGCCCCCTATGGGTTCCGGTCTCGCCCAGCATCCTGCCCTCCATATTGGCTGCCTTGGCGCGATGATAATGAGAATGATTTGCACTCGCAAGCTTGTTTCTGTAGGCTCCCGGTTCGACGAAAGCTGAGCGGCAACGGCGGAGGAAAAGGCGGATGGACGGCACCTCACCCGGCTTCCGCCCCGATGAACGCGAAGCTAGCGGATGCCAGGCCAATGAATGTCGGGCCAATGAAGGTCAGGCCGGCCCGCGCTGTACCAGCCGATCCTATGCCCATGCCGGCATCGAGCCGCCGGTCGAGGAGCTGCTCGCCGACCCGATGTTGCACAAGCTGCTGGTCCGCGACCGCATCACCTTGGCGGAGACGCGGCGCGCCGTATCGGAGGCCCGGCGGCGCCTCGGCCTTTAGATGCGTCAAACGAGATGAGGTGTGCTTGATGGCTTTCCATCAAGCACGATCCGCTCGTCGACTCAAAGATATAGACCAAATTCACACGTTTGGACGTTTCCGTCCAAACGTGATTTGGTCTAGCGCAGCCCCTCCAGAGCCACCGTGTAGCTGTGATGCGCCTTGTCATAGCGAATGCTGTAGGTGTCAGGGTACATTCCAGGCCTACCATAGCTGGCCGGGCGGGCGACCGGCCTGGTGATATTGGGCTTGCTTTCGAGATAGGCCCGCGATGCCATCGGCTCCAGGAAGGTCATCTGCTTCTCGTAGAAGCCGTAAATGAACGTCGCGGTGAAGGGATGGCCGTGGAATTCCGGGCCGCTGGTATCGATGGCGTGGACACCCATTTCCGGCACGGCCGTCCCGGGCGGCACGACATAGCCGGCCGGCAGCAGCGATGCGGGCGGCTGCTGCGCCGGGGCACCGGAATCCATCATGCTCTTGAAGGTGACGCGCGCCTGCTCCGCCGAGCTCACCATGTAGAAATGGAAGTCGAAATGCGGCACGTCGTAGATATGCGGGGGCGGATGGCCATGCGGCTCCCAATTGATCACCGCATGATCGAACGCCGTCTTCGGTGCGTGGGCGGGCATGGGCAAGGCGAAGGCCACGTCCATTTGGTCGCCCGCCGGCATGGGCAGTCCGTCCAAGGCTCGCTCGGTGAACACGATGGCGACGGAACTCACATGGCCCGTGGCATCGGTCACGACCAGCGTATGTGCGCTGCCCCTGCCGACCGCGATCGTTTTGCCGCGATATGTCGCGGCCGCGGCATCGGGTGAGAGGCCAAGCCCGGCAACAAGTGTCCCGGCAAGCGCCATGGCCGCTATGACGACCCTGGCCGGGCCCGACCGGTTCGCGTGATGTTGTGCAGAGCCGAGATGCCGCATGATCCCCCCAGAGATTCGAGACGCAGAATGCCGCACAGCCGCCCCGCCGCGGCCGCCGCTCATGATGATTTGCCCCGCGAGCCGGCCATGAACATCATCGCCGGGGCCCGATTTGGATGCGGCGCGATGGTAGTGCCCAGGGCTGGACAACACAATGGGGGAAGACGGGCCGGGAAAGGCGCCCCACCGAAGACAATCGTCCGCAGATTAGAAGACGAAAGGCACCAGCATCGCAACGCGCCCGCGGTAGCCGTCATAGGCGTCGGGACCCAGTTCCTGGGCTAGGAAGCCTTCTTCCAGCCGTGCCTTCATCCAGAGCCCTATGGCGATAAGCGCACTCCCCATGAGCGCCGGCCATGTCGCGATAGCCAGCGCCGTCATCACCGTGGCCGTGATCAGCCCGGTATAGATCGGGTGACGTACCAAGGCGTAAGGGCCGGTATCGACGATGTGATGCCCCGCCTTGCGCGTCACCGAGCCGGACCACAGCCGGCCCAGATGCAGCCGTGCCCACCAGGTGAACAGGATGCCGAGCAGGGTCAGCCCGGCCAGCGCATAGGCCCCGTCATAACCCACATGCCAAAGCCGGGGCGCGTGCAGCGCGTCGCCGGTGCGATGCCAGAGCAGCACGACGCCGGCGGTGACGACTATGCGATAGCGCCAGACAAGCGGGCCGCTGCTGCGCTTCTCCGTGCGCGCCGACCACAGCGCGGCCAGCCCCCAGGAGATGGCCCAGAGCGCCCAGAGCGCGAGAAAGAGAAAACCTGGCGAGATGTTCACAGCCGCTCCTCGTACCGCCTCGACAGCCTTGATCATAGCACGGAGCGCACCGCATCGGACCAGCCGAGACCAGGGGGCCAGGGTGGCCGAGGGAACGATCCCGCTACGCTGGGCATTGGTTAACGACCGCTTCGCAACGGTTCCAGACGAAGCCGGGTCTTGGAAAGGACATGCACTGGGCATGTCCTGGTTGGAGTTGAGACAATGTTTCCGATACGCCCGTCAGGGCTGATGCTGGTCTGCCTGCTTGCGGCACCCGCCGCACTGGCTGCCCCTTCCCAACACGATAAGCACGTCGCCGTGCGTACTCATCACGTCCAATATAGACATCATGTCCAGCATGGACGGATCTCCTATTATCATCCGAAGCTGGCCGGCAGGAAGATGGCCGACGGCAACCGCTTCCGGCCGCAATCCAATGCGGCGGCCAGCAAGGTCCTGCCGCTGGGCAGCAAAGCCAAGGTGACCAATCTCAAGAACGGCAAGAGCACCGTGGTCCATGTCGAGGATCGCGGCCCTTATGTCGGCAAGCGGATCATGGATGTGAGCCCGGCCACCGCACAGGTGCTCGGCATGCGCAAGGACGGCGTCGTCGAGGCCGAGGTTACGCCGCTCGGTACCTCCCAGGATTAGCCGCAACCGCTATAACGAAGCGAACGCGAGCGGCGCTCTGGCGCAATCGGCCTTCTCGGGTTAGATTGCGCACCTCCTCGGCCGCCCGTTCGGCGCGGCCCGACCGGCAAATCCGTTTCCAGGAGGCCAAGGTCATGCGGCGCAGGCTCCAACTCATCTCATGCCTGTTGATGGCATCAGTGGCGTCTCCCGCTGCGGCCGATGCCGCGACGCATTCGAAGAAACACGCGATCGTCACCAAGCGCGCCAAGACGAAGGCCAAAGCCAAGTCCAGGTCCAAGACGTCTCACGGCCAAAACCATCACGGTCCGGCCCATCATGGTCAACGGGGCACGATCTCGTTCATGCATCCGAGCCTGGACGGCAACCGCATGGCCGACGGCCATCGCTTCGACATGAATTCCAACGCCGCGGCCAGCAAGTCCCTGCCGCTCGGCTCGCTCGCCAAGGTCACGAATTTGCGCAACGGCAAGACCGCCGTGGTCAAGGTCGAGGACCGGGGACCGCATTCCAAGACACGCATCATGGATGTCAGCCCGGCCACGGCCAAGGCGCTCGGCATGAGCCGCAGCGGCGTCGTGCTGGCCGAGATCGAGCCGCTGCCGCGGCGGCGGCCATAAGGGCACCTCCCCAAATCGGGGGTGTGGCGCCGGCTCGTCTAGTCACGGCACCGAAACGCGCCTATCCTGGCGCCGGCACCATCGTGCACCCGAAGGTCACGCCGTTGCGTATCGTATTGCCTGCCCTCCCCCTGCTGCTCTGCCTGATCTGTGCGCCGGCGCACGCCGCGATCACGGTCACGACCGAGGATTATCCGCCCTTCAACACCGTGATCGACGGCAAGCTGGCCGGCATCTCGACCGATCTGGTCAAGGCGATCTTCGAGCGGGCGGCAGTGCCCTACACCATCAAGGTTCTGCCATGGGCCCGGGCCTATGCCATGGCATTGGAGCTCAAGGACACCTGCGTCTACAGCACCACCGTCTCCGACGAACGGCGGCCGCTCTTCCAATGGGTGGGGCCGCTGGTCGAGAACGACTGGACCCTCTATGGCCATGACAGCCGCCATCTCGACATCAAAACGCTCGCGGATGCCAAACGCTATCGCATCGGCGCCTATCAGGGCGCCGGCATCTCGGATTTCCTGACCCATGGCGGCTTCAACGTCGATACGGTGCCGCACGACCCGCTCAACATCCAGAAGCTGCTGCATGATCGCATCGACCTCTGGGCCACCGGATCGGAAGCCGAGCCCTATCTTGCCTGGCAGGCCAATGCGATGGGCATCGTGCCGCTGCTGACCTTCAAGCAGGTCGCCATGTCGCTCGCCTGCAACAAGGCGACCGATCCCGCAACCATCGGCCGGTTGCAGGAGGCGCTGGATGATATTCGCGGACGGCGTCGATGAGCATCCGTGTCATTTACCGCCTTTTCACATCCATGCATGACAGTCAGGGTCCGAATTGAACGACCCGACCCCGGATATGGCCCCCTCTACCTTGAACAGGCCCGACAACCCGGCGCCCACCGCTACTGGCGGCATCTGCGCAATCGGCGATACGCATCCGCACGGCATCGCGATCGCCGATGATGCGGGCCGCGTCACCTGGGCCAATAGGGATTTCGCGCGCACGCTGAAACAGAGCAAGGCCCGCCTGATCGGGCGCAAGCTCGCCTCAATACTGCCGCCGGAGGCCGACGAGATCGTCGCGGCGATCGATGCCAGGGATAACCGCCGCCGGCAAATCCGCATCGCCGGCGAGTCCGCCGCCGATACCTGGCTCGATATTGACCTGCAATCGATTGCCGGAAAGGACGGCCTGACCGGTCTGATCTGCCTGGTCCGGGATGTGAGCGGCGCCATGGCATCCTGCCGGGAGTCGGAGGCCACTCGAAAACGTCTGTCGCTGGCGGTGGAAAGCGCCCATGTCGGGCTGTGGGACTGGGATGTCGCCGGGGGCCGGTTCTGGACCAACCCGCAATGGTGGCGCTATCTGGGATTCGAGACGTCCGAAGCCATCCCCGAGGGCGAAATGGCCGACGGCGATCTGGCCGAGCTGCTGCTGCACCCCGACGATCTGCCGCGCATACGCTCCGACCGCGCCGCCTTCTGCGCCGGGACCGAGGAGCAGCTCTCCAGCGAGATGCGCCAGCGCGACGCCAGCGGCCAATGGCGCTGGATCTCCTCGACCGGCCGCGTGACCCATCGCGGTGCCGATGGCCGGCCCGCCCGGATCAGCGGTGTCTATGTCGACATCCATGAACGCAAGATGGCGTCGGAGCGCATTGCCTTCGCCGCCCATCACGACACGCTGACCGGCCTCGCCAACCGCACCGAGGTCAAGGTGAACCTGGTCGAAGGGCTGGCGCGCTGGCAGCGCACGGGCGAGCCGTTCTGGGTCTTCGCCCTCGACCTCGACCGTTTCAAGGCGGTCAACGACACCTATGGCCATGCGATCGGCGATGCCATGCTGCAGGCCGTGGCCAGGCGCATCAAGGCGGTAGTCCGCGAAGGTGACGTCGTGGCGCGTCTCGGCGGCGATGAATTCTCGATCCTGGTCCGTGCCGGCGGCGAGGGTGGCGCCTTTGCCGAGACGATCGCCGCACGCCTGCTCGAATCCCTGAGCCAGCCCTATTCGATCTCCGGCATGATGATCCATCTCGGCGCCAGCATCGGCATCGCCAAGGCGCCGGACCACGGCCGGGATGCGGAAACCTTGATGCGCAACGCCGAGACCGCGCTCTACAAGGTGAAAGCGGACGGCTCGAACGATTTCCGTTTCTTCGATGACGCGCTGGAAGCGGAATCCTATCGCCGCCGCGCGCTGGAAGCCGAGCTCAGCGGCGCCATCGAACGCGACGAGTTGGAGTTGCACTACCAGACGATCGTCGATCTCGTCAGCGGCCGCCCCGTCGGCATCGAGGCGCTCCTGCGCTGGCGGCACCGCGGATTGGGGCTGGTGCTGCCCGACCATTTCATCCCGATCGCCGAGGATACCGGCCTCATCGTGCCGATCGGCGAGTGGGTCGTCCGCCGGGCCTGCGCCGATGCCATGGCCTGGCCCGACGACATCGCCATCTCGGTCAATGTCTCGACCGCGCAGCTCGGCCGCTTCGGGCTGGTGGAAATGATGGCTGACGCGCTCGAAACCTCGGGCCTGCCGTCCCGGCGTCTGGCGGTCGAGGTCACGGAATCGATCTTCCTGCGCGATGACGAGGCCATGCTGCAGGAGTTGAACCGCCTGCGCGGCATGGGCGTCAAGCTGGTGCTGGACGATTTCGGCACGGGCTATGCGTCACTGGGCTATCTGCGCCGCCTGCGCTTCGACCGGATCAAGATCGACAAATCCTTCATCGCCGATGCCGGCCGCGACCCGCATGCCACCGCCGTGGCGCGCGCCATCGCCAATCTGGCCGAAAGCCTGGGCATGGAGTGCATCGCCGAAGGTATCGAGACGGAGATGCAGGCGGAGCTGATGCGGGCCGCCGGCTGCCAACTCGGCCAGGGCCACCTGTTCAGCCGGCCGGCGCCGCTGGATAAGCTCGGCTTCGGCCATTGAAGGCAACCGTCATGGCCGGGCTAAACATCAAACCCGGTCTGGACGGGATGTAACGGCTTACCCCGCCACCATGTGGTCGAGCTGGCTGGCGATGTCGCCAGGCTGGGCGTTGTCGGCGAAATTGCTGCGATAGCGGCCGTCCGGCCCCATGACATAGACGATGGAGCTGTGGTCCATCTCGTATTCGCCGTCAGCTTTGGCCGGGTATTTCGCGACATAGACGCGATAGGCCTGCTCGACCGCCTTGATCTGCTGATCGCTGCCGGTCAATCCAACGAATTCCGGCCCGAAGCTCTCGGCATACGCCTTCATGATATCGGGCTTGTCACGCGCGGGATCGACGGTGATGAAGACCGGCACCACCTTGGCACGGATATTCGCCGGCATGCGGTCGAGCGCTTCGGCCACGGTGTTGAGCGTGGTCGGACAGGCATCGGGGCAATGGGTGTAGCCAAAATAGACCAGCATCCAGCGCCCGGCGAAATCCTTGTCCGTGCGGGTATGGCCGTCGCCATCGACCAGGATGAAGGGGCCGCCGACGCCCGGCAGCGCATGGCGCGCCACCATGGT
>DATJJW010000096.1:0-15135 GCA_035491935.1 Allostellaceae bacterium | reverse complement strand
ACGATGCGGTCGGCGTGGCGCAAGGCATCAGCCGAGCCGGAAACCTCGATCGTGACCGACAACCCCTGTTCCTGGGCCGCGCGTTCGAAGGCCTTGGCGGCCGAACGCAGATTGCCCGAGCCGTAATCGATGACGACGCAGCGTTCTGCCATCAGAGTCCTGCCATCAGAGCGAGCCGCCCAGCGTGCCCTTGGTCGACGGCACGGCGTCGGCCTTGCGCGGGTCGATCTCGATCGCCTCGCGCAGGGCCCGGGCCAGCCCCTTGAAACAGGATTCGACGATGTGGTGGTTGTTCTCGCCGTAGAGGTTCTCGACATGCAGGGTGACGCCGGCCATCTGGGCGAAGGCCTGGAACCACTCCTTGAACAGCTCGGTATCCATCTCTCCGAGCTTGTCGCGGGTGAAATTCACCTTCCAGACGAGGTAGGGACGGTTCGAGAGGTCGAGCGCCACGCGGGTCAGCGTCTCGTCCATCGGGATGAGCGCATCGCCGTAGCGGCGGATGCCCTTGCGGTCGCCCAGCGCCTGGGAGACGGCGGTGCCGATGGCGAGGGCGCTATCCTCGGTCGTGTGGTGGAAATCGATATGCAGGTCGCCCTTGGCTTCCAGCGTCAGGTCGATCAGGCTGTGGCGCGACAGCTGCTCCAGCATATGGTCGAGGAAGCCCACGCCGGTCGAGACATTGTACTGGCCGGTGCCGTCCAGATCGACCGTGGTCTTGATCTGGGTTTCCTTGGTGTTGCGCTCGATGCTTGCCTGCCGCAAGGGCCTGCTCCTTCGTGTGGCCTCGCCCCCTCGCTCACGCGGTGTGCCGACAGCCCAAATTATTCGTATCAGGTACCTTCTACCAATAATATCAGGCATCAGGAAGGGCTACGCCTGCCGATGGGTCATGCGCTACGCGAGCAACAGGATGTGTGGCAGACCGGCTATAGACTCTAGCTGCGGATGTCGAGCAGCAGGCCGCGGCGCTTGCCATTGGGATCGAAGGCGCGGCCGCCATCGCCGTCCCGGTCGGTGTCGTCCTTCGACGTGCCGCTGCCGTCATGGGCGGGGGTCTCGACCACCTCAAGCGTCGGTTGCGGCTCTACCGGAATCTGCATCGCCGCCTGGACCGCAGGCGCGGTCGGCGGTTCGTAAGGTGGCTGGCCGTAGCCTTGCGGGCCGAACTGGATCGACATCGCGGGAGATCCGTGAAGGGGCAGGGCTGCCCGAAAGGTATTATCTTATACCTCTCGACTTTTCCGGGAAAGTCCTAGCTTTCCGAGCCGGTACAGCCCAGAAGCGCCAGGCGCCGCCGCCTGCGGCTGTGCAGGAACATGCCGATGGCCAGCACCTCGGCCATGATTGAGGCGAAGGCCGCCCACAGGAAGATCGTGCCATAGCCGTAGGAGGCGACGATGGCGCCCGCCGCCGGTCCGGTCACACCCAGCGCCACATCAAGGAAGACGGTGAAGAAAGCCAGCGCCGCGCCGCGATCGCTGGGCGAGACCAGTGCCACTGCTTCGACGGCGAGTGCCGGGAAGACGGTCGAGAAGCCGAAGCCGGCGAGCGCCGCCCCGGTAAGCGCCACCCAGGGCGAGGGAGCCAGCCAGAACAGCAGCAGGCCTAGCGTCTCGACGAGGAAGCACATGATCGCCAGACGATATCCGCCGATCTGGTTGATCCGATCCGTCAGGATCAGCCGCGCGCCGATCACGGCGATGCCGAAGAGCGTCAAGGCCAATGCCGCGTGGTGCCAGCCATGGCTGGCATAGAGCAGGGTCACGAATGTCGCCACCGCCGCATAGCCTATCGTGCCGAGGGCCAACGCGATGCCGGGCGTCAGCACGCGCAGCGCCACCTGGCCGAAGGCCATGCGCTTGCCACCGACCGGCGATACCCGGCGCTTCGAGAGCGCCAGGCTCAGCCCGACCACTGCCAGCACGGTTGCGGCGATGCCGATGGCCGTGAAGCCCGCCAGCTTGTCCAACCAGACGCCGATCGGTGCTCCCACCGCGATGCCGCCATAGCTGCAGATGCCGTTCCAGGAGATGATCTTGCCGGTGTGGATCGCTCCCACCTGGCCCAGGCCCCACAGGATGACGCCGGTGCCGATCCAGCTTTCGGCCAGGCCGAGCAGGATGCGGCTGGCCAGCAGAATGGACAGGCTGAGCGTCGGCGCATGGGCCGCCAGCCCGGCCGCGATGGTCAGGGCGCCGCCGGCAGCGCAGAAGCTGAAGCCCCAAAGCACGCAGCGCTTCGGCCCGACATTGTCGTTCATCCGGCCGGCAAAGGGGCGGGTCAGCAGCGTGACGATGAATTGCAGGCTGATGGCGAAGCCCGCCATCACTGAATTATAGCCGAGATCGATATGGACATAGCCTGGGATGACTGCCAGCGGCAGCCCGATGACCAGATAGAACAGAAAAGTCAGCGCCACGGTGACGACGATGAGCAGGTTGACCTGCCTGGGCGTCGGACTGGTCTGCGGGGAAGAGGTCAATCGATCGATTCCACGAGGCGTGTGAGCGGCGATTATACGGAGGGTGGCGCTGTGGCCCCATGCCGTTTCGCCATGGGTAGGGCGCGTTCGCGGCAACGGCCTTTATTTGCGGTCGCGAACCATTTAAAAGATCGCAAGATCGGAACCGAGTATTGAATTGGCGACACCATGGTGTCATGAGCCGGCTGCTAGGGATAAGTGAGCACTTTTCGATCTTTTTAGGAGAACCGTCCTGGTAGGGTTGCCGGATATGGTCGGGGTGAACGCCAAGGACCGCGATTACCTGCTCACGCTCGCGCGGGACAGGAGCATCGCCGGGCGGCGCACCTTGATCGCGACGATCACGGATCTGTTCTTCCTGCGCTCGGACGAGTTGACCGACTCGGAACGCGAGTTGATGACCAATATCCTGCAGCATCTGGTGCAGGATATGGAATCCTCCATCCGCCGCGCGCTCGCCGAGCGCCTGGCGCGCGAGCCGGATGCGCCGCATGAGCTGATCGTCATGCTGGCCCATGACGATATCGATGTCGCTTATCCGATCCTGGTCGCAAGCGAGGTATTGCAGGACATCGAGCTGATCGAGGTCATCCGCAACCGCACGCTGGAGCATCAGCTCGCCATCACGCTGCGCAGCACGATCAGCGAGGATGTCACGGATGCGGTGATCGAGGGTGGCAGCGTCGACGCCATCACGCAGCTGCTCGCCAACCCCCATGCCAAGATCTCGCGCAAGACCATGGAATATCTGGTCGAGCAGTCGAAGCGGGTCGATATCTTCCACAAACCGCTGCTGCGCCGCCCGGATCTGGAGCCGCAACTGGCGCGGCGCATGTTCTGGTGGGTGAGCGCCGCCTTGCGCAACTTCATCCTCAGCCACTTCGACGTCGATACGCGCCTGCTCGACGAGAGCCTGGAGGATTCGGTCCACCAGCTGACGCGCGAACCGGTCTCGGTCACGCCCAAGGCGATGGAGCTGGCCGAGCAGATAGCCTCCGCGCAGACCATCACCCCGGACCTGATGCTCGGCGTCCTGCAGCGGGGCGAGGTGCCGCTGTTCATCGCCATGTTCTCGAGATACACCAGCATCCGCCAGGTGCTGGTCTATCGCTTCGTCTTCGAGACCGGTGGCGAGGGGCTGTGCGTCGCCTGCCGCGGCGCCGGCATCGATCGCGGCACCTTCGTGGCTCTCTATAGCCTGTGCCGCAAGGCGCGGGTCAATATGGAGGCCGATTCGCCGGCGGTCATTTCGGAGGCGCTGGCGCTGTTCGACCGGTTGGACGATGCTGAGGCGAAGAACATTCTGCATCGCTGGCAGCGCGATGCGGAGTTCCTGCGGGCGATCTGGCAGGTCGACACGCCGCCCCGCCCCACCAGACGGAATTGATTTTCGGCGGAACCGGATTCCATGGCCCAGATCCTGCCCTATCGCGGCATCCTACCCCGTATCTCGCCCGACGCCTTCATCGCCGAGAACGCCGTCATCATCGGTGATGTCGAGATCGGTGCCGGCAGCGGCATCTGGTACAATTGCGTGCTGCGCGGCGACGTGCACCAGATCCGCATCGGCGCCCGGGTCAACATCCAGGACGGCACCGTCGTCCATGTCGCCAAGGACCGGTTCCCGACCATCATCGGCGACGATGTCTCGATCGGCCACATGGCGCTGATCCATGCCTGCACGCTGGAGCCCTTCAGCTTCGTCGGCATGCAGGCGACGGTCATGGATGGCGCGGTCGTCGAAAGCCGCGCCATGGTCGCGGCCGGCGCGCTGGTCCCACCCGGCAAGCGCGTGCCGGCCGGCGAGATCTGGGCGGGCAACCCGGCCAAACTCCTGCGCAAGCTGACCGACAAGGATTACGACCGCTTCACCTGGACGGTGAAGCAGTATGCCTCGCTGGCCGAGGAATACCGGGCCCAGCAGGGCTCACTCTAGCTAGATATCCCCATAGACGCGCCAGCTCTGCGGCGACCAATGGCAAAGGCTGCCGATGGTCAGGCCCGGCGGCAGTTCTTCGGCTGGCAGCAAGGCTGCAATGCTGGCTCCGGCATGGTCGAGCAGGATCCGCACATGCGGGCCGGCGGCGATGATGTCGCGCACGGTCCCCGGCAGCCAGGTGCCGGCGGTATCGGGCGTGGGCTCCAGCGCCACCTGATGCGGCCGGAACCACAGGCTCGATCGCGTCGCTTCGGATGGCCGGATACTCGCCGGCAAATCGAAGCCGGTGCCGTCGGCGAGATATGCCCTGCTGCCCTCGACGCGGCAGGGCAGGCGGTTGGCGGCCCCCAGGAAGTCATAGACGAAGGCGGAGGCGGGCTCGGCATAGAGCCGGGCGGGCGCATCGTCCTGCTCGATGCGGCCCCTGCGCATCACGACGATGCGCTGCGCCAGGTTCATTGCCTCTTCCTGGTCATGGGTGACGAAGACGATGGTAAGGCCGAGCCGCTTGTGCAGCGCCTTCAGCCATTCGCCCAGCTCCGCGCGGACCTTGGCATCGAGCGCGCCGAAGGGCTCGTCCAGCAGCAGGATGCGCGGCTCGATGGCGAGCGCACGGGCGAGCGCCACGCGTTGGCGCTGACCGCCCGACAGCTGCGCTGGCAGACGGCCGCCCATGCCGGGGAGCTGCACGAGGTCCAGGAGCTCGGCCACCCGCTCGCGGATCTGCTGTTTCGAGGGGCGCGTGGATCCCGGCCGCACCTCCAGCCCGAAAGCGATATTGCGCGCGACGGTCATGTGGCGGAACAGCGCATAGTTCTGGAAGACGAAGCCGATATGCCGCTTGTTGGGCGGGAGGGCGAGCGCATTCTTGCCGGCAAGCGCGAGACCGCCGGCCTCGGGCATCTCCAGCCCGGCCATGATGCGCAGAAGCGTGGTCTTGCCGGAGCCCGATGGCCCCAGGAGCGCCAGGAATTCGCCTTCGCCCACGGTCAGGTCGACGCCGTCCACCGCCGGGGTTTCGCCATAGCGGCATACGATGCCGGACATTTCGATCTGCATGAAGGTACTCCGGCTCCCTGGATCACGATGATTCATAGGTTTAGAGACCGATTCACCGTTCAGGTCGAATCGACCTGAACGGATCGGGCTCTAGATTAACTCATCGCCATGGAGGGCGAGCCGCCAGGCCAACAGGCTCTTGGCGATCAGCGTGACCATGGCGAGCAAGGCCAGGAGGGCGGCGACGGCGAAGGCCGCCACGATGTTGTAGTCATTATAAAGCACCTCGATCTGCAACGGCATGGTGTTGGTCAGGCCGCGGATATGGCCGGAGACGACGGAAACCGCGCCGAACTCGCCCATCGCGCGGGCATTGCACAGGAGCACGCCGTAGAGCAGGCCCCAGCGCACATTGGGCAGGGTCACGCGCCGGAACACCTGCCAGCCGCTGGCGCCCAGCAGCAATGCCGCTTCCTCTTCCTGCCGCCCCTGCGCCTCCATCAAGGGGATCAACTCGCGGGCGACGAAGGGCAGCGTCACGAAGATCGTCACCAGCACGATGCCGGGCACGGCGAAGATGATCTTGATGTCGTGCAGGCGCAGCCAGGGGCCGAGCCAGCCCTGCAGCCCGAAGATCAGCACATACATGAGGCCGGCGACCACGGGCGAGACCGAGAAGGGCAGGTCGATCATCGTCACCAGCAGCGAGCGGCCGGGGAAGGTGAATTTGGCGATGGCCCAGGCGGCCGCCAGCCCGAAGGCCAGGTTGCAGGGTACGGCGATCAGCGCCACCAGCGCGGTCAGCCGGATCGAGGCGAGCGCCTCCGGATCGGTGAGCGCGGTCGCGACCTTGCCCCAGCCTTCGCCGAGCGCGGCCGAGAACACCAGCACCAGCGGCAGCACGAAGAAGATCACCAGCAGCACGGTCGCCAGCAGGATGAGCGCCATCCTGCCGGCGCGGGTTCCGGGGGGCAGGGCGCGCTGAGGCCGAGCTTCGGCGCGGCGCGCGGGGCGGAGCGGACTAGAAGCCAAGGCGGCGCGAGCTCCAATGCTGCAGGGCGTTCACGACCAGCATGATGGCGAAGGCGACGGCGAGCATCATCATGCCCAACACCGAGGCGCCGGCGTAGTCGAACTGCTCCAGCTTGATGACGATGAGCAACGGCACGATCTCGGTCTTGCCGGGCGCGTTGCCGGAGATGAAGATCACCGAGCCGTATTCGCCGATGGCCCGGCCGAGCGCCAGGGTGAAGCCGGTGATCAGCGACGGCACCACCGGCGGCAATATCACGCGGGCGAAGATCTGCCAGGGGGTGGCGCCCAATGTCGCCGCCGCGTCCTCAAGCTCGCTTTCGAGATCCTCCAGCACCGGTTCGATCGTGCGCACGACGAAGGGCAGGCCGATGAAGGACAGCGCGGCCAGGATGCCAAGCGGCGTGAAGGCCACCTTGATGCCGAGCGCGGCCAGCGGCGCGCCCAGCCAGCCATTGTCGGCATAGAGTTGGGTGAGCGTGATGCCGGCAACCGCGGTCGGCAGCGCGATCGGCAGATCGACCAGCGCGTCGAGCAGCCGTGCGAAGGGAAAGCGGTAGCGTACCAGTACCCAGGCGACCAGCAGGCCCAGTGCCGTGTCGAGTGCCGCCGCGGCCAGCGACAGACCGAAGGTCACCTTGAACGCGGCGAGCGTGCGCGGCGTCTCGACGATGTGCAGGAACCCGGCCCAGCCGATGCCGGTCGCGCGCAGCAGCAGGACCGCCCCCGGCAGCAGCACCAGCGCCGAAAGATAGAACAGCGTAAAGCCCAGCGTCAGGCGCAGTCCGGGCAGCACGTTGTGCCGCCGGACCCCGACCCGTCCGTTGCCGCCCAGGAATGCCGTCAGGCCGATCATGCGGTCGTTCCTGTTTCAGCCCCTCGGATAGCCTTTGATCCCAAAACGGGATCCATGGCCGCCGATCCTACAACAATCATGGAACGGCTCACTTCGGCTGATAGATCTGGTCGAACACGCCGCCATCGCCGAAGAACTCGGGCTGCGCCTTGGCCCAGCCACCGAAATCCTTGATCGTCACCAGGTCGATCTTCGGGAACTGGCTGGCATATTTCTGCAGCGCCTGGCTCGAACGCGGCCGGTAATAATGCTTGGCCGCCAGTTCTTGGCCTTCCTCGGAATAGAGGAATTGCAGATAGGCCTGGGCCTGCTTCAGCGTGTGGTGCTTCTTGGCGTTCTCCTCGACCACGGCCACCGGCGGCTCGGCCAGGATGCTGACCGAGGGGTAGACGATCTGGAGATTGTCCTTGCCCAATTGCTGGATGGCGAGCTGCGCCTCGTTCTCCCAGGCGATCAGCACGTCGCCCTGGCGGCGCTGCACGAAGGTGACGGTCGAGCCGCGGGCGCCGGAATCCAGCACCGGCACATGCTGATAAAGCTGGGCGACGAAATCCTGTGCCTTCTTGTCGTCGCCGTTATTGGCCTTGCGCGCCCAGGCCCAGGCGGCGAGGAAGTTCCAGCGCGCGCCGCCGCTGGTCTTGGGATTGGGCGTGATGACCGAGACGCCCGGCTTCACCAGGTCGCCCCAATCCTTGATGTGCTTGGGGTTACCCTTGCGCACCAGCAGCACGATGGTCGAGGTGTAGGGCGCGCTGTCGTCCGGCAGCTTGCTCTGCCAGTTGGTCGGCAAGAGCTGCGCCGTCTTGGCGATGGCGTCGATATCGGCGGAGACCGCCAGCGTCACGACATCCGCCTCCAGCCCATCGATCACCGAACGCGCCTGCGCGCCGGAGCCGCCATTGGATGTCCGGATCGCCAGGGTCTCGCCGGTCTTGGCCTTCCATTCGGCGGTGAAGACCTTGTTGACGTCGGTATAGAACTCGCGGGTCGGATCGTAGCTCACATTGAGGAGCTGGATTTCGGCAGCCTTGGCATGGCCCGTACCCAGCACGGCGGCGGTGCAGGCGATCAGCAGAAGCGTCCTGGGCAAGGAAGGGCGTTTCATCGTCTGGAACACGGGGGAGTCCTCCGGCTTCGGTCAACGGGGGGGTGATTGTTTATTGGGCGGTCTGACGCTATATCGTCGTGACCGACCGAGGGTTCCGTCATTAAATTGACGCATAATCCAATATTATGAACAACACACCCTGTCAACGCTCGGTCCATGAAGTCGCTGCGAGTCTGGTTTGTTCCCTATGTGGGATATGCGCCGCCTGCTGTCATGGTTGATTTTCGGGGCCTCGTTTGTGCTATGGTTTCCCCCAACGTGGTGATTTGGTCGGCTGGCTTGCGGCCACGTAAAATAATCGCTAAAGGGTCGGCGCCTCGTTCGGGCGCGTCCGTCTCCCGGCTGGTCATCTGGTAGAATTGGGAGGGCGGCCTTGTCCGACAAAAACACCCCGAAAAACGATCCCCTCGCCGGTTGTTCGGCGGAAACCCTGGCGGTGCGTGCCGGTCTCGAGCGATCCAGTTTCGGCGAGAACGCCGAGGCGATCTTCCTGACCTCGGGCTTCGTCTACGAGAGCGCCGAGGCCGCCGAGGCGCGGTTCACCGGCGAGCAGCCGGGCTATGTCTATTCGCGCTACGGCAATCCGACGATCAGCGTCTTCGAGCGGCGCCTGGCCGCGATCGAGGGGGCGGAGGCCTGCTACGGCACCGGCAGCGGCATGTCGGCGATCTGGACCTCGCTGCTCGCCTGCCTGCGCGCCGGCGACCATGTGGTGGCGAGCCGCTCGCTCTTCGGCTCCAACATTGTGATCCTGCAGCAGTTCCTGCCGCGTTTCGGCGTCGAGACGACGCTGATCGAGGGTGTCGACATCGCCGAATGGCAAAACGCGCTTCGGCCCAATACCAAGATCTTCTTCATCGAGACGCCGTCGAACCCGCAACTGGGGTTGCTCGACATCCAGGCAATCGCCGATGTCGCCCATGCCCATGGCGCGCGCCTCATCGTCGACAACGCCTTCGCCAGCCCCGTGGTGCAGCGGCCGGGCCAGTTCGGCGCCGACATCATCGCTTATTCGGCGACGAAGCATATCGACGGCCAAGGCCGCACGCTCGGCGGCGCGGTGCTGGCCTCCCGCGACTTCCTGGAAAAGGAATTCCAACCCTTCCTGCGCCACACCGGCCCGGCGCTCAGCCCCTTCAATGCCTGGGTGCTGGCCAAGGGGCTGGAGACCCTGAGCTTGCGCGTCGAGAAATCCTCGGCCTCGGCCCTCGATATCGCCCGGCTCGTCGAGGCGCATGGTGCCGCCAAGCGGACGATCTATCCGTTCCTGGAGAGCCATCCGCAATACGCGCTCGCCAGGCGCCAGATGGCGAGCGGCGGGACCGTGATCGCCTTCGATCTGGGCTCCAAGGCTCGTGCCTTCGCCTTCATGAACGCGCTGCGGATCGTCGACATCTCGAACAATCTGGGCGACGCCAAGACGCTCGTGACCCATCCCTCGACCACGACCCATCGTGCGGTCGCGGCCGAAGATCGACTGAAGGCAGGTATTACCGAGGGGCTGGTACGCATCTCGATCGGTCTGGAAGGCAAGGAAGACTTGGCGCGTGACATCGAGCAGGCGCTGGATAAAGCAAAGGGAGTACAGTGATGAGCGGAGCCACTTACGCCGGGGATCTCACCCCGAAACAAGTGTGGGAGCGGCTGGCCGCCGAGAAGGATGCGGTGCTGGTCGATGTGCGGACCGTGCCGGAGTGGAACTTCGTCGGCCTGCCGGATCTCGCCGGCCTGGGCAAGAAGGCGGTCTGCATCTCCTGGCAGGTCTACCCCGCCAAGGGCGTGAACGGGCAATTCGCCGAGGATCTGGCCGCGGCCGGCGTAGCCAAGGACCAGCCGGTCTTCCTGCTGTGCCGCTCGGGCGGCCGGTCGCGGGCCGCGGCGGAGCTGCTGACCGCGAAAGGTTACACCCACGCCTACAACATCATCGATGGTTTCGAGGGCAACCACGACGCCCAGAAGCATCGCGGCACCTCCGGCGGCTGGAAGGTCGCGGGCCTGCCCTGGCAACAGGGTTGAGGGAGCTTTAGGCAATGAAGGCGAGCGCCACCTGGGTCAATGGCCGCATGTTCGTGGGCGAGGCCGGCAGCGGCCATGCGGTCGTCATGGATGGCGCGCCCGATGCCGGCGGCCGCAATGCCGGTGTCAGGCCGATGGAGATGCTGCTGATGGGCCTTGCCGGCTGCAGCGCCTTCGACGTCGTGCATATCCTGGAAAAAGGCCGCGTGGCCGTTACCGGTTGCGTCGTCTCGGTCGAGGCCGAGCGTGCCGAGGCCGACCCCAAGGTGTTCACCCGTATCAACCTGCACTTTAAGGTCAGCGGCAAGAACCTCGTCCATGACAAGGTCGAGCGCGCGGTACAGCTCAGCGCCGATAAATATTGCTCCGCCTCGATCATGCTGGGCAAGACGGCGGAAATGAGCCACACGGTCGAGGTCGTCGAAAACTGAAGCTGCGGTTGCAGCCGGCGGGTCGAACGGACCGGGAAGCTGTCATGCGGTAGGCGCTTGGCTGCGGCTGTCCACGTGTGGGTACAAAAGTTTATAGTAAGCATCCGTACCGGTCGGGTACCTGCGTAATTGCGGGCTGCTGGCCGCATGGCCAAAAGAATTCGAGGAGCAAGACAAGAATGTCGGTTATCGCGACACCGGCGGGCGCGGTCCAATCCAAGCGCTCCTTCACGGAGGTTTGGGTCATCACCATCGGTCACTCGCTGACCCATTGGTATCCCGCGACATTCTACGTGCTCCTGCCCTTGATCGGCCGCGAGCTGGGGCTCTCCTACGGCGAGATCGGCTCGATCGTGACGGCGCAGGCTATCGCGGGTGCCATCTCGAACATCCCGAGCGGCATGCTGGCCGACTCGATCACCCGCAAGGGCATGTTGCTGGCGACCTCGTTGTTCTGGGTGGGGTTCCCCTACATGCTGATGGGCGTGGCGCATGCCTATTGGATGCTGGCCGCCTGCGCGGTGCTGATCGGCATCGGCAACAACCTCTGGCATCCGACCGCGATCCCGGCGCTGGCGCGCCGCTTTCCGGAACGCAAGGGGCTGGCGGTTTCGATCCATGCCATGGGCGGCAATGTCGGCGATGCCGTGGCGCCTTTCGTCGCCGGCCTCATGCTGCAGGCGATCAGCTGGCGCGGGGTCATGATGATCAACATCATCCCCGGCATCATCATGTCGGTGGCGCTGCTCATCTTCCTCCGCCGCATGAGCTACGAAGGCAAGGCCAAGGCCGAGGGCAAACAGGTCACGCTAGGCCAGACCTTCAAGAATTTCGGCATCCTGCTTCAGAACCGTACCGTCATGATGCTGTCGGCCAGCTCGGCCTTCCGTGCGATGACGCAATCCTCGCTGCTGGCTTTCCTGCCGCTCTACCTCGCCAACACCATGCATTACCAGATCCGCGTCGTCGGCTTCTGCATGATGGCGCTGCAACTCGCCGGCTTCGTAGCCGCCCCCATCGCCGGCCATCTGTCGGACAGCATGGGCCGGCGCAACATCATCTTCACCAGCATGGCGATGACCGCCGTGGTGCTGATGTTCATGCTCTTCGCCGGGCAATCGATCTTTTTCGTGGGGTTGATCGCCGTCCTGGGCTTCTTCCTCTTCGCCGTGCGCGCGGTGATGCAGGCCTGGTCGCTGGACGCCACGCCCAAGCATATGGGCGGCTCGGCCATCGGCATGCTGTTCGGCATCCAGGCGCTCGGCCAGGCGATCGGCCCGTTGTGCTGCGGCCTGCTGGCCGACAGTTACGGGTTGATGGCGACCTTCTATTTCATGGCCGGGTCTATCGTGCTCGCCAATTTCTTCATCTTCTTCGTGCCGAGCGAGGCGCCAAAGGCCGCGAAGGCCTGATCGGGGAAGGACGAAAAAAGGCCGGGAAGCCAATCGCTTCCCGGCCTTTTTGATTCAGGCGTGACGGAATCCCGTGCGTCTAGCTAGCTCTTGCGGCCGGCGAAGGCGTTGGCGGTGAGCTGCCACGCCTTCTCGATGTTGAAGTGGCGGGCCAGGAAGCGGTAGAGGCCGCGCATCACCGCCTCATTCTCCAGCGACCGTTCCACCTTGATCTTCTCCCATTCCGGAAGCAGATCATCCCACAGCATCATCTTGCCGTGCAGCTCGTCCCGGCTCATGCGGATGAAGTCGATCTGGCTCTGGATGTTGCGCAGCATGCTGATGATCTCGCCGCTCTGCGCGTCGACCTGGTCGAAGATCGTCTCGATCTCGCCGAAGGGGCGGCGCATCAGATTCTCGATACGCGAGATCTCCTCGTCGAAGGAGCGGTCGCGGCGATAGAGATGATGGAAATCCGCCACCTTCTTGCGCAGGGCCCTGAGCGCGCTGAAGCGGTCGCGCAGGGCTTCGATATAGGCAAGTTCGTTCGCCAGGATCTCGATGCGGTCGATGACTTCCTGCTTCTTATCCGCCGGCAGGCCGAGGCGGGCGGCGATCTCGGTGAAAGCCGCCTGCACGCGCGTCTTGATCGCCGGGTCCTCGGCGATCTGCAGCAGCGCCGCCTCATCGGAGATGATCTGCTCCTCGCCCGACAGCCAGGTCGAGATCTGTACGGTCAGGCGGCCCTTGGCGATGTCGTGGTGGCGGTCCTCGATGCGCCATGAGGCGCTGCCGTCCAGGATCTCGCTCGGGATCGAATCATTGGGCCGGATGATTTTGACGTAGGCCAGGCCCTTGATGACCTTGTCGAGCAGCTCGTCGTCGGCCGTGCCGTCCAGCTTGAATTCCTGGCGCAGCGACTTGATGGTCAGTGCGGCTTCGATGTCCCCCAGACGCATGATCATGGCAGGCTGGCCATCGCTGCCGATGACGAAGCGCGCGGCCTTCACGGTGAAGACCTGATGGTCGAAGATGAAATGCGTGCTTCTGTCCGTCGGGGTCGGTGGGACCGCTTCGGATGGCGCCGCTTCGTCAGGCTGGTCGTTCATAGTATCGCGGACATCCCCGAGGGCTTGGCCGTTTGGCAAAACGTGGCGGGACCATACTTACCAAAGGTTACGAAACCGCAAACCTGACAATTTTCGTCAGACGACATGGGCTGGCGCCAGCGCACACGGATTGTGGGCATCGCCCTGTTCGATCTGGAATGTCGCGTGGCCGATGCCGAAGCGCTCGCGCAGCTCATGGCAGATGGTGGCGATCAGCGCGTCGTCGAGCCCGCTATCCGGCCGCACCAGATGGACGGTGAGGGCGGTGTCGGTGGTGCCGAGCGCCCAGATGTGCAGATCGTGCACTTCGACCACGCCAGGCAGGGAGGCGAGATAGGCGCGCACCGCTTCGGGATCGACGGAAGAGGGCACGGCGTCGAGCGCCAGATCGAGCGACTGGCGCAGCAGCGACCAGGTGCTGACCAGGATGATCGCGGCGATGATCAGCCCGACCACCGGGTCCAGCCATTGCCAATCGGTCCATAGCACCAGGAACGCGGCGATGACGACGCCGGCCGAGACCAGTGCGTCGGACGCCATATGCAGGAAGGCGCCGCGCAGGTTGATGTCCGCCTTGTTGCCCTTGTGGAACAGCCAGGCGGTGAAGCCGTTGACGAGGATGCCGGCGGCAGCCGCAGCCATCACCGGCACCGGCAGGATGCTGCTGCCCGGCTCGACCAGCCGGCGCAGGGCCTCCATCGCGATACCGCCGACGCCGACCAGCAGCACGACGGCATTGATCAGCGACGCCAGCACCGAGGAACGTTTCATGCCATAGGTGCGACGCCGGCTGGGCGCGCGCTTGGCCAGCAATATGGCCCCCCAGGACAGGACCAGCCCCAGCACGTCGCCGAAATTATGGCCGGCGTCAGCGATGAGCGCCACCGAATCCGCGGCGATGCCGATGACGATCTCGGCGATGACGAAGGCGAGGTTGAGGCCGATGCCGAGGGCGAAGGCGCCGCTTAAGCTGCCATCGGCGGGCGGTGCCGCGTGGGAATGACCAGCATGCGAATGACTGGCATGCGAACGACCGTGGTGGGCATGGTCCGTGGCACCGTGATCGTGCCCGTGATGGGGATCGTCATGGTCATGGCCGCACCCACCATGGCCAAGGGCGTGATCGCCATGGTCGTGGTTGGATGCGGCCATAATCCGTCTCCTACTCGGCCGTTGCCTATTCCGCGGCGACCGCCGGCAGGTAGATCTCCGAACCCTGGCGGCGGAATTCGGCCGATTTGTCGGCCATGCCTTCGGCAGCCAGGTCGCGGACCTCCTGGGTGATCTTCATCGAGCAGAATTTCGGACCGCACATCGAGCAGAAATGCGCGACCTTGGCGCCTTCGGCCGGCAGCGTGCTGTCGTGGTACTGCTCGGCCGTCATCGGGTCGAGCGACAGGTTGAACTGATCGCGCCAGCGGAATTCGAAGCGCGCCCGCGACAGCGCATCGTCGCGCATCTGCGCCGCCGGATGCCCCTTGGCGAGATCGGCCGCATGGGCCGCCAGCTTGTAGGTCACGACCCCGACCTTGACGTCGTCGCGGTCGGGCAGGCCCAGATGCTCCTTGGGCGTGACGTAGCAGAGCATGGCTGTGCCGAACCAGCCGATCATCGCGGCGCCGATGCCGCTGGTGATGTGGTCGTAGCCCGGCGCGATGTCGGTGGTGAGCGGCCCAAGCGTGTAGAAGGGCGCCTCGCCGCAGGCCTCAAGCTGCTTGTCCATATTCTGCTTGATCTTGTGCATCGGCACATGGCCGGGGCCTTCGATC
>DATJJW010000095.1:0-16262 GCA_035491935.1 Allostellaceae bacterium | reverse complement strand
CGGCACCGGCACGGCGCCGGCGTCCTTGAGCCCGGCAATGCCCTGCTCCCACAACGTCTCGATCTCCGCCGGCATGCCGTCGATGCGGTATTCCTTGGGAATGCCGACCTTGAGGCCGCGGATGTCGCCGGTCAGCGCCTTCTCGAAATCCGGCACGGGCATGGGGGCCGAGGTCGAATCCTTCGGATCGTGCCCGGACATGGCGCCCATCATGATGGCGGTGTCGCGTACGGTGCGCGCCATGGGCCCCGCCTGGTCGAGCGAGGAGGCGAAGGCCACAGTGCCCCAGCGCGAGCAACGGCCATAGGTCGGCTTCAAGCCGACGATGCCGCAGAAGGCCGCCGGCTGGCGGATCGAGCCGCCGGTGTCGGTGCCGGTGGCGGCCAGCGCCGCGCGCGCGGCCTCGGCCGCGGCCGAGCCGCCGGACGAGCCGCCGGGGACCAGCTTCGTCGTGGTATCGCCCCTTCCCACGTCGCTTTGCCGCTGCCAGGGGTTGGTGACGCTGCCGTAATAGCTCGTGATGTTGGCCGAGCCCATGGCGAATTCGTCGAGGTTGAGCTTGCCCAGGCACACCGCGCCCGCATCCCAGAGCTTGCTCGTCACAGTCGACTCATAAGGCGGCTTGAAGCCGTCCAGGATGTGCGAGGCGGCCGTGGTCAGGATGCCCTTGGTGCAGAACAGATCCTTGATCGCGATCGGCAGGCCTTCGAGCGTGCCGGCATTGCCCGCGGCCCGGCGCTTGTCCGAAGCCTCGGCCATGGCCAACGCCTGTTCCGGCGTCTCGGTGATGAAGGCGTTCAGCGGGCGAATGGCCTCGACCGCCGCGACATGGGCCCGGGTAAGTTCGACCGAGGAGATCTTGCGCCCGGCCAGCAGGTCGCGGGCCTCGGCGAGGGTCAGGTCGTTCAGGTTGCTCATTCGACGACCTTCGGCACGGTGAAGAAGCCGTGGGAAGCGCCGCCCGGCGCATTGGCCAGGATGTCGCCGCCGCGCGCCCCGTCCGTGACCACATCCTCGCGCAAGGGCGCGGTCAGATGCGCCACGCTGGTCATCGGCTCGACACCGGTGGTGTCGACCTCCGACAATTGCTCGATCCAGTCGAGGATGGTCGTCAGTTGCTGGCCGACCATTTCGCGGTCGGCCTCCGGTACCTTGATGCGGGCGAGGGTGGCGATCCTCGCCACGGCTGCCTTGTCGAGCGACATGCGGGTAACGTCTCCGGATTCTTCCCTTGGCTAATGGCCCTATGTAGCGCCGGCTTGGCCGATGGGCTAGTAAAAGCGATCGTCATTCGAGGGAACCCACCCATGCCGCTCGTCGATCCGGCGGAAATGAAGCGCCTTCTGCCCCGGGGCCGGCGCCTGATCGGGCTCGATCTCGGCACCAAGACCATCGGTACGGCGCTCTCCGACGGGCTCCTGATGGTGGCCTCGCCGCTGGAGACCCTGAAGCGCGCCCGTTTCAGCGATGATTGGACGGCGCTCCTGGCGCTTATCCGCCGGCACGAGGTTGGCGGCCTGGTCCTGGGATTGCCGCTCAACATGGATGGCAGCGAGGGGCCGCGGGTGCAGGCGACTCGGGCTTTCGCGCGCAACGTGATGGCGCAGATGGACTTGCCGATCGTCTTATGGGACGAAAGACTATCAACCGCAGCAGTCGAACGCGGCATGATCGAGGCCGATATGTCACGCAAAAGACGCGCCCAAGTCGTCGATCGCGCGGCGGCGGCTTATATCCTGCAAGGACTTCTTGACCGTTTGCGCTACTTGCCTGATATGGGTTCCCCATCGTCTTGAGGGGGGATCGGCCGGCGGGATGTTTCCCGAGGAGTTAATAATTTCTCAAGACGCGTCATGGGATAGATAACAGTCCAAATCCGCCTTTTGTCCGAATGCCGGCTCGGCCGGTGGCAATTGGAAGCAGATCACCCGCGTGTGGAGCCGATAATACAGTGCCGGCCTTCGCTCTTGTATCCGCCCTCGAATCCTCGTCGATCCGGCTTGCCAGCCGTTTCGGCCGTAGGGCCCTTTGGCTTGCGGTCGCCAGCGCCCTGCTCATCGTGGCCTTCGTGGGTTATCTCGGCGTCCAGTACATCCACGCGGAAGGCGAGCGGCGTGGCTGGGTCGATCACAGCCACGAGATCCTGACCCTTCTGGAAACCATCCAGCGCTTTTCGTCCGCCGACGAGGCGACGACGCTGGCCTTCATCACGACCAGCGACAAGCGCTATCTCAACCTGCAGCAGACCAACCGGGTCACGCAGGACGTGAATCTCAAGCACCTGATCGAGCTGGTGGTCGACAATCCGGAGCAGTCGGCCGAGGCGCGCCAGCTTTCCGACCTCATCCTGCAGCGCCAGGCGGCGATGAACCAGATGATCGGCATCGCGCGGGCGAATGGTCAGCAGGCGGCAAGCGCTTATTTCGAGTCGCCTCCCGTGCGCGAGCTGATCAGCACGCAGCGCGAGACGTTCGGCCAGATCCAGAAGCAGGAGCTGGTGCTGCTCGGCCAACGGGAACAGGCCAGTGCCGACGCCGAGCGCAAGGCGGCGAATTTCGCGGCTGCGGGCGGCTTCATGTCGCTGGTTATCCTGCTGCTGGCGCTCATCGATGCCAAGCGCCAGGCGGATCTGCGCGTCGAGGCCGAGCGGGAGGCGCGCAAGAGCGAGGAACGTTTCCGCCTGCTCATCGAGAGCGTGCGGGACTACGCGATCATCATCCTCGACCAGCAGGGTCACATCACCTCCTGGAGCGATGGCGCCACCCAGATCACCGGCTACCACGCCGACGAGATCCTGGGGCAGCACTTCTCCTGCTTCTACCAGGGCGAGGACATCCGCGCCGACGCGCCGGCGCATGAGCTGCGCCAGGCGATGCAGGTCGGCCGTTACGAGACCGAAAGCTGGCGCGTGCGTAAGGACGGCACGCGGTTCTGGGCCAACGTCATCACTTCGGCGATGCGCGACGATGACGGCAAGCTGATCGGTTTCTCGAAGGTCACCCGCGACTTGTCCGAGCGCAAGCGCGCCGAGGATGAGATGATGCGCGCCCGCGACGCGGCGGAGGCCGCGACGATCGCCAAGTCGAATTTCCTCGCTGCGATGAGCCACGAGCTGCGGACGCCGATGACCGGCGTGCTCGGCATGATCGACCTCCTGCGCTCCAGCCCGACCGAGCAGGACCACGAGCTGTTCCTGGAGACGCTGAAGAGCTCGGCCAAGACCTTGATGACCGTGCTGGGCGACATCCTCGACTTCTCCAAGATCGAGGCCGGGCGCCTGGAGCTGGAGAAGATCGACTTCTCCGTCGACCGGCTGGTGCGCGAGGTCGTCGACCTCTATGCCGGCCAGGCGTCGGTCAAGGGGCTGGTCATCCAGTATCCGAGCCAGATCGATCCGGCCCGCGTGGTCAAGGGCGACCCGACGCGGCTCCGGCAGATCCTGTCCAACCTGGTCAGCAACGCGATCAAGTTCACCAGCAGCGGGCATATCGAGATCCGCGTGACGGGGCCGGTGGATGGCGCGGCGGAGACGCCGGAGGCGGCTTCGATCTCCGCCACGGGACGCCCGGCGCTCAAGCCCGGCCGCTGGCGCTTCGAGGTCAAGGACACCGGCGTGGGCTTCGACCTCGACGAGGTTACGCGCAGCTATCTGTTCGACGCCTTCACCCAGGCAGATCTTTCGACGACACGGCAATTCGGCGGCACCGGGCTGGGGCTGGCCATCTGCAAGCGCCTGGTCAACGCCATGGGCGGCGAGATCAATGCGGAGAGCCAGCTCGGCGATGGCGCCTTGTTCTGGTTCGACTTGCCGCTGGAGCCCAGCACGGCGTCGCTCGGCGCCGGCCCTGTCAGCAGCGAAAGCAACCCGTTCCAGCCGTCGGCGCGCTCGCTGAACATCCTGGTCGCCGAGGACAATCCGGTGAACCAGCTCATCGTGACCTACATGCTGCAGCAGATGGGCCATGTCGCGACCTGTGTCGAGAATGGCCGCCTGGCGGTCGAACGCGTCACCGATGGCGGCTTCGACCTGATCCTGATGGATATGCAGATGCCGGAGATGGACGGCGCCACGGCGACCCGGAACATCCGGCAATTGCCGGCACCCTACGGCACGCTACCCATCATCGCGTTGACGGCCGATGCCACGACCCGCCGCCGCGAGGAATATTTCGACGCCGGGCTGACCGACTTCCTGACCAAGCCGATCGATGCCGATGCGCTGCGCGCCGCCCTCGACCATTTCGCGGCGCTGCCGCCGGCCGAGACCGTCAGCTGAGCCGGCCGGGTCGACGCGACCCCGCCGGCTCAGTCTCCGATCATCGTGGTCTAGGATGCCGATTTCCGGTATTCGGCATTCGGCGCCGCTTCCAGTTCCTCATTGAGCGCCTCCAGGCTGCGGAACCTGGACTCGACGCCGAGCGTCCAGATGATGAGTGCCTGTACCACCAGCAGGCCGGACATGAGCGCAATCACGCCGCCAATGCCGTAATGGGTGAAGAGATAGACCGAGGCCAGCGGCGCCGCGGCCCCGGCGATGCGGCCGATCGTGTGGCAGGTACCGACGCTGCGCAGCCGGACATCGGTGGGAAACAGCTCCGGCACGAACATCGAATAGCCGGTCGTGCTGTTGGTGTAGAGCGCCGAGACCAGCAGGAAGCCCACGACGGCGATCATGTAGCCTTCGCCGACGAAGGGATAGAAGCAGCCGATGATGGCGGTCACGATCGCGCTGCTGATCATCAGGGCCTTGCGGCCGATGCGGTCGGCATAGAACAGGGTGATCAGGCCGCCGACCGGGCCGCCCAAGGTCATGAGCGTCGAGAAGCCCAGCGATTTCTGGATATTCATGCCTTCCTGGACGAAGAAGGTCGGCACGAAGCTCAGGAAGCCGAACACGGTGATGTTCAGCACGATGACGGTGGAGGCGCCGACAAACATGCTGAGCAGGAATTTCGGGTTCGAGAAACGCGTCGGCTCATAGGTGGTGTCGGCCTGCAAGGCCAATGCGGTGCCGGGGGGCTGGCCGCATTGCTCCTCGATCATGCGCGTGACTGCCTCGGCCTCCTCGAAACGGCCCTTCTGCTCCAGCCAGCGCGGTGATTCCGGCAGATTCTTGCGCAGATACCAGACGATGAGTGCGCCAACCGCGGCGATGCCGAACATCGGGCGCCAGCCGAAGTGTGGGATGACCAGGAATCCCACGAAGGCGCCTACGAACAGGGCGATCTGCATCGGCATGCCGAGAATGCCCAGCCATTTGCCGCGCACGGCGGGCGGCAGGAACTCGGTGAATGTCGCATATCCGACGACGATCTCCGCCCCCAGCCCCACGCCCATGACGAAGCGCGCGGCGATCAGGAATTCCATATTGGGCGCGAAGGCCCCGGCCAGCGAGGCCAGGCCGAAGATCAGGAGATTGACCTGATAGGTGACGCGCCGGCCGAATTTGTCGCCGACCCAGCCGGAGAGGAAGGCGCCGATCGTCATGCCGATGAAGGTCGCCGAGACGAAGCTGCCGTTGAGCGCGAGGTTGGAAAAGCCCGATTTGGCGAGCGCCCCCAGCACGTTGGCGGCGAGGAACAGATCGAATCCGTCGAAGAACATGCCGGCGCCGATCAGCGTGGCGAGGCGAGCGTGGTATCCGGACGCAGGCAGACGATCCAGGCGCGCGCCTGCATTGACCCCCATCATCATGTCCCAAGCCTCCCCAGCTTCTTTGATTCTTTTTTGGGCTGATATATCAGATAGTCGTCTAATCGGTACCACGCACTTGCTTGCGAATACAAGTTGTTGTTAACGATACATTAGGGAAGAATCGGCCGGTCGAGCATCCGGCGGGCTATCGGGCGGCAAACGTCCGAAGGCAATTGCAGGGAGGGCGAGCGCATGGCGATCGAACGCAGCGACCGGGGCAATGGCGTGAGCGTGATCACGCTGGATGGCAAGGAGGAGGGCAACTACCTCTACACCGACGACATCCAGCATTTGGCGGCGACGCTCACCGACTGCGGGCACGACCAGGTCCGGGCGATTATCGTCACCGGGAAACCCCGGAATTTCTGCAGCGGCCGCGTCGGCAGGAAGGGGCTGACCAAGGCCTCGGATATCGCCGAGGACCTGGGCGTCATCCTCCAGGTCAATACGGCGCTCAATGCCTTGAGCGCGCCGGTCATTGCCGCTGTCGAGGGCAATGCCTTCGGGTTCGCCTTCGGCTTCACCGCCCAGGCCGATTATGCCGTGGTGTCGAAGGATGCGGTCTTCGCCCTGCCGGAAATGTCGCATGGCATCCCGCCGCTCGTCGTGTTCAGCTACCTGTTCCGCTTCGTCAATTACAAAAAGGCGTTCGAGCTGGCGCTGACCAGCCGCCCCGTCCCGGCCGAGGATGCCGAGAAGGCCGGCATCGTCACCGAGATCGTGCCCGCCGGCACGACGCTCGCGCGTGCCATCGAGGTTGCGGACCAGATGGCGGCGCTCGATCCGAAGACGCTCGGGCTGTTCCGCCGCTTCGCGCGCCGCATGGCCGATGTCCACGCCCCGGCGATCGCCGAGGATGCGGTGGCGCTGATGAGCGTGGTCATGGCCGACCGCGCCGTATCCCATTAACCTATGCCCACACCCTGGATAATCGATCTGCAAGGGAGGCGTCGATGAACGTCCTGGTCACCGGCGGCGCCGGCTTTCTCGGCAGCAATCTGGTCGCCGGTCTCCACAAGGCCGGTCACAAGCCTGTGGCCTTCGACGTGGCGCCGCCGGGGCCTGAGGCGCTGATCGCCGCGCCCATACTGGCCTCGGCCTATCGACGCGGCCAGATCGGCGACATCGCCAGGCTCTTCGACATCTGTCGGAACGAGAAGATCGACACCATCATCCACACCGCCGGCATCGTCGGCCTGGAGACGTCGCTGGCCGAGCCGGTGGCGACATATCAGGTCAACGTCATGGGCCTGATCAATGTCTGCGAGGTCGCACGCCAACTCGGCATGCGCCGGGTCGTCTTCGTGTCGAGCAATGCCGCCTACCACAAGGGCTCGGGCCCGGCCTTGGGGGAGGCCGACGCGGTGTTTTCGATCCGCGACGGCAATCCCGCCGCCCATTACGGCACGTCGAAGATGGCGGCCGAGGCGATCGGCATGGCCTATGCCAGCTTCCAGGAAGTCGACTTCCTTGCGGCCCGTATCACGGCGATCTACGGCCTCGGCATGCGCAGCCCGATGTATATCAAGCCGATGGTCGAGGGCGCGGCGCTGGGGCGCCGGGTCAGGTTCGAGACCGGCGGCCCGATGAAGCGCGACTATACCTACATCGCCGATGCCTGCGCCGGCATCCTGGCCATGGCAACCGCGCCTTCCTGGCCCAAGGGCGAGCAGCGCGTGCTCAACATCGCCGCCGGCAAGGCCCATACTGCGGCCGAGGTCGCCGAGGTCGTGCGCCGGGTCGTGCCCGACGCCTCGATCGAGATCGGTGCCGGGCTGACGCCCTTGGAGGCGGAGAACGTCAAGATGCGCACCGCCCTCGACGTGGCCGCCGCCAAACGCCTGCTCAACTGGGCGCCCGTCTGGTCGCTGGAGGACGGCATCCGTGACTACGTCGAGCATTTCCGCGGCTTCGCCCAGGCAGGCCATTGAATTCGGGCTGATCAATTAAGCCCGGCACAATCATCACCTCAAGGAGAACAACATGCGTATCGGATTTGCCGGACCCGGCGCCATGGGCGGCCCCATGGTTCTTCACCTGATCGAGGCGGGCCACCAGGTTGCGGTCCTGACCCGCTCGCGGCGATCGGCCGAGAAATTCCTCGATAAGGGGGCGACCTGGGCCGAGAACGGCCGGAAGCTCGCCGCCGAAGCCGATCTGGTGATGGCCTGCCTGCCCGGCCCCGTCGAGATCGAGGCGCTGATGTCGGGGCCGGATGGGCTGAAGGCCGGCTTCAAGCCCGGCACGACCTATATCGACCTTGCGACCAACGCGCCGGGCATCGTGCGCCGGCTGTCGGAAGAATTGTCCCAGATGGGCGTGGCGATGCTGGATGCGCCGATCAGCGGCGGTCCGAAGGGGGCGGCGACGCGCAAGCTGGCGATCTGGGTCAGCGGCGACGAAGCGGTTTTCGAGGCGCAGAAGCCGATCTTCGACCTGCTGGGCGACCAGGTGCGCTATCTCGGTCCCAGCGGCAATGCCTCGGTCGCGAAGCTGGTGCATAACTGCACCAATTACGGCTTCCAGATGGTGCTGGCGGAGGCCTTCACCATGGGCGTCAAGGCCGGTGTCGATCCGGTGACCCTGTGGTCGGCGATCCGCCAGGGCTCGCTCGGCCGCCAGCGCACGGTCGACCGCATGGCCGACCAATTCCTGCCCCATGATTTCGAGCATCCGACCTTCCCGCTGGAGCTGGCGCATAAGGACGTTTCGCTCGCCACCATGCTCGGCCGCGAGGTCGGCGTGCCGATGCGCTTCAGCAACATGACGCTCGCCGAGATGACCGAGGGCCTGGCCAAGGGCTGGGGCAAGCGCGATTCCCGCGCCGCCATGCTGGTGCAGGAGGAGCGCGTCGGCCTCGACATCCGCGTGCCCAAGGAGGTGCTGCAGGAGATCCTGAAGAACGAGCCGCTAGGTTAAGCGGCTCGGGCTCTCACGATTTGATTTGGCCGCCAGCCAGGCGAGCGAGGCGTTGCGCCACCAATTGGCGAGCACGAAGGCCACCAGCATGCCGACGACCGGCAACGGCATGCCGGTGACCGCGACGCGCCAGATCAGCACATAGGTGAAGGAGATCAGCGCGACGGCGCGCAGCACGACGCTGGTGGTGGGCGGCAGGTCCGGCATGGTCATGCCGCCCAGCAGTGCGCCGGCCAGGATGACCAGGCAGGTCGCCAGCGGCACGTCGAGCGGGCCCAGATCATGGTTCAGGAGCTGCTTGACCACCAGCGCCTGCACCATCACGCCGGGCATGCGCGCCGGCCGGTCGGCGAAGGCGGCGGCATAGGGCGTGCGCCACTGGTCGGTGTTGAGGATGTCGCCGCCGATCAGCACGATCTTGTCCTTGAGGAATTGCTCGGGCAGCACGTCGACCACCTCGGCCGGGAAGACCGGGATCGGCCAGCCGCCGGGTGCCAGATGCGGGTAGCGCACCAGCAGCCCCTGGTTCGGTGGGTTGGCCCCTGCCATCGCCGCCAGCTTGTAGGGCAGCTGCGCGATCCTGCCGGCACCGGTGCCGTAGCCGGGATCGATCAGCTGCGGGATGCCGGCGATGCCGTGGATATAGGTCGTGGCCCTCAGCGCCGGCGGTACCATGTCGTCCTGGAAACGGGCATATTCGGGCGTCTCGTCCGACGGCAGCATGTATCCTACCGCCATCGGCACCGGCGGGTTGGCCAGCAGCGCGGCCAGTACCTTGTCCTTCTCCGGCTGGGTCGGGCGATCGAGCAGCACGTCGAGGCCGATCGCCTTCGGATGGTCCTTGGCGATGCGGTTGATGAGGTCGGCCAGGAATTGCCGGTCGACCGGCGTGCGCGCGGCGAAGCGGTCGAGCGTCTTGTCGGTGATGCTGACGACCGCGACCGGTGCGGTTTCGGGCGGCGGCGCGTCGCGCTGGAAGGTCCAGACGACGTTATTGATGAAACGCTCGCCGCTTGAAAGCACGACGCCGCTGTCGAGCCGCCATATCACCAGGGCGATCACAATGCTGATGATGATGGTCAGCACGAAGGGCAGACGAGGAGTCATGACACAACGTTACGCCGTGAAAAATTCTTGAGAAACCGGCACAGCAGGTAGCATGGGCGATCGCTCATTGCGAAATCCTTTCGCGGCGCATCAAGAAACACGAGCCTCCCCGCCATCCGCGCCGTGTCCATGCACTGCCACCCATGGAAATGCTTGCCAAGACCGCGGTGCTGTCCGACATGAATGAGGAAGACGCTACTGTGTCGACCAACATTCCTCGAGCGGATTCCGATGCCCGCCATCCTATCCATCCAATCCTGGGTCGCTTATGGCCATGTCGGCAACGCCGCGGCCATGTTCCCGTTGCAGCGCCTGGGCTTTGAAGTCATGGCCGTCAACACGGTGCAGTTCTCCAATCATACCGGCTATGGCGCCTGGCGCGGCGAGGTGTTCGGAGCCGATGCGGTGCGTGAGGTCATCACGGGCATCGGCGAGCGCGGCGCCTTCGCCGATTGCGCGGCGGTGCTGACGGGATATGCCGGCGATCCGGCGATCGGCCAGGTGATGCTGGATGCGGTCGCCGAGGTCCGCGCCGCCAACCCCGGCGTGCTCTGGTGCTGCGACCCGGTCATGGGTGATATCGGCACGGGCTTCTATGTCCGGACGGGGCTGCCCGAATATTTCCGCGACCGGGCGGTGCCGCAGGCCGATATCGCCACGCCCAACCAGTTCGAACTGGAATACCTTACCGGCATCGCGATCAAGACCCTGGACGACGTGCTGGAGGCGGTGGCGGCGCTGCGCCGCATGGGGCCGAAGACCGTGCTGGTCACCAGCCTGCGCCATGACGAGGTGCGGCCCGGCCATATCGAGATGCTTGCCGCCGACGATGCCGGCGCCTGGGCCGTCGCGACGCCGGAGCTGCCGATTTCGGTCAATGGTGCCGGCGACGCGGTCGCCGCTCTCTTCCTCGGGCATTGCCTGCGCGCGGCAATGGCGCCGGGGCGGACGGGCAAGCGCAACATGCGGCTGATCCTGGGTAATGTCGCCTCGGCCATCCACGCGGTGCTGGAGACGACGGTGCAGGCGCAAGCCAGCGAAATCCAGCTCGTCGCGGCGCAGGACGCGCTGATCCGCACCGAACCGCGGTTCCAGCCCGTCTTCCTCGGCAAGGTCGACTGATGACACAGCGTCGCCCGATCCGGCTCCTTGCCATACCGCTTCTCGGCGCGTTGCTGTCGGGTTGCGCCGCCAACCCGTCCTTCATCGGCACGACCAGCTACCTGCCATCCTATACACCGGGCGAGCCGATGGCCTATGGCGCGGTGCGGCTGGTCATCGGCGGCACGCTATTGCCGGGGGTACCGGATGAGACCGCCGACGCGGCGGTGCTGGCGGCGATGCAGGATCAGGGCATGCACGAGACCCATTTCACCCTGGGGCCGGTGCCGCGCTCGCCCTATGCGGTGGTCGTGGCCTTCGATGCGCCGCGCACACTGGAAAGCAGCTACCTCTGCCTGGGCGCGCCGGTGGCGCCGCCGCCCGGCCATGGCCATTCGCTGCGCGTGGTCATGGCACTGTGCCGGGGTAATGAGCGCCTGGCCGGTGCCGATGGCCACATGCCACGGCCCACCGGCGTCGACGATCCGGTGATCCACGCCGCATTGGCCGGCTTCGTGCGGGCCATCGTACCCATGATGAATCCCGAGCGGCCCCTTGAGGGCGCAGGCATGCCCTGAATAGCCTCCAACCCGGCATGGATTCTGTTACGACGACCTGCTATCGAAGGCTAGAGCCCGATCCGATCAGGTCGCCTCGACCTGATCGGTGAATCGGTCTCCAAGCATATAAAGCAGATCACGATTCAGATTTTCGGTCGATTCGACCCAAAATCATCGTGATCTAGGACGGTTTTACGGGGCCTTGGGATGAACGGGATAGCGGATGGCGGCGGGGTTTGTGCGGATGGCGAGCACACGACGGGCATATTGCCCTCGCAGGTGCTGCGCGAACTGATCCAGGCTGGCCGCGAGATCACCGCGACGCAGGCGATCGACGATCGCCAGATCCAGCCGGCCAGCCTCGATCTGCGCTTAGGGCTCAAGGCCTATCGCGTGCGTGCCAGCTTCCTGCCCGGCCGCAACGAGACGGTGGCGCAGAAGCTCGAACGCTACGCCATGTACGAGGTCGATCTGACCGAAGGCGGCGTGCTGGAACGGCATTGCGTCTATATCGTGCCGCTGATGGAAAGCGTCGCGCTGCGCGCGCGCATGAGCGCCGTCGCCAACCCGAAGAGTTCGACCGGCCGGCTCGACCTGTTCGCGCGGCTCCTGACCGATTACGGCACCGAATTCGATCAGGTGCGCGAAGGTTACCGCGGGCCGCTTTACGCCGAGATCTCGCCGCGCGCCTTCACGATCAAGGTGCATCAGGGCACGCGGCTGATGCAGCTGCGCCTGCGCCGCGGCACGCCGCAGCCCAGCGACACCGCGTTGCGCCGCCTGCACGAGACGGTCAATCTGGTCGGCGGATATGACGAGGCCGACATCAAGAACGGCCTGGCCTTCACGGTCGATGTCGCCGGTGAGGCGTGGGGCGGGCTGGTGGGGTATCGCGCACGCCGCCATGCCGGGCTGATCGATGTCGATCTCATCAACCATTACGATCCGGCCGATTTCTGGGAGCCGGTGCGCGCGCCGGCCAGGGGCCAGGGCATCGTGCTCGACCCGCAGGATTTCTATATCCTGGCGTCCAAGGAATCTGTCGTGGTGCCGCCCGATCATGCGGCGGAGATGCTGCCCTACGACACGCTGGTCGGCGAGTTCCGCGTGCATTACGCGGGCTTCTTCGATCCGGGCTTCGGCTCGGCCGAGACCGGCGGCGCCGGCAGCCGCGCGGTGCTGGAGGTGCGTGCCCATGAGGTGCCGTTCCTGATCGAGGACGGCCAGATCGTCGGCCGCCTGGTCTATGAGCGGCTGACCCAGCGCCCGGACAAGCTCTACGGCACGCCCATCGGCTCACATTATCAGAGCCAGGGCCTGAAGCTCGGCAAGCAGTTCAAGCGGCCGGCGTAAGTCGCCCCGGCGGCGGTACGACCCGCCAGGGTGACTTCTGCAGTTTTTTACTTTGCTAAGCCTGCTTCACCGCCGAAACGAAGCTGTCGACCTGCTGGCTGAGATTGGCGGCCTGGTCGGAAAGCAAGCTGGCGGCGCTCAGCACGCTGCTGGCGGCGTTGCCGGTCTGGTCGGCGGCCTCGCGTACGCCGCCGATATTGTCGGAGACTTCCTGCGTCGTACGCGCGGCTTCGGAGACGTTGCGGGCGATCTCCGAGGTGGCGGCGCCCTGCTCCTCGATCGCGGCGGCGATGGCGGCGGAGATTTCGTTGATCTCGCCGATGGTATGGGCGATGTGCTCGATGGCCTCGACCGCGCCTGAGGTAGCTTTCTGGATCTCGCCGATCTGGCTGGTGATTTCCTCGGTCGCCTTGTTGGTCTGGCCGGCCAGGTTCTTGACCTCGGAGGCCACGACGGCGAACCCCTTGCCGGCCTCGCCCGCGCGGGCCGCTTCGATGGTGGCGTTGAGCGCCAGCAGGTTGGTCTGGCTGGCGATGCCGCTGATCAGGTTGATGACCTGACCGATGCTCTGGGCGCGTTCCGAAAGCGTCCGGATGATGACATCGGTCTGGCGTGCATCCTCGACCGCGCGGGACGCGACCTGTGCCGACTGGTCGACCCGCTGGCCGATTTCACGGATCGAGACCGACAATTCCTCGGTCGCGGTCGCCACGGTCTGGACGTTCTGCGAGGTCTGCTCCGAAGCGACCGAGACGGCTGCCGACTGCTGCACGGTCTGGCCGGCGGTGGCCGACATGCCGGTCGCGGTATCGGTCATGCCGGTGGCAGCATCGGCCAGCGAATGGGTCAGGCGATAGATGTTGGCCTCGAACTCCTTGGTGAGCTGGTCCAGCCGCTCGCCGCGTGCCTGCTTGACGAGGGCCTCCGCCTCACGCTCGCGGGCCAACTGATCGGCCGTGCGGGCGGTATCGAGCAGATTGTCGAGCGAGCCGGCGATCTCGCCGATTTCGTCGCGGCGCCCGGCATGCGGCACGACGATGTTGCGCGCCCCGCCGGCGATCTGAACGATGGTGTGGGTGAGCTCCACCAGCGGCATGATGAGGCGGCGGCGGAAATAGATGGTGATGCCGCCGGTAACCCCCAGGATCACCGCCAGCAATCCCAGCGCCAGGACGAGCTCGTTGCGCGCGGCGCCGGCCTGTTCCGCCGCGCGTTCGGCGGCGACCGCCAATGCCGCGTCGCGCACGTCATAGATCGTTTTCTCCGACCCGACGAAAGCCGGCGAGAGCTGCGCGTATTCCATGGTGTAGTGGCCATCCTTCTCGCCGATGGCGACCTGGCCCTTGAACATCTCCATGGCGTCGCCGAGGAAGTTCTTGCTCATGGCATCGGCGGCGGCGGTCAGCTTGGCTGCGCGCGGCACGGTCGCGATCTCGGTGACGAGCAGGTTGGCGAGCGTATCGGTGGCGCCGCTCACCCGTTCCAGCGCCAGCGCCTCCGGGACGGTCAGGGGGCGGTGGCCCATCACCGGCCCGGTCATGCGACCCATCATCAAGCCGGCGCTGTTGCGCAGGTCGGATGCATTGCGGGCGATGTTGGAAAGCGTAAGGAAGGACGGGTCGACCACGGCGATCTGGCGCTGGATGGCGTTCAAGGTCGGCGTGAAGAGGGGCGTGATTCCGAAGGCGGCGGCTACCGTCTGGCCGACGGCGGTCTTGCGGGCCGTGGCATCGGCGATCTGCTGATCCGTATCGACCGTGCCACGCACATCGGCGATCTTCTTGGTCAGCAGGGTCAGGCGCTCCAGGACCTTGGAACGGTATTGCGAGTGATCCTGGGCGATCTCGTGCCTGAAGGCGTCGATCGCCTTGTCGGTCTTGGTTCGAGAATCCGTCAGGGCCTTCAGCTTGTCGTCGGGATAGGGCGGCGGCGAGCTCAGCAGGCGGACGATCGAGGATCGTTCATCGACGATCGCCTCGACGATCTTCATGCCGCCGGCATAATCGGCGACGATCTCCTGGCCGGCCCGCGTCTGTTGATATGATGCCCAGTCACGATAGGCCTGGCTGGCGACCATGGCGCCCGCAATGACGCAAATGCCGCTCATGCCAAGCGTGAACAAGGTCCGAATACGCATGGATTACCCTCAAAGCGATGAAGCTATTGGGCGCGGATTATCAACATCATTCTTAAAGGAACCATAAATCCCATCTTATGAGAATTGCCTCCGGAACCTCCGTCAATTTAAATCGAGATATGCGAAATGATCATGGATCAAGCGCGCATATATTCAATTCTTTGAATAATGTTTGCCGTTTGTTCCAAAAGTATTTACCGATGGGCGAATATAAATCCATTTACTTCGGCGTTTTACTCGCTTGAGTTGAATTCATCCAAGATGGCTTAGTGGCGGGCAACTGGCCAGCCCTCGCTATTCTTGGACGAATTTCTCTTCGTCGAATTCCTCTTCATCGAATTCCTGGGGCGCGTTATCGCAGAGCGCCCGCCACGCGTAACAGCACCGGCCAGTCGCCCGGCTCGATGCCGCCGCATTTGTCCTGGCGGTTATAGCTCTGTAGCACGAAGCCCTTGCCGTCGAAGATCCAGCTTGCCGACATGCCGCAATCGGCCAAGCCCCTGCCCTTGGCGCTGGTGCTGAGCGTCGCCGTGCCGGCGTCGAAGGCGGCGTTGCCGAACAAATCGACCGGGTCCTTCTGCAGCGGCACCGGCAACGTCAGCTGCTTGGCGGTCGATGCCTTGCCGTCGGTCACCAGCAGGACGAGATCGGAGCTCTGATAGGCGCCGCGCAGGCATTCCAGCATGACCACCCCCAGATGGTCGGTGAGCTTCGAGGCGCTATCCTCCGGCTTGTCGATGCCGCCGTCGCAATCGGCCTGCTTCATGAGGGGCGAGTTGCGCAGAGCCTTGACCAGTGCCGCGGCTTCGGCACCCGAGAACGGCTTGGCCGGGGGCGGCGCACCCTTGCCAGCCGTCGGCAGGGGCGGCGCCGGTGGTACGCCCGCCGCCTTGGCGGTGCCGGGCCGGGCGACCGCCGTCTCGGTACCGATACGGCCCTGCACGTCATCCATGGTCAGCATGACGGCCGCCAGGCCCGACAGCGACACGCTCGGGTCGGTATCGCCCTTGGGTGCGCCGAAGGACAGCTTGGTGCCGTTGCGCAGCTGCTTCAGCAGGTCGACCGCGGCCTGGCCGTCCACCGCCAGGGTATCGCTGCCGGGCGTGTCCTTGTCGAAGACGCCGGATTTGACCGTCTTGGGCAAGGCGAAGGGCTTGCCGTCCAGCGTTGCGTTGTCCGGCGGCAGCGGTCCCATCGATTCCAGCACGATCCGAGGCCAGGCATTGGGGCCGGCGTCGCGGGTGATGATCATCTCCGTACCCTGGTGATCGTCGCTGAAGCCCCGCGCATCGCAGCGACGGGCATTGTCGCAGGCGATCAGCCAATCCTTGGCCTCCAGATAAGCAGGGACCTTCCCCGGCGCGGCGGCGGAAGCCGGCAGGGTGAAAATT
>DATJJW010000094.1:0-11196 GCA_035491935.1 Allostellaceae bacterium | reverse complement strand
CATGGCGCTGACCCGCGCGCGGGTCATCACCGGCGACGAAATGCTGGGCCAGATCGTGACCGCCGATATCCGCGCCGTGCTGACCAGGCCGCGCGACCCGGACAAGCTGCTGGCCGATGTGGCGCATATGCGCAACCGCATGGTGGCTCAACACCGCCAACAGCCGGCCCTCTGGGATTGCAAGCACCGGCGCGGCGGACTGATCGATATCGAGTTCATCACGCAATACCTGCTGCTGCGCCACGCCTCGACCGAGCCGGCGATCCTGGCCACCGGCACGGCCGAAGTGCTGCGCCGCCTGATCGATGCCGAGATCCTGGCCGAGGATACCGGTGCGGCACTGCTCGATGCGTTGGCGCTGTGGCACCAGGTGCAGGGCGTGCTGCGGGTGACCCTGGAGGCGCCCGAAAGCGCGGGCTTGCCGCTCGATGTCGTCGACCGGCTCCTGACCCGCGCCACGGGCATCGCCGACCCCGCCTTGCGTACCCATCGCATCGACCAGGCGGCGCTGACGGCACTGGCGATATATGACCGCCTGATCGGCGTGCCGGCTGCGGTCTTGCCGAAACCGGAAACCGGCCTATCCTGAAGCCGGAATTTGAGACCCAAAACGATAACGGAGCATCCCACGCCATGACCGTCGAGATCGGCAGCCCCGCCCCGGACTTCACCCTGCCCACCGATGGCGGCGGCACGGTCAGCCTGTCCGCGCTTCGCGGCAAGAAGGTCATCGTCTATTTCTATCCGAAGGACGACACCCCCGGCTGCACGACCGAAGCCTGCGGTTTCCGCGACCTGATGCCGGATTTCTCGGGTGCCAATGCCGAAATCATCGGCATCTCCAAGGACGCGCCCGGCAGCCACGACAAGTTCAAGGCCAAGCACAACCTCAACTTCACCCTGGCCAGCGATCCCGACGGCAAGGTGATCGAGGCATATGGCAGCTGGGTCGAGAAGATGAATTACGGCAAGAAATACATGGGCATAGACCGCTCCACCTTCCTTATCGACCAGGACGGCATCGTGCGCGGCGCCTGGCACAAGGTGCGGGTCGAGGGCCATGTCGACAAGGTGCTCTCGGCGGCGAAGGAGCTGGGATAAACCCTTTGAGCAAGGCCTTCACCCGCGAGGATTCCGGCAGCGGCGAGGATAGCGAGGAGCAGGACGGTCCCGCCCTACCCGCCGGTGCCAAGAACTACATCACGCCCAAGGGCTTCGCGGCCTTGCGCGCCGAGCTGCAGCAGCTCGCGCGCGAGGAGCGGCCGAAGATCGTCGACATCGTCTCCTGGGCTGCCGGCAATGGCGACCGCTCCGAGAATGGCGACTACATCTACGGCAAGCGTCGCCTGCGCGAGATCGATCGGCGCATCCGCTTCCTGACCAAGCGGCTGGAGATAGCCGAGGTCGTCGACCCGGCGTTGCAGAAGAACCACGAGCAGGTGTTCTTCGGCGCCACCGTGACCTATGAGACCTCCAAGGGTTTGGAAAACACCGTTACCATCGTCGGCGTCGACGAGCTCGATTCCGATCGCGGCTTCATCAGCTGGATCTCGCCGGTGGCACGTGCGCTGCTGAAGGCACGCGAAGGCGATGTGGTCGAGGTGCGCACACCCACCGGCCCCGAGGCATTGGAAATCGTCTCGATCAGCTACGAGCGGATTTGACCGGATCCGTCGCCTCGCCCTGCACGCGGATGTGCACCTTCGACGAGACGAGCGGTCTTTGTCTCGGTTGCCGCCGCAACCTAAACGAGATCATGCGCTGGAGCACTCTCGGCGATGACGAAAAGCGGCGCATTCTAACGCTTTTACCGCAACGCGGCGGAACGGTTCCCTTCTCCTGGGATTGAAACTTTCGGTCACTGGCCGAAGAATTTTCGATGACCGCGCTTAACGGCTCTTTGTCCGGTCGCAAAATCATGTTAACGATAGATTAACCATCGTTTCGCTCCGCCTCGTTTTTTAAGGCTCCGGTTCGAAGCCGGCAAGGGCTTTTGCATTGCATGTCCCATGAACCTGTCGATGACGAGCTTATGGACCCTGCGCCCGTGGAATCCGGAAGTAATGAAATAGAAGCTGCCGATATGACGGCATCCGGCCCAAGCCTTAAACGGCGCGTCGCCTCGGCCGCCGGCTGGAACCTGCTCGCAACCTTGTGCGAGCGGCTGATCTCCTTCGCCGTCTTCGTGCTGGTGGTCCGGCACATCGCGCCTACGGCGATCGGCGTGGTGACGCTCGCCACGGTGTTCATCGACATGTCGGTGCTGATCTCCGATGGCGGGCTGGCCGATACGCTGATCCGCCACGAAAGTCCGACCGATCGTACCTACAGCACCGCCTTCTGGGCCAATCTGGCGTTGGGTCTGGGGATGGCGGCGGTGGTGATCGCCCTCGCCCATCCGCTGGCCTTGTTCTACGAGATGCCGGATCTGGAGACGATCGTCGACGCGATGTCGCCGCTCTTCCTCTTGAGTACGCTGGGCATCGTGCCCTTCGCCCGGGTGTCGCGCGAATTCGGCTTCCGCACACTGGCCTATCGTTCGATGACCTCGACTTTCGCCGGCGGTTTTGCCGCCGTGATCCTGGCCTTCGCCGGCTTCGGCATCTGGGCGCTGGTCGCCCAGCGCCTGGTCGCGATGCTGGCCTCGACGATCATGCTCTGGTCGGTGGCGCCCTGGATACCGCGCTGGCAATTCTCCCGCGCCGAATGCCGCGATCTCCTCTGGTTCGGCATGAAGGTGACCGGCAGCACCATCTGCCATCAGCTGACCGGCACGGTCGTGATCATGGTGCTGGGCGCCTTCTGCGGCAGTGCCGCCGTGGGCTTCTATCGCCTGGCGCAGCGGCTCTACGATGTCGTGACCCAATTCACCATCATGCCGCTGCTGAGGGTGGCGCTGCGCGCCTTCAGCATCACGCTCGACGACCGCGAGCGTTTCACCGCCACATATCTGCATATGACCGGCGCCATCTCCATGATCGGCATGGGCGCGTTCTTCGGCCTGGGTGCGCTCGCCGCCCCCACGGTCACCCTCGTCTTCGGACCGCAATGGCTGCCGGCGGCGAAGCTGCTCACCATCATGTCGATCTCCGCCGTGCCGATGTGCTGCGTCGTCTTCCTGTGGCCGGCACTGACCGCCTGCGGCCGCCCGGGACAGTTGCAGCTCTTCAGCATGATCGAGGTCGCGGCCAGCGCCGGCGTCACCGCGCTTGCCGCCCCTTGGGGCGTCGTCGCGGTCGCCGTGGCCCAGGTGCTGCGCGCCTTCGCCATGGTGCCCTATGCCTTCTGGCTCCTGGCCCGGCTGGCCGGGATCAAGCCGGCAGCGATGCTGGGCAAGCTCTGGGCACCCGTCACTGCCGCCTCGATCATGGCATTCGCACTGTTTCTTCTGGTCGGCCAGCAAAGCGCCGCCATGCATAGCCTAACGCAACTTGCCATCGACGTGCCCGTCGGCATCGGGCTGTTCGGTCTGGCGCTGGTGATCCTGGTGCCGGATGAGGTAGCCGCGGTCCGCCGCGCACTGCGTAGCCGTTTCGGGGCACGGCCAACGCCGTCGGTGTCATAGGGGACGACAGTCACACTTCACGATCTGGGGGACACATTACATGTTGATGAGATCGGATAGCCCGCCCGCGGGAGGCTGGCGCGCGATGGAAGCTGCTGCATCCGCGCGGACCATGTTCCAGAATCACGCTTTCGCCATCCGCCACCCGTTGGCCGACCACCCGCTCTTCACGATCGAAGCATTGACCCGTGTGGCCGAGGCGGCCGCCAAGCGTCGGGGCGACCTGTGGGCCGATGCCGGCGATCTCAGCCTCACCGACAAATGGGGCACGGTGCCAATGCCCGACATGCCGATCCCACGGCTGATCGACCGGATCGAGACGGCCAAGGCCTGGGTCGTCATGAAGCACGTCGAAAAGGACCCGGCCTACAAGGCGGTACTGGACGAATACGAAGCCTTCGTACGCGAGACCGCCGGACCAGAGCTATCGCGCATGCTGAGCCGGGCCGAGATGCTGGTCTTCATCACTTCGCCCGGCCGCAAGACGCCCTATCATTTCGACGCCGAGTTCAATGTCGTCGTCCAGATCCAGGGCACGAAGGATCTGTGGGTCTGCGACCCGGCCGACCGCAGCATCACCACCGAGCACGAGATCGAGGCCTATCACGGCCACAGCATCAGCGCCGGCACCTACAAGCCTCATGCCGAGGAACGGGCTCGGAAATTCGCCTTGGGCCCGGGCGATGCGGTGCATGTGCCGTCATACGCCGCGCACTGGGTGCAGAACCACGACAATGTCTCGGTGACGCTCAGCCTCAACATGGAACTGCCGCGCTGGCATCATGCCGATGTCCACCACGCCAACTACCTGCTGCGCCGTCTGGGCATGAACCCGCGTGCGCCGGGGCAATCGATGCTGCTCGACCGGTCCAAAGCCACCGTCATCGGCGCCATGCGCCGGGCCAAGCGCACCGCCACGAGACTGGCGGGACGCTGACCGGCGCTGGATCGCCGCGTCGCTTCGGCCTTACTTCTCTGCGCGGATAGCGGCGGCCTGGTCGCGCCACAGCTGCCAGCAGCGGCCATATTGTCCGGTGTTGGTCTTGGTCACGGCCTCGCCTTCGGCGTCGGTCAGGAATTCGAGCGGGCCATCGAGGCTGCAGGCCTGGATCTGCACCCGGGCATTGATCTCGGTATAGACCGCGCGAAAGACCGCCTCCATCAAGCTGCCGCCGACCGCGACCGAGCCATGGCCGCGCATCAGCGTGACGCAGTTGCAGTCGAGCGCCTTGGCCAGGCTCTTGCCCTGGGCCGAATTGCTGACCAGCACATCGGTCGCCGGCCCGAATTCGTCGCGAATCTCGAACTTGCTGACCTTGGTCAGGAATCCCGCCATGTGATAGACGGGGCGCAAGCCGGTCTTGGCGATGCCGAACGGCAGGACCGAGGGCGAGTGGCTGTGCACCACGGCCATGACGTCCGGCCGGGCACGAAAGATCTCGGCATGGATGAAACGCTCGAGATAGCCGGTGCGGCCGTCGCCCTTGACGTCCTTGCCGTCGAGATCCCAGGTGATGATGTCGTTGGCACGCACCAGCGAAGGCGCCATGGAGCGCGACAGCAGGAAGTGCTCGGGATTGCTGGCGCAACGCACGCTGACATGACCGAAACCGTCGACGACGCCCTGGTCGTAAAGGATGTGGTTGGCGGAAACGAGGTCGGCGATCAAGGCGTCATCGGCTGACATGCGTATTCTCCCTAGAAAAAGGGCCGGTTTCTCCGGCCGCGTCCCCGCATATTGCCACGGGCTGCGAATTTCGTCGCGATAAAAAGCTTAGTTACCTTTGCTTTTCCAGCCAAAGCCGGACGCCGTCGAGGGAGCGGAAATCATCGAGCGCCCGTGACGGGATGTCGGGATAGGTAATGCGTGCCATCTCCGCCAGCGCCCGGCACGGCCCCAGCTCCAGGAAGGCGCTCGCTCCCGCCTCGACACAAGATTCCAGGCAATCGGCCCAGTGTATCGTCGTCGAAAGCTGGCGCGCGAGCTTGTCGAGGCCGGAGGCCGGATCGGCGACGCCCGCCCCATCGATGCCGCTCAGGAGCCGTATGCTCGGCCCGAGCCGCTTGGCACCACTGGCGGCCAGCACGCCCGCGAACACGGTCGAGGCCGCCGCCAGCCTTGGTATGTGCGAGGCGACATGGACGCCCAGATGCCTCGTTTTGATACCGCGAGCCCCCAATTCGGCCACGATCGCGTCGAGACCCTTGCCCGGACCGGCCAACACATAGGCATCGCCGGGGTTGACGATGGCGACGGCACAGCCATGGCGCCGGCTGACCCTCTCCGCCTCCTCCAGGGTAAGTCCGCGCAGGAACAGCATGCCGTCATTCGCATCGGACACTTCGTCCATGGCCTGGGCACGGGCCGAGGCGAGGTCCAAGGTCCTGATCGGGTCGATGGCGCCTGCAACGCCCCAGGCCGCCAGCTCGCCGACACTGTAGCCGGCGATGACCAATCGGTTCGGCAACAGTCCGTCGAGCAGACACCTGGCCGAGACGGCCTGGAGCGTGCACAGGATCTGCCCGGTGTGATTGTAAAAGATATTGGCGCCATCCCGCCGTACCAGTTCGCGCGGATCGGCCCCCAACAAGCCGGCCGCATGATCGAAGAGATCGGGGGCCGCATCGGCGGTCAGCGCGAACATGTCACGATGCTGCGTGCCCTGGCCGGAGCAGAGCAGCGCCAGCGTCATGTCCCGTCCCACATGGTCAAGCTCTGCACGAACAGGCTCATCGCCAAGAGATCGGCGACGCCGCCGGGGCTCAAGTTGCGGCGAATGAAATCGATATGCATGGCGAGCGCGTAGCCGCGCCAGCCCGCAGAGCCGACGCCGCCCCAATCGAGGAAGCCGCGTGCCATCTCCCGGGCGCTGGCCAGCCCGTCCAGCCCGCCGCGATGAACCAGATTGGTGTCCTCGACCTCGGCCAAGAGTGCGAAGAAGGTGTGGACCCGCGCCGCCTCGTCATCGCCGGGTGCCAGGCGTTCGCCCGCGGCAAGCGCCGGCACGCCGATGCGATAGACGCAAGGAAAGCCCTGCGCGGCCTCGACCCTTGCGCCGCCCATGCCATAGTCGCGCCGCACCTGTTGCCCATGGCTATGCAGCAGCACCGGTCCGTTCAGGATGTCGTGGCCCCAGCTTTCGGCAACGATCCGGCCGAGGCTCCAGTCGGGATCATCAAGACCGGCATGGCGTCTGCCGGCGGCGGCGGCAAGCAGCCCGAGCCCGAAGATCGCCCCGCGATGGGTGTTGATGCCGTCGGTCGCGACCAGCATCGCGGCCTCCGCTTCCAGTCCGATGACGCGCAGCCGCCCCATCCCCGCGTCCTTGGCACCGGCCAGCGCCAATTCGGCCAGATAGGGACGGATCGCCTCGGCGCTCTGCCGGAACGTCCCGGCATCCATGTCATGATGGCTGCCGCTGTCGCGGTGGCTGACCAGGCCCGGCTTCGGGAATGTAGCGACTTCCTGGTCGAGGCAGGTGACGCCCCGGGCCGCCACGGCATCGGCCCAGCCGCGCAGCTCCGATCCGGTGGCAAGGGCGATGATGCTCATGCCAAAGCCTCCCCGATGAAGTGTTCGGAGGCGAAGTCCTCACGCTTCATCAGCACGATGGCGACAGGAGTCTTGGCCATGATCTCCGCCACGCCCTGGTGCAGCTCGCGCCAATGGACCGCGACGCCATCGGCGCGCACCAGCTCGCCATCGAGCCGCATCGGCGCCTCCGCCTCAATGGCGGCAAGGCCCGCGAGCAGCGTCTCCAAACCGTCGGCCGGCAACGGCAGCAGCAGGTCGAGATCGGATGTCGCGGACAGATATTCGAGCCCGGTCACATGCTGCCAGGCCAAGCCGCCGAAGATTCGGGCGGCAAAGCCATGGGCCTCGGCCAGTTGGTCGATGGCGGCCAGCGCCGGCTGCCATGCCGGCGGGGCTATGGCCATGGCCACCGACAGGAGCGGCGGCGGCGTGACCTGGGCAATCGCCGCGAACGGCGCCTGCACGGCGATGCGCCGCTTGCCCAGGCTCGGCGGCAGGGGCAGGCCCAGCGGCACCATGCCATTCGCCACCACCTCGTTTGCCATCGCACGGCGCATGACCAGCGGCCGGCCGGCTTCCGCCCAACCGGCGACCACCGGCTCGGCCAGATCGGCGCGCGATGCCACGATCGCGCCCCAGGCGGCGGATTCCAGATAGACGAGGTCGTGGCGTGCCGGCATCATCGGTTCTAGTCGTCCTCCAGCGCCAGGGCGTGGACCCGTTCGGCGATCGCGGCCGCCTTCGGCCGGCCGGCCCGCTCGGCACCGAGCCTCCCCCGCCGATCGGTCGTATCGGTACCGCGGGCGAGAAGCGTCGCAAGCTGGGCCGAAAGCGGCAGATGCGGGTCCCACATCTCATGGACCGCCCCCATGGCGGCCAAATTATCGAGGCCGGGGGCGAAGACCGGGGTCGACTTCGCCTTGGCTTCGAGCGTCTCGAGCGACAGCTTGGTGACGCGGGCCATCGAGGGCAGATCCATCACCGTGGGCTCGGCGCCGGGCAAGGCCACCAGCACCCGCGTCGCCAGCGCCGTCGCGATGAAGGCGCCGGCCGCACTGCGGCCGTAGAGCAGCCCGACGGTCAGGCGACCGTTGAGATCGGCCACGACCAGGCACTTCGCCAGATGCGCCAGGAATTCATTCAGGCCCAACAACTCGTCGCGCTTGCTCATGCGCTGGCTGGCGCTGTCGACCAGCACCAGAATCGGCCCGGTGCCGGAGCCCAGCACATGGGCCGACAGCGCCAGCGCCTCGTCGACGCCAAGGGCCGTGTGGTCGATGACGCCGATCACGGTGACGGCGCCGCCATCCTCCATCCTGCCCGAGCCCATGAGCAGTCCGTCGGCGCGACCGACGTCGTGGCCGCCTGGGAACAGCGAGGCCAGGATTGCATCAATGGTCATCGCCTCACCTCTCCGGCCCGTACCTTCTGGGCCAACGCCAGAAAATCCTCCGTCTCCAGCCCCGGCAGTGCGGCCGCATCGTTGATGCCGAGGGCCTGCCAGATATCGACCGCGTCCTTGGCATGCCCGAAGCGCCTCAGCCGCTCGGCCAACCGCGCCTGCTCCGCCCTGAGCGTGTCGAGGCTGAGCCCCGGCGCCGCCGCCAGCAGCTCGACCGCCTTCGCCCGGAATGCCGCGGGCGTGTCCTCGACGAAAGCCGCTGCACTGCCCAGCAGGTAGCGGTGCTTGCCGCCCATGGTGCGCCAGACCAGTGGACGGTCGCGGGAATCGAATTCCTCGACGCCGCGATTGGTCTCGATGACCTCGGGTCCCGAAACGCTGATGCGCCCCTGCTCGGTGACGGCCAAGGCCGAGCAGCAGGCGGCGACGATGCCGCCGCCGCCATAGCAGCCGGCCCGGCCGCCGATCAGCCCGATGATCTTAGCACCGGCCAGCCGCGCCTCGACAGCCGCGCGAATGATCTCGGCGATCGCCATCTCGCCGGCATTGGCCTCCTGCAGCCGGACGCCGCCGGTATCGAACAGGATTAGCACCGGCAGGGCCGGGTTGTCGCGCGCCGCGCGCAGAATGCCGGTGAGCTTGGCACCATGCACCTCGCCGAAGGCGCCGCCCATGAAACGGCCTTCCTGCGCCGCCACCAGCACACGCGATCCATCCAGCCGCCCCTTGCCGACGATGATGCCGTCATCGAACTGCACCGGCAGATCAAAGATACCGAGATGCGGGCTGGTCTCGCGCGCCTCCGGCCCCAGGAACTCGGTAAAACTGCCGGGATCGAGCAGCGCCGCCAGACGCCGGCGTGCCGAGGCCTCGTACCAGCTTGGCGGCAGCATCATGTCGGCCCGGTCGATCATGGCGCCCCCTCGATCAGCCGCACCGCCTGGGCCAGGCGCAGCAGCACCGTGTCCGGCCGGGCACCGCCATCATTGATCGACAGGCGTAGGCCGCCCGGCGAAGCCTTGGTGACGAAATCGCCGACCACCGCCTGCCAGACATCGCCGAAGCCGGTGATCGAGGTCCTGATATCGATTTCGCAGGATGTGGGCGGCAGCACGCGCTCGACCAGCACTTCGAGATTGCCGGAGGCGACCACGCCGATAATGGCACTGGACTTGGCGCCCGCCGCCGCGCGCGGTGTGGTATGCCGATAGCTCAAGCTCTCCATTGCGACCCTCCCTCACCAGTTGCGGAATTGTGCCGGCGGCGCGTAGAGCCCACCGGACCAGCGCACGAGGTCCTTGATCGAGCGCGCGGCCAGCAGGTTGCGGTCGGCATCCAGCGGGTCGATGCCCAGATCCTCCGGCCGGATGATGGCACGGCGCTCGCGCAGGCGTTCGACCATCTTCCTGTCGCGGCCCCGGCCGATCTCAGTATAGCCCGCGACGCCGCGGATCGCCTGCTCGCGCTCGTCCTTGTCCCGGCAGAGCAGCAGGTTGGCGATGCCTTCCTCGGTCACGATATGGCTGATGTCGTCGGCATAGACCATGACCGGCGCCAGGTCCAAACCCAGCTTCTCGGCCAGGACCAGCGCATCCAGCTTCTCGACGAACATCGGCACATTCCCGGCGCCGAAGGTCTCGCCGATCTGCACCACCAGTTTGCGCCCGCGCCGCATGGGGCCGGAGGTTTCCGGATCGGCCTCGGCCCCCGCCTGCAGCCAGGAGGAAGAGGCATGGCGACGGCCGCGTGCATCGGCCCCCATGTTGGGCGCCCCGCCGAAGCCGGCAATGCGGCTGGTAGTCACGGTCGAGGAATGACCGGCCAGATCGATCTGCAGGGTCGAACCGATGAACATGTCGCAGGCATAGTGCCCGGCGGTCTGGCAGATCGCACGGTTCGAGCGCAACCCGCCATCCGGCCCGGTGAAGAAGATGTCCGGCCGGGCACGGATATAGGCGTCCATGCCGACTTCCGAGCCGAAGCAATGCACTTGGCTGACCCAGCCGCTTTCGATCGCGGGAATCAAGGTCGGATGCGGGTTGAGCGCCCAATGGCTGGCGATCTTGCCCTTGAGGCCCAGCCGCTCGCCATATGTGGGCAGCAGCAGTTCGATCGCCGCGGTGTTGAAGCCGATGCCGTGGTTCAAGCGCTTCACGCCATAGGGCTCGTAGATGCCCTTGATCGCCAGCATGGCGGTCAGGATCTGCGTCTCGGTGATGGCGCCGGGATCGCGGGTGAACAACGGCTCGACGAAGAACGGCTTGTCGGATGCGACGACGAAATGCACCCGGTCACCGGGGATGTCGACGCGTGGCACCCGCTCCACCACCTCGTTGACCTGGGCCACGACGATACCGTCCTTGAAGGCCGTCGCCTCGACGATGGTCGGCGTGTCCTCGGTGTTGGGGCCGGTATAGAGGTTGCCCTCACGATCGGCGCTGACCGCGGCGATCAGCGCCACCTTGGGCGTCAAATCGATGAAATAGCGGGCGAAGAGCTCGAGATATGTATGGACCGCGCCCAGCTCGATCTTGCCGCCGAACAGCATGCGGGCGACGCGCGCCGATTGCGGCCCCATATAGGAACAGTCGAGGCGGCGGGCGATGCCCAGCTCGAAGACATCGAGATGTTCAGGCAGCACGATGCCGGACTGGACCATGTGCAGGTCATGGATGCGGGCCGGATCGACCGCGG
>DATJJW010000093.1:0-5214 GCA_035491935.1 Allostellaceae bacterium | reverse complement strand
GCATCAAGGCCAAATACGAGAGAGCCTTTGCCGACCAGGAATTGTCGGCGCCGGTGCGCGACCTGGTCAGCCGCGCCTATATCTCGGTCCGCGAAGGCCACGACCAGATGCGCGACCTGAAGCATCACATGCATGCAGGCCGATAGACCTTAGGTCGGCGGCAAACGGCAAAGGCGCGTCCGGACGACTGGGCGCGCCTTTTTCAATATCCCAGCAAATTCCGCCGCACGCGCTCCAGATGGTCGGCGATCGCCCGTTCGGCGGCATCGGCATCGCGCGCCCGCAGCGCCGCGACGATGGCACGGTGCTCGACCTGATAGGCGGCGCGCCGTTCGGCGTTGACGCTGCGGCGCTTCAATTCACCCCATTCGGTATGGTCGCGTGCGGCAGTGATCATACCGTAGATCGAGACGATCAGCCGATTCTGCGCCGCATCCGCAATGGCCTGATGCAAGGCCGCATCCCAATGCTCGAACTCTTCCAGGCTGTTCGCCCGTTCCGCCCGGTCGTTGCATTCCTCGAAGCGGTCGAAATCCGCAGCCTTGGCGTGACGCACGACGAAGATCGCGAGGCGCGGCTCGATCAGCAGCCGTGCCTCCATGATCTCGGCCGGGCTGAGATCGGCGCTGGCGATGAGGTGGTTGGACGCCAGGGCAGGGGATATGTGCAGGCTGGAGACGAAGGTGCCGCTGCCGATGCGGCGCACGATACGCTGCTCGGCCTCCAGGATTGATAGGGCGTCGCGTACGGTGCTGCGCGGCACGCCGAATTGGGTGCTGAGCGCGCGCTCCGTCGGTAGCTTGGTTCCAGGCTGATAGATGCCGCCGGTGATTGCCTCGCTCAGGTAGCGATGCACCACCGCCGAGGATTTCTGTTCCGACATGCGTTCCCCAGAGTGGATGAGAGCAAGCCATTGGTTACCAAAATTCACCGATGTGAACAATAGTTTGCAATGGCGTGGAATAAACTAAATGCGGCGTTGTCCGCTGTTACGGCCCGCTTGGTGATTGACAGGAAGAAGCCGGATTGGCTAAGTGGGTGGCAAAAAGGTGTACCAATCCGCATCAGCGATTGAGAGCGGTATTCAGGTAAGAAGCAAGGCTGACCGGCCGAAACGAGCCGGCGTCAACAGGGTCTTTAGGAGGGGGTATGGCGTATACTGCCGCGGAGGCAGCGCCGGGCAAGGGGGGCAAACAATCCTTGATCCGGCTCGAAACGGTGATGATCGCTGCGGCGATCATCGCCTTGGCCATGCTGGTCATCCTGCCGGTATTCTCGCTGTTGGTCGGTGCCGTGTGGGGGCCGCACGGGCTGACGCTCCAGTATTTCCAGCGCACTTTGACCGGGCGGCTCTATGTCACGCCGCTTATCAACTCGCTGATCCTGGGCGCGTGGACCGGGTTGTGCAGCGTTGCGATCGGCGTGCCGCTCGCCTGGGCGATCGCGCGCACCAACGTGCCGTGCAAGAAGCTGATCCAGGCGGCCTCGACGCTATCCTATCTCTCGCCGCCCTTCCTCACCGCCATCGCCTTCGTCAACCTGTTCAGCCCAAATGCCGGGCTGGTCAACGTCTTCATCCACGACGTGCTGGGGCTGAAGGAGATCACCCTCAACATCTTCACCATGGCCGGGCTGGTCACGGTGACGGTGCTGCACACCTTCCCCTTCGTCTACCTGCTGGCCTCCAGCGCGCTGCAATCGGTCGATGCCTCCTATGAGGAGGCGGCGCAGATCCTGGGCGCCGGCAAGCTGCGTACGGCGCTGGTCATCACCGGGCCGCTGGTGGCACCAGCCATCCTGTCCGGCACGCTGCTGGCCTTCGTCAACGCCATCGCGCTGTTCGGCTCCCAGGCGATCATCGGCCTGCCGGGCCGGGTCATCACCCTGCCGATCCGGATATACTCGCTCTTCGACTATCCGCCGCAATACGGGCCGGCCTCGGCGCTGTCGCTGATTTTCGTCGCCATCACCATCGCGGCCCTTTACCTGCAGCGGGCGTTCCTGGCCCGGCGCTCCTATGTGACGCTGGGCGGCAAGGGCGCCAGGCCGCAACTCATGGATCTGGGCTGGATCCGCTGGGTCGTGCTCGCCTTCTGCTGCGTCGTCTTCATCGTGGCGGTAGTCATGCCCTTCGGCACCTTGATCGCCGTGTCGTTCAGCGGCTCCTGGGGCATCAATTTCTGGCATGGGCTGACGCTCGCCCATTACAAATTCATCCTGATCGACTACGACGTCACGCGCCGGGCGATCATCAACTCCCTCATGCTGGCGACGGGTGCTGCCACCTTCGCGGTGCTGCTCGGCACGATGATCACCTGGATCGATCTGCGCACCAAGCTGATCGGCCGCAAGGTGCTCGACTATGCGGCGCTGATTCCGCTGGGATTGCCGGGCATCGTCATGGCGGTGGCGCTGATCCAGTTCTGGCTCGCCATGCCGATCTCGATCTATGGCACCTTCACGATCCTGCTTCTGGCCTATGTCGGCCGCTACATACCGCTGGGGGTGCGGGCGGCCAATTCCTCGCTGCGGCAGATCGATCCGAGCCTGGAGGAAAGCGCCCGCATCCTGGGCGCCTCCTGGGGCCAGACCATGACCGAGGTCACGATGCCGCTGATGCGGCCGGGCCTGTTCGCCGGCTGGCTGCTGGTCTTCGTACCGGCGATTCAGGAGCTGTCCGCTTCGATCCTGCTTTTCTCGTCGAGTTCGATGACGTTGGCGGTCGCGGTCTACAATCTCTACGAGACCGGCGCCACCGAGGCGGTGGCGGCGCTGGCCATGGTCAACATGGTGATCATCGGCATCGCGGTCGCGATCGCCCATAAGCTCGGCGGCAGCCGTATCGGCACCAAGAGCCATATCAACGATAATACCGGGAGGGCTGCCTGATGGCCGGCATCGTCATCAAGAACGTCTCGAAAAGCTATGGCAGCTATTCCGTCTCGCTGCCGGCGGTGAGCAATATCGACATCTCCGTGCCGGACAATTCGTTCCTGACGCTTCTGGGCCCGTCCGGCTGCGGCAAGACGACGACGCTGCGCATCATCGCGGGCTACATCACGCCCGATACCGGCTCGATCCATGTCGGCGACCGCCTGGTCTCGGCGCCCGGCCATGTCGTGTCGCCCGACCAGCGCGGCATGGGCATGGTGTTCCAGAACTACGCCGTCTGGCCGCACAAGACCGTGTTCGAGAACGTCGTCTTCGGCCTGAAGCTGCGCAAGATGCCGAGTGACCAGGCCAGGGCAAAGGTCGAGGCGGCGTTGGATCTCGTCAACCTTACCGGCCTCGGCAACCGCTATCCGAACGAGCTCTCGGGCGGCCAGCAGCAGCGCGTCGCCCTGGCGCGCAGCCTGGTGGTCGAACCGGACATCCTGCTGCTCGACGAGCCCTTGTCCAATCTCGACGCCAAGCTGCGCGAGCGCATGCGCATCGAGCTGAAGCAGTTGCAGCGCCGCACCGGCATCACCTTCATCTACGTCACCCACGACCAGGCGGAGGCGCTGGCGCTCTCCGACCAGATCGCGGTGATGTACAAGGGCAAGCTGCAGCAATGCGGCTCGCCGCAGGAGGTCTATGTCACGCCGGCCAACCGCGTCGTCGCGGATTTCATGGGGCTGGTGAATTTCCTGCCCGGCCGCGTCGTGGCATCCGGCCATGTCGACATCGCCGGTGCCGGCTTCGCGCTGCCGACATCCGGCATCGCGCCCGGCGAGAATGTGGAGGTCGCGGTGCGACCTGAGAATCTCAGCCTGCACCCGGCCGACGACGGCAGTAATGGCAGCAGGGGCAGCGCCCTTGTCGGCACGGTCAGCGAACAGGTCTTCCTCGGCAATATCGTCGAGCATTGGGTCCAGCTCGACATGGGCACGGCGCTGCGCGCCCAGACCCATCCGGCCGAGCTCTATCAACCCGGCGCGCGCGTCGCCGTCACCGTCGACGATGCGCGGGCCAGCGTCTTCCCCATCGATACGGCGCAAGCCGCCGCTGCCGCCTGATCCGATTCAACTAGGAGAGCCTACCTTATGTCTGCCACACCCGTTCCCGGTAAGGACCATTGGACCAAGAAGGGCAAGGACGTCGATCTGTTCATCTTCGAGAAGCCGAGCGTCGCGCCTGGCAAGCCGAAGGGCACGGTCCTGTTCGTCCATGGCTCGTCCATGGCCAGCCAGCCGACCTTCGACCTGCAGGTGCCGGGCCGCGACGACAGCTCGGCCATGGATGTGTTCGCCCGTGCCGGCTACAATTGCTGGACGGCGGATCACGAAGGCTATGGCCGCTCGACCAAGACCCGCGACATCACCTCCACCATCGATGATGGCGCCGATGATCTGGAAGCGGTCTCGAAATACATCCTCGAGCGCAACGGCGGCGACAAGCTGCTGATGTACGGCATCTCCTCAGGCGCCTTGCGCGCCGCCAAATTCGCCGAGCGCCATCCCGAGCGCGTACGCCGTCTGGCGCTCGACGCCTTCGTCTGGACGGGCGAGGGCGCGCCGACCCTGGTCGAACGCCGCAAGAAGCTGGAAGAATTCCGGGCGATGAAGCGCCGGCCGATCAACCGCGCCTTCGTGCACTCGATCTTCGAGCGCGACCATCCCGGTACGGCCTCGCATGAGGTGATCGAGGCCTTTGCCGACGCCATTCTGTCTCTGGACGACAGCATGCCGACCGGCACCTATGTCGACATGTGCTCGAAGCTGCCGCTCATCGATCCCGCAAAGATCCTGGTGCCGACCGTGGTCATGCGCGGCGAGTATGACGGCATCGCCGGCTTTGACGATCTGCTCGCCTTCTTCAAGGCGCTGCCGAACAACGACAAGCAATTCGCGGTGATGCCGGGCATCTCGCATGCCTCGTTCCAGCAGAAGAACTACGCGCTAGTCTATCACATCCTGAAGAGCTTCTACGAGCAGCCGGAGCCGGTCTATCGCGGCGAAGGCGGCCACTGAAGGAGGTAAGCGACCGGGCGGCGGTCAAGTCGCCGTCCGGAATTTCACGATAACAAGAACGAGCTGGGGGACGTCATGGGTGCTACTACCAAATGGCTTGCCGCTGCGGCGGCCGTGGGCATTCTTGGAGCAGGAATTCTGGGGCCGGGTGTCGCACGGGCGCAGGACGCCGTCGACATGGCAGCGGCCAAGAAGGAAGGCACGGTCGTCTGGTACACCTCGACGCCGATCAACCAGGCCAACAAGCTGGTCCAGCTGTTCC
>DATJJW010000092.1:0-14631 GCA_035491935.1 Allostellaceae bacterium | reverse complement strand
CGCCGGAGCGACTTGCGAAACAGCCTTGGGACGATCAGTCGGCCGCAGCGATGTTCATGCCCGCATCCTCGCCCTGGAGCGCCGGCAGCGGATGCTGGCGCTTCCATTCCGCCATATAATCGCGGGTCATCGGCACTGCGTCGATGCGCTTGGCGATCTGGATCTGGAACACCATCAGATCCTGATAGCGGAACGCCGCCTCGCAGCAGGCGAGGTAGAATTCCCACATCCGGCAGAAACGCTCGTCATAGAGCTCGCTCTTGACCAGGTCCCAATGCGGCATGAAGCGCATGCGCCAATGCTTCAGCGTCTCGGCGTAATGCAGGCGCAGGATTTCGATGTCGGTGGTCACGAGGCCGGCCCGCTCGATTACCGGCAACACCTCGCTCACCGCCGGGCAATAGCCGCCGGGGAAGATGTATTTGCGGATCCAGGGATTGGTGGTGCCCGGCCCGTCCGACCGGCCGATGGCGTGCAGCAGGCAAACGCCGTCATCGGCGAGCAGGTCGGCCACCTTGTCGAAGAAGGCCTGGTAGTGGTTGACGCCGACATGCTCGAACATCCCGACGGAGACGATGCGGTTGTATTTCGCCGTCTCGTGCCGGTAGTCGCGCAGGACGAAGCGGGCGCGATCCTGCAGATCATCGGCCTCGGCGCGGCTGTTCGAGACCTTGTGCTGCTCGGTCGAGAGCGTGAGACCGGTGACGTCGACCCCCGCCTCGCGCGCAAGATAGAGGCCGAGCCCGCCCCAGCCGGAACCGATGTCGAGCACCTTCTGGCCGGGCTGGAGCAATAATTTGGAGGCGATATGCTGCTTCTTGCGGGCCTGGGCCATGTCCAGGCTGTCGTCCAATGATTGGAAATAAGCGCAGGAATATTGCCGGTCGCGGTCGAGGAACAGGTCGTAGAGCTGTCCCGAGAGGTCGTAGTGATGGGCGACGTTCTCGCGCGATCGACTGATTGGGTTGTATTGCTGCAGCGGCCTCAGGATACGGTCGGCGCCCCAGATGATCGGCGCCAGCGCGCCGCGCCGGCCGACATGGCGCATATTGACCATGACCAGGCTGAGGAAGTCATAGATCGAGGCGCCGTCCTCGACCGTCAGCGTGCCGTCCATATAGGCCTCGCCCAGGCTCAGCCTGGGAGTGAGTGCCAATTTGGTGTGCAGCTTCTTGTCGTGCAGGCGGATGGCCACATCCTTGATCGGATGGGCGAAATCGCCGGGCTGGGAGGGTTGGCCATAGGCATGGCGGCGGCCATCGGCGTCGATGATGGTCAGCCGGCCGAAGCGAATCAGGCGCTTCATCAGATAAGCAAGGAGCATGCGGCAAACCTGCGAGCTAAATGCGAACCGGACAATACCGTTAATCCCTATATTGGGATTACATCGGTCTTGCCAACATAGGCTAACACCGCTTTCGCTCTGTGGTGGCGAGAAAATACCCACCACACTCGCATCGCACACTTGAGGAGACCTGTCCTTGACGGACAGGTCTCCGGCAACTTAACTCGTAAAAACTCGTATTTGCATACGAGTGGGCTTACTCGGCTTCGGCCGTCCCGGTTTCGACTTCCGCCTCGACCGCTACTTCCTCAACCTCGTCCTCGTCGCCCGGACGACGGATCGTCTCGCCGCGCGCCTGTGCCTCGGCCTCGTCGGGCGACTGCGCGACGTTGACCGTGACCTGCGCCGAGACTTCCGGATGCAGCGCGATGCGCACCGGATGCAGGCCCAGGGTCTTGATCGGCGTGTCCAGATAGACCTGGCGGCGCTCGATGGTGAAGCCCGCCGCCGTCACCGCATCTGCGATGTCGCGCGAACTCACCGAACCGTAGAGGTGGCCGCTTTCGCCGGCCTGACGCAGCACGACGACGCTGACGCCGTTGAGCTTGGCCGAGACCTGCTCCGCCTCGCCCTTGAGGCGCAGGTTATTGGCTTCGAGCTGCGCGCGCTGCGTCTCGAAATACGCCAGATTGTCCTTGGTCGCGCGCAGCGCCTTCTTCTGCGGCAACAGGAAGTTGCGCGCATAGCCTGGACGGACCTTCACCACCTGGCCCATCTGGCCCAGCTTTTCGACCCGCTCCAGCAGGATGACATCAACCATCTTACGTCTCCTTGGGCGGGCTTAGCGGATGATGTACGGCAGCAGGCCGAGGAAGCGGGAGCGCTTGATGGCCTGGGCCAACTCGCGCTGCTTCTTCGCCGATACCGCCGTGATCCGGCTCGGGACGATCTTGCCGCGCTCGGAAATGAACCGCTGCAGCAGCTTGACGTCCTTATAGTCGATCTTCGGCGCGTTCGGCGCCGAGAACGGGCAGGTCTTGTGACGACGGAAGAACGGACGGCGAGTCGCCGGACGTGCACCGGCCGCAGCGCCGGCGTCGCGGGATTCCATACGATCGCTCATGATCAGCCCTCACCGCCTTGAAAACCACCGCGGTCGCCGAACTTGTTGTCGCCGCCGCTAAACTTGTTGTCGCCGCCGCCGAACTTGTCGCCGCCACCGAACTTGTTGTCGCCGCCGAATTTATCGCCGCCGAACTTGCTGTCGCCGAAGCCGCGACGCGGACGATCCTCGCGAGCGCCACGGTTCTGCATGGCGGCGGACGGACCTTCCTCCAGCTCCTCGACCCGCACGGTCAGGAAGCGCAGCACGTCCTCATTGATGCGCATGGTGCGCTCCATCTCGGCGACGGCAGCGGCCGGCGCGTCGATGTTGATGAGGCCGTAATGGCCCTTGCGATTCTTCTTGATGCGGAAGGACAGGTTCTTCAGACCCCAATACTCGCGCTTGGTGACCGAACCGCCCTGCTCGCCGATGATTCCGGCCAGGCTGTCGGTCAAAGCTTCGACCTGGGTGCCGGAAATGTCTTGGCGTGCGATGAACACGCACTCATAAAAAGGCATATATAGTGACCCCTTATGGCTATTATGGCCGCGTCCCGCCGCCCGAACCCTTCGGACGGATAAAACGAAACGCGCCTCAGCCGGCATCTGCCGGCAAGGAGCTAAGGGCGCGCACTATACACAAATCCATTGTCGCCGCAAGGCAGGGGGCCTTGCGTCCTGGGGGCCGAGTCGCCGCGTCCGATGCATGCCTCAAGGGTAGGCCAAACGCACCGCATGGGCGCGTATGTCCTCCGGCCAGCCGGCCATATGGGTCTCCAGCGCGGCCCGGTCATCGGCATAGAGTGCGCGGATCGCCGCCTCGTAATGCGGCCGGTCGCCGGCCATGGCGGTGAGGAAGCGATAGGCGGCGTCGATCGCCTGACGCCGGCCGCCATCCGCGCGTATCGCCGTCTCGACCAGCCGGCGCAGCGCCGGGCTGGCCCCGCCCGGCTGGGCCGTCAGCCAATCCCAATGGCGCGGCAGCAGCGTCACCTCGCGCGCCGTCACGCCCAGCGCCGGGCGGCCTCGCACCGGTGCCGGCATATCGCTGAGGTCGAGGTCGATCTGCTTTCCGGTCTCGTCCTCGAAGACCAGGAGATCGGATGCGGCCTCCGGCGCCGGCAGGTTGCGCAGCACCTGAACGATCTCGCCACGGCTGCCCTGGGCGAGGCGGCGCATTTTATGGAAGACGGTATAGGTCGACATGAATGTTCCTTTCACCACTTATTTACCCGGGTAGAAATAGCTCGTCAATATGACCCGGGTAAAAATAATCGCCTGCCGAGTGCTTGACACCCGGCTATCCGGCGCTATCACTGACGCCCCATCAGAGCTCCAAGCATCAGAGTCCAGGACGCCGAACGGCGGCAGGAGCGGGAGAATCTCAAATTGAGTAAGCGTGCATTGGTATTCCCGGGCCAGGGATCGCAGGCCGTAGGCATGGGCGTCGAACTGGCAGCTGCTTTCCCCACCGCGCGCGAGGTGTGGGAAGAGGTCGATGATTCGCTGGGCGAGAAGCTGTCGAAGCTGGTGGCCGAGGGACCGATCGAGAGTTTGACCCTGACCGAGAACGCCCAGCCCGCCTTGCTGGCAGCCTCCACCGCCGTGCTGCGCGTGCTGGAGCGTGAGGCGGGTTTCGACGTGGCGACATCGGCCCTCCTCGTCGCCGGCCATTCCTTGGGCGAGTATTCGGCGCTGGTCGCCGCCCGCGCGCTCACGCTGGCGGATGCCGCCAGGCTGGTGCGCCGGCGCGGCAAGGCGATGCAGGCGGCGGTGCCGGTCGGCGTCGGCGGCATGTGCGCGCTGCTGGGCGTCGAATTCGAGCAGGGCGTCGAGATCGCCGCGGAGGCGGCCGAGCGTACGGGCCAGGTGTGCGTTGCCGCCAATGACAATGGTGGCGGCCAACTCGTGCTGTCCGGCCATAAGCCGGCGATCGAGGCGGCGGTGGCGATCGCGACCGAGAAAGGCTTCAAGCGCTCGGTCATGCTGCCGGTCAGCGCGCCCTTCCATTCGCCCTTGATGCAGCCGGCCGCCGATGCGATGGCCGAGGCGCTGGCGACGACCGCGATCGCGGTGCCGGTCGTCCCCGTCGTCGCCAATGTCACGGCGACTGCGGTGCGCGATCCGGAGTCGATTCGCCGGCTGCTGGTGGAGCAGGTGACGGGTGCCGTGCGCTGGCGCGAGAGCGTGCTCTACCTCAAGGGCCAAGGCGTGGAAGAGGTGGTCGAGCTGGGTGCCGGCAAGGTGCTGGCCGGTCTGGTGCGCCGCATCGACAAGGAGCTCGGCACCCGCTCGGTGGGCGCCGCCGCCGATATCGACGAATTCGTGAAGACTTTTTGAGCTAGGGGAAGCGACGGATGTTCGATCTCACCGGCAAGACCGCCCTCGTCACCGGCGCCACGGGCGGCATCGGCGGCGCCATTGCCAAGGTGCTGCATGCCGCGGGCGCCTCGGTCGTCTGCGCCGGCACGCGCCAGGCCGTCTTGGACGGGCTGGTGGCGGAGCTCGGCAGCCGCGCTGTCGCGGTCGCCGGCGATCTCGGCGACCCGCAGGTGCCCGACGCGCTGGTCAAGGCGGCCGAGACCGCCTTCGGCCAGCTCGACATCCTGGTCAACAACGCCGCCTTCACCCGCGATGGGCTGGCGATGCGCATGAAGGACGAGGATTTCACGTCGGTTATCGAGGTCAACCTGACCGCCGCCTTCCGCCTGTCGCGCGCGGCCATCCGCGGCATGATGAAGCGGCGCGAGGGCCGGATCATCTCGATCTCCTCGGTGGTGGGCGTCGCCGGCAACCCCGGCCAGATGAATTATTGCGCCTCCAAGGCCGGCCTGATCGGCATGTCGAAATCGCTGGCGCAGGAGATCGCCGGCCGCGGCGTCACGGTCAATTGCGTGGCGCCCGGATTCATCGCGACTCCCATGACCGACGTGCTGAACGAGCAGCAGAGAGAGCGTATCCTCGGCACCATTCCGGCCGGCCGCCTCGGCAACCCGGACGACATCGCCGCGGCCGTGCTCTACCTTGCCAGCAACGAGGCCGCCTATGTCACGGGACAGACGTTGCACGTCAATGGCGGCATGCTTATGGTCTAGCCACCCATGCGTGCCAGACCCATGCCGGGGGCGGGTTGCGGCACTGGTGTTGGAAATTGAACTGTGTTAAGGCACCGGACCCGGGCAGGCTTATTCGGCTATGCCCATCGACGGAATTCATACGGACGCGCGATTTCCCGTGCGTCCGGCAGGAGGAAAACCGGAACGCCGTCATCGAGATCAAGGTCGAGCACCTGATCGACGGGTTTCTTGGCAACCATAGTTACATCTGAGGAAGAGAGATAATGAGCGACATCGCCGAGCGGGTTAAGAAGATCGTTGTCGAGCACCTGGGCGTCGACGAGGCCAAGGTCACCGAGAACGCCAGCTTCATCGACGACCTGGGCGCCGACAGCCTGGACACGGTCGAGCTTGTCATGGCGTTCGAGGAAGAGTTCGGCTGCGAGATTCCGGATGATGCGGCCGAGAAGATCGTGACGGTCAAGGATGCCGTTTCGTTCATCGAAGCGCACTCCTAAGCCCGTCAACGAGTTGGCAGGGTCTTGATGAGACGAGTCGTCGTTACTGGAATTGGGTTGGTCACGCCTCTGGGCGTGGGCATCGAGCGTAACTGGCGGAACCTGATCGATGGTCGCTCGGGTATCCGTGCCGTCGAGAGGTTCCAGGTATCGGACCTGCCTTGCCGGGTTGCCGGCACGGTGCCGGAAGGTCCGACGGCGGATGGACTGTTCCATATCGACGACTGGGTCCCGACCAAGGACCAGCGTAAGATGGACATGTTCATCGCCTACGCGCTGGCCGCCGCCGATATGGCGATCAAGGACAGCGGCTGGGCGCCGACGGACGATGAGAATCAGTTCCGTACCGGCGTCATGATCGGCTCGGGCATCGGCGGTCTCAATGGCATCGCCGAGACCGCCATCACCCTGCATGAGAAGGGCCCGCGCCGGGTCAGCCCGTTCTTCATTCCGTCCTGCCTGATCAATCTCGCCTCCGGCCAGGTCTCGATCAGGTATGGCTTCAAGGGTCCGAACCACGCGGTGGTCACGGCCTGCGCCACCGGCGCTCATGCCATCGGCGACGCCGCACGCATGATCAGCCTCGGCGATGCCGAGGTCATGGTGGCGGGTGGTGCCGAGGCGGCGATCGGTCGCATCGGCATGGCCGGGTTCTCGGCCGCGCGCGCCTTGTCGACCAACTTCAATGATACGCCGGAGAAGGCTTCGCGCCCCTTCGACCGCGACCGTGACGGCTTCGTCATGGGCGAGGGCGCCGGCGTCCTCATCCTTGAGGAATACGAGCACGCCAAGGCGCGCGGCGCCAAGATCTACGGCGAGGTCATCGGTTACGGCATGGCGGGCGACGCCTATCACGTGACCGCCCCCGCCGAGGATGGCCGCGGCGGCTTCATGGCGATGAAGGCGGCGTTGAAGAGCGCCAAGCTCAACCCCGAGCAGATCGACTACATCAACGCCCATGGCACCTCGACGCCGCTCGGCGACGAGATCGAAGTAGGCTCGGTCAAGCGTCTGTTCGGCGACCACGCCTATAAGCTGTCCATGTCGTCGACCAAATCGGCGATCGGCCATCTGCTGGGCGCGGCCGGCGCGGTCGAGGCGATCTATTCGCTCTTGGCCATGCAGCACGGCGTGCTGCCGCCGACCATCAATCTCGAGCATCCTTCCGAATCCTGCGACATCGACCTGGTGCCGCAGATCGCCAAGGACAAGAAGGTGCGCTACGCCCTGTCGAATTCCTTCGGCTTCGGCGGCACCAACGCCTCGTTGATCTTCGCCAGCGTCTAACCGGACCCTACGTCTTTGGGCCGGATCGGCTGCCTTTTCTTCCTGCTCATCCTCATCCTCGGCGGCGGCGTCGCCGTGGATCGCGGGATGGGCTGGTGGAGCGGCCCCGGCCCGCTGGCCCAGCAGACGCGTCTGGTACTGGTTCCTGGCGGCGTCGAGGCGACCGGCGACCAGCTGGCCAAGGCCGGGGTCATCCGCTATCCCCTGATATTCGCGCTGGTTGCCAAGGCGACCGGCGATGCCCGCCATCTCAAGCTCGGCGAATATGATTTCCCGGCCCATGTCAGCCCGGCGGGCGTCATCAAGCTCCTGCTGTCCGGCAAGACGGTCAAGCACAAGCTGGTGATCCCGGAAGGCTTCTCCTCGGCGGAGGTGATCGCGGCGGTCGATGCCGCGCCGGAGATGAGCGGGGCCGCGCCCAGGAACCTGCCCGAAGGGGCGGTGCTGCCCGAAACCTACATCTATTCCTATGGCGATTCCCGTGCCGGCATGGTGGCGCGCATGGAGCGCGCGATGCGCCAGGAGCTGGACCAGCTCTGGGCCGATCGCGAGCCGGGGCTGCCGCTCACCAGCGAGGCCCAGGCCGTAACGCTGGCCTCGATCGTCGAGAAGGAGACCGGGTTGCCGACGGAGCGGCCCAAGATCGCGGCGGTGTTCTACAACCGGCTCAAGCTCGGCATGAAGCTGCAATCGGACCCGACGGTGATCTATGCCATCACCAAGGGCGACAAGCCGCTCGGTCGGCCGCTCGATCATGACGACCTCGCGACGGCGTCGCCCTACAATACCTATGCCAGTGCCGGCTTGCCGCCCGGACCGATCGCCAATCCCGGCAAGGCGTCGCTGCTCGCCGTGCTGCATCCGGCCCACACCAAGGACCTCTATTTCGTTGCCGACGGCACGGGCGGGCATGCCTTCGCCGAGACGTTGGAGGCCCACAACCGCAATGTCGTCCATCTGAGAGAGTCGAAGGCCGCTGCCTCGGCTAATGGTGCTGCGCCGGCCGGTACCGGCGGTCCTGCCGGCGCCACCGCCCCACAGCCGCGGCACTAGATGCGATGGCGGCGCGGCGGTACATCCTCCTGCTCAGCGTCGCCCTCTACCTCGTCAGCATGCCGATGGATGCGTTCTGCGAGCAGAGCTCATGCTCCGACTGGCCGGGCTTCGGCATCCTGCTGTTCGGCGTCTTCGACTTCCTGGTTGACCAGAGGAACCTCACTTGGTTCGCCAACCCGCTGCTGTTTGCGGCGTGGCTGCTCATCTGGCGTGAATGGCGGCGGGTGCGCTGGCGTGCCCTGGGCGGCATCCTCGGCGTTCTGGCCGCGGTACTGGCCATCGCCTTCCTGTTCCGCAAGGAGATCGTGACCAACGAGGCCGGCATCCCTTTCCCGATCACCGGCCTGCGCATCGGCTACTGGCTCTGGCTGGCGAGCATCGGCACCGCTGTCGCGGCGGCATTCATGCCGGGGAAGCCGCGGGCATCCGTCGTGGAGCCCACCCACTAATCCTTATCGCCGGCTCAGCTTCGCGATGATCGTCTCGGCAATCTCGTCCGGGGGCGGTCCGATTTCGACGGTGAGGGCGTGCTCCTCCGGCCCTGGCTCCTCCAGCGCCGCGAATTGGCTGTCCAACAGGCTGGTGGGCATGAAATGCCCCTTACGCCCTGCCAGGCGTTGCGCGATCATCTGCCGGTCGCCCTTCAGATAGATGAAGAGCACTTGTGGGTTGCCGCCGCCGATCGTCTCGCGATAGCGCCGCTTCAACGCCGAGCAGGTGATGATGCAGGATCGCCCGGCCGTGAGGTCGTCCACGATCGTGGCGGCGATCGCGGCCAGCCAAGGTGCACGGTCTTCGTCGTTCAAAGGAATACCGGCGCTCATCTTCTCGACATTGGCCGGCGGGTGCAGATCGTCCCCCTCGATGAACGGCCAGTGCAGCCGGGTGGCCAATATTTTGGCGATGGTCGACTTGCCACAGCCGGAAACGCCCATGAGGACGAGCGCTATCGGTTTCTGATCGATATCGGTCATCGGGGCTCCGGAATGGGTTCGATGCGGCCCATAATGACTGTGAAGGCGAGGATGCCGACCAGCAGCATGGCGCCCGCGATCGAGAAGGCCAGGGTGAAGGAATGGGTGGCGCCGACGACGAAGCCCGTCACTGCCGGTGCCACCGCGCCCATCAGGTTGTTGCCGAAATTCATGATGCTGCCAATCGTCGCTGTGCCGCCCTTGGGTGCAATGAGCGAGGGGAGCGACCAGCCGACCGGGGCGGCGGCGGCCAGCCCGGTCAGCGCCAGCGAGATCCAGAAGATCGCCACGCTCGGGTTCGTGGTCGTGGTGGCGCCCAGCACTGCCAGGCCCAGCACCATGCCGATCACCAGCACCGCCTTGCGCACCTTCGTCTCGTCATGGCCGCGGCGGATCAAATGGTCGATCAGCCAGCCACCGACGAGGAGATCGGACAATGTGGCGCAGCACCAGGGGATCGCCGTGTAGCTGGCCGATTTCAGGACATCCATATGCATGGTCTGGACCAGGTAGCCCGGCAGCCACGTCAGGAACAGATAGAAGGAATAGCCATAAGCGGAGAAGCCTATGGTCAGGCCCCAGACCTTGCGGTTGGCGAGCAGATAGCCGAGCAGCCGGCCGGCGCCGGCCTCGGTGTGTCCTTCGGGTGCGGCACCGCCCTCGGCGATATAGGCCTTTTCCGCCGCACCCAGTCGCCGGTCCCGGCTGGGATCGCGATAGAGAACCAAGAAGGCCAGGAAATAGGCGAAGCTCAAAGCCGCGGTCATCACGAAGCCCCAACGCCAGCCGAACTCCACGACCACGAGGGCGACGAGCGGCACGCCGATGACATTGGAGAATTTAGCTGCGGCATCGAACAAAGCCGTCGCCATCGCGCGCTCGCCGCGTGGGAACCAATAGCCGGTTGCCTTGGCATTGGCGGGGAAACCCGGCGCCTCGGCGACGCCGAGCAGCAACCGCCCCGCCAGGACGCCGCCCAGGCCCGGGCTCATGGCGACCAGGCCCGAAGCCAGCGTCCAGAGAAAGGCGCCCCAGCGCCCGATCCGTGTCACGCCCAGCCAATCGAGGATGAGGCCGGCCGGAATCTGCAGCAGGGCATAGGGCCAGAAGAAGGCGCTGAGCAGCAGGCCCAGATCGCCTGGCGTCAGACCGAATTCCTTGCTGAGCTGGGGGGTGGCGACCGAAAGGTTCACACGGTCGAAGTAATTGATCAGGACGCCGGCGCCCAGCAGCACGCCGATGGTCCAGCGCCGTCGGCCGATCGATTTCTTGGGACCGGAGGTTGCGGTGACGCCCATCGAGACCTAATCTCCCTGCAAATCAGACCACGCCGGAGGGCGACGCCATGGACTATGTAAGACTTGGGACGACCGGCATGAAGGTCTCACGTCTCTGCCTCGGTTGCATGACCTATGGCGAGCCGGGACGCGGCAGCCATCCCTGGACGCTGGACGAGGATGCCTCCCGGCCCTTCATCAAGGCGGCGCTGGATGCCGGCATCAATTTCTTCGATTGCGCCAACACCTATTCCGACGGCTCCAGCGAGGAGATCGTCGGCCGCGCGCTCAAGGACATGGTGCCGCGCGACGAGATCGTGCTGGCGTCCAAGGTCTATTTCCCCGTTGGCAAGGACGCGAATGGCCAAGGGCTGTCGCGCAAGGCGATTCTGCGCGAGGTCGACAACAGCCTGCGCCGGCTGGGCACCGATTATATCGACCTCTACCAGATCCATCGCTGGGACTACGACACGCCGATCGAGGAGACGCTGGAGGCACTCAATGACCTCGTGCATTGGGGCAAGGTGCGCTACATCGGCGCCTCCTCGATGCATGCCTGGCAATTCGCCAAGGCGCTGTTCACCAGCGACCTCAATGGCTGGGCGCGCTTCGTCACCATGCAGAACCACTACAACCTGCTCTACCGCGAGGAGGAGCGCGAGATGCTGGGCCTGTGCATGGACCAGGGCATCGGCGTCATTCCTTGGAGCCCGCTGGCGCGCGGCAAGCTGACCCGGCCCTGGGACGAGGAGACCCAACGCAGCGGCACGGACAAGGTGCTGGCCTCGCTCTATACCCGTGCGGAGGAGGCCGATCGCAAAGTGGTCGACCGGGTGGGCGACCTGGCCCAGAAGCGTGGCGTCAATCGGGCGCAGGTGGCGCTGTCCTGGCTGCTGCACCAGCCGGCGGTGACCTCGCCGATCATCGGCGCCTCGAAGCCCGAGCATCTCACCGATGCGCTGGCGGCGCTGGAGCTGCATCTGACGCCCGAGGAGCAGGGTTATCTGGAGGAGCCCTACATCCCCCATGAGATTGCCGGGTTCGAGTAAGGGCCTGCCCATGCGGATCGGTCTCGCCATCCCCTGCTTCATCGATGCCTTCCATCCGGAGGTCGGCATCGCCACGCTCGAATTGCTGGAGCGGCTAGGGCAGGACGTGACGTATCCGCTCAGCCAGACCTGCTGCGGCCAGCCCATGGCGAATAATGGCTGCAATGGCGATGCCGCCGGGGCCGAGGCGCTGTTCGTACGCAACTTCGCCGAATTCGATGCGGTGGTCATGCCCTCGGCCAGCTGCGTCCACCATATTCGCGCGCATCTGGATGCGATCCCGGAGACGCCTGCCGTGCGCCATGTTCGTGACCGCACCTACGAACTGGTCGAGTTTCTGCACGACGTGCTCCAGGTCGATGCCTTCCCCTGGGCCCGCTTTCCGCATCGGGTCGGCTTGCATAATGGCTGCGGCGCGCTGCGGGCGCTGCGCACCGCGTCGATGTCGGAGCTGGGCGAGCCCTTCTTCTCCAAGCCAAAGGCGCTCTTGGAGAAGGTCAGCGGCATCGAATTCGTGGTGCCGGAGCGGGCGGATGAATGCTGCGGCTTCGGCGGTACCTTCTCGGTCAGCGAGGATGCGGTTTCGGCGCGCATGGGCCATGACAAGGTGTGGCGCCATTTCCAGGCGGGCGCCTCCTACGTCGTCTCGGCCGACAGTTCCTGTATGATGCATCAACAGGGCTGTGCCGAACGGGCGAAGCTCAAGCTCAAATTCGTCCACATCGCCGAAATCCTGAACGGCAGGGGCGCATGAGCCCGTCATCCGACAAGAGCCGCGTCGACCATGCGGGTGGTGCCGAGTTGTTCCTGGAACGCGCCGAGCACCTGGCCTTTCACGACCGGAGGCTGTGGGAGCTGCGCGAGAAGCGCGACCAGCAGATGCATGGGATTCCCGAGTTCCAGGAACTGCGCGAGCTGGCTTCCGCCATCAAGGAGCACACGTTGGCGAAGCTCCCGGAATATCTGGAGATGTTCGAGCGCAACGCCCTCGCCAACGGTATCCATGTCCATTGGGCGCAGGATGGTGAGGAGCACAACCGGATCGTCCTCGACATCCTGAGATCCAGGAATGCGCGCACCGTGGTCAAGTCGAAGTCGATGGTGACCGAGGAATGCGACATGCGGCCCTGGCTGCAGGCGCGGCAGGTCGAGGTGCTGGAGACCGATGTCGGCGAGCAGATCCAGCAATTCGACGACGAGATGCCCTCGCATATCGTCGTGCCGGCGGTACACAAGCTGGTGCGCGACGTGGCCAAGACCTTCTCGCAAGCCTATGGCACCGACGATGGCGAGCGCGATGTGACCCAGCTGGTCGCGGCCCAACGGCGCGGCACGCGGCCGGTGATCCTGCGGGCCGATGCCGGCATGACCGGCGCCAATTTCCTGGTCGCCGAAACCGGCGCCGTCGTCGTCTGCACGAACGAGGGCAATGCGGATCTCTCCGCAAATGTGCCGGCCTTGCACATCGTGTCGACCGGTATCGAGAAGCTGGTGCCGCGCGCCGCCGATCTTGCCGTGTTCATCCGCCTGCTCTCACGTAGCGCGCTGGGCTCGCCGATCACCCAGTACACGACGCAGTTCCGGGGACCGCGCGACGGCGGCGAGATGCATGTGATCCTGGTCGATAACGGCCGGGCGACGCGGCTGGGCATGGTCGATTTCTGGCGCTCGCTGAAATGCATACGCTGCGGCGCCTGCATGAATACCTGCCCGGTCTATCGCCGTTCGGGTGGCCTCTCCTATGGCGGCGTCTATGCCGGGCCGATCGGCGCCATCATCCAGCCGACATTCGACCCGGACAAATTCTCGGCCTTGCCCTTCGCCTCGACCTTGAACGGCTCCTGCACCAATGTCTGCCCGGTCAAGATCGACATCCACGACCAGCTCTACAAATGGCGGCGCATCATCGCCGAGAAGCACTACCTGCCTTTCGTCAAGCGCGAGGCGCTGCGCATGGCCGGAAGGCTGATGGCGCGGCCGAAACTGTTCCGCGCGGCCATGAAGGGTGGCAACGCCGTACTGAAGGGTCTGCCCCGCTTCGCCATCTACAATTGGCTCAATCCCTGGGGGCGGCATCGCGAGGTGCCGGCGCCGCCGGTCGAGACCTTCCACGACTGGTATTTGCGCAACCGCAAACCCCAGACGCGGGACAGGGGGCAGCCGGACAAGGGGCAGCCGGACCAGGGGGATCGGCGATGAGCGCGCGCGAAGCGATCCTGGCGGCGCTCAAGGTCAACCGTCCGGCCGGCGATTTCCCGCTGCCGGATGTGCCGTCTTTCGAGGAAGCCTATCGGGAGCCGTCCAAACTTTTCCCCGAGCGGCTGGCGCTGATGGGCGGGACCATGGCCGCGCTGCAGCCGGGCGAGGATTGGGCCGGCCTGGTGCGGCGGCTCTATCCGGATGTGCGTCTCGTCTGCTCGACGGTGCCGGAGGTCGAAGGCACCTGCCGGATCACGGATTTCGCAACGCCCCAGGAGGCGCAGTATGTCGAACTCGGCATTGTGCGCGCCGCGTTCGGCGTGGCTGAGACCGGTTCAGTCTGCCTGACCGAGGCGCAGCTGGGCATGAACGCCTTCCCGCACCTCTGCGAGCACCTCCTCGTGCTGCTCGATCCGGCCCAGGTGCTGCCCAACATCCACTCGGCCTACAGGCGGCCGGAGATTGCCCGGGCCCGCTATGCGGTGCTGCATAGCGGGCCCTCGGCGACCGCCGATATCCAGGGCGTGATGGTACGCGGCGCCCAGGGCGTGCGCAGCCTGACCGTCATTTATGTCTAGGAGCGGGGGCGAGACCGACGTGGCCGTCCTGCTGGGCCGGCTTGTCCCCAAAGAGGCCTAGTAGCCCCGAAAGGCTCTAATGGCTGGCACGTCCGCCCTTGCGGCCCGCTTGGGCGGCGCGCTCGGGATTATTGGCGAAATTGCCGCCGCTCATCTGGCCGCCCTTGCGCCCCGCTTCCGCGGCCCGTTCACGATTATTGGCGAAATTGCCGCCGCTCTGTTCGCCGCCCTTACGGCCGGCCTTGACC
>DATJJW010000091.1:0-6458 GCA_035491935.1 Allostellaceae bacterium | reverse complement strand
CGACGAAGCGCAGCGCGTACACAACATCATCGATCTCGTCGGACTCGAGGGCTTTGAGGAGGCGTATCCGAAGGAATTGTCGGGCGGCATGAAGCAGCGCGTCGGCATCGCCCGGGCGCTCGCCATCGACCCGGCGGTGCTGCTGATGGACGAGCCCTTCGGCGCGCTCGATGCCCAGACGCGGGAAGGGCTGCAGGGCGAGCTGCTGGAAATCCAGGCCCGCACGAAGAAGACCGTCCTGTTCGTGACCCACGATCTCGACGAGGCGGTGCTGCTCGCCGACCGGGTGATCGTGATGCGCGCCGGCAAGGTGCAGGAGACCATCGCCATCGACCTGCCGCGGCCGCGCGGCGATCTGGGGGATGTGCGCGGCACCGCCGAATTCGCCCATACCCGACACCGCATCTGGCAGGCGCTGCACCATCCGCCAGAAAACCAGCACGCGACGCAGCACTGACGCCGGGGAAGAGATATGGAAAAGACCATGGCCGCCGCCAAGCACGCCGACCAGCCAACCTCCAAGGCACCGGGACCCATGCTGGAAGACGATTTCGAGCCGCCTCGCAAGCGCGAGCTGCCGGGCTGGCTCGTGACATCGCTATCGCTGGTGGTCCTGCTGATCGCCTGGCAGATCCTCGGCCGCAGCGTCAATCCGGTGCTGGGATCGTATCCCACGGCAGTCGCCGAGGCGTTCTGGCAGCTCTTGTCTTCGGGCGAATTGCTGAAGGCGCTGGGCACCAGCCTGCAATCCTTCGCGGCGGGCTATGTCGCCGCGATCGTCATCGGCGTGCCGCTGGGGCTGGTCATCGGCCGGTCCAGATTCTTGGAGAATGCGATCGGCGTCTACATCACCGCCGGCAACGCCATGCCGCTGGTGGCCTTCGTGCCCCTGCTGGTGCTGTGGTTCGGCCTGGGCTTCACGGTGAAGGCGGTCATCGTCTTCCTGATGTCGATGTTCCCCATCGCCATCAATACGTGGGCGGGCGTGCGTTCGGTACCCAAGACGCTGATCGAGGTCGGGCGCTCCTTCGTGGCCCCGCCGTCGGTGATCTTGCGCCGGATCATCCTGCCGGCGACGCTGCCCTACATCATGACCGGCGTCAGGCTGGCGGTCGGCCGTGCCGTCGTCGCCATGGTCATCGCCGAGTTCTTCACCGCGATCTCGGGCCTCGGCGGCATTATCATCAACTCGGCCAATAATTTCGAGACCGCGACGATGTTCGTGCCGATCGTCATCATCATGGTGCTGGCGACGCTGCTCAACGGCTTCGTCGGCTATATCGAACGCAAGGTGGCGCCTTGGCAGTTCGAACTGTCGGACCGGGAGTAAGATCGATGCCCATGCGTATGGCTTTGCCGGACTTGATCTCCAATTCCTATTTCCCGGCCGCCGCCGCGGTCGAACTAGGGTTGACGAAGGCCGAGGGGCTGGATGTCGGGCTGGAGCTGCTGTTTCCGGTCAACAAGACCTATGAGGCGCTGCGCGACGGCGAGATCGACTTCGTCGCGGGCTCGGCCCATTCGGCGCTGGCGGCCTTCCCGGAGTGGGAGGGCGTCAAGCTGTTGGCGGCCCAGGGACAGGGCATGTACTGGTTCCTGGTCATGCGCGCCGACATCGCCAAGGAGCGGGGCGACCTCTCCGTCGTCAAGGGGCGGCGCATTGGTGCCGCGCCCTGGGTCGATGTCGGCCTGCGCCAGTTGCTGGTCGAAGCCGGCATCGACATCGAGAAGGACGGCGTGCAGATCGCCCCGGTGCCGGGTGCCGTCGGCGCCACGGTCAATTTCGGCCTGACCGCGGCCAAGGCGCTGGAGGACGGCAAGATCGACGGCTTCTGGGCCAATGGCATGGGCACGGAAGTGGCGGTCTTAAGCGGGGCCGGCAAGGTCGTGCTCGATATCCGCCGGGGCGACGGGCCAAAGAAATGCTTCAACTACACCATGGCCTCGATCGCGACCTCGGATAAGGTGATCCGCGACAAGCCGGAGGCCGCCGCCGCCATGGTCCGTGCGATCGCCGCGACGCATAAGGCGCTGAAAGCCGATGTCGCCCAAGCGACCGAGGTCGGCCAGAAGCTGTTCCCACCGAACGAGGCCGGCCTCATCGCCGAACTGGTGCGCCGCGATCTTCCCTATTACGACGCGACGATCGGCCGGGACTTCGTCGCCGGCATGAACCAGTTCGCCCGCGACATTGGCATCCTGAAGGGGACGCCCTCCTACGAACAGGTGGTCGCCACCCAGTTCAGCCATCTTTGGACCGCATAAGGACGACTCCCATGGCAGTGACCAAGGCTCACGACGAATTTCACACGCTGGACATGAACGCCGGCTGGCAGAAGATTCCAGGCTATCCCGACGGCATCATGGAGAAGATCCTCTCGGGTTCGCTCAACGAGGTGAACAAGCAGGGCAGCCGCACGCGCCTTCTGCGCTTCGAGCCCGGCATCTATACGACCAAGCCCTTCGTCCACACTTATTGGGAAGAGGTGTTCCTGGTTTCGGGCGACCTTACCGTCGGCAATGACGAGACGGGCAAGGGTGGCCAGAACTTCAAGCCCTTCACCTATGCTTGCCGTCCGCCGGGGGCCCATCATGGGCCGTTCAAGTCCGAAGGCGGCTGCATCCTGCTCGAGATGCATTACTTCGATCCGGCGTAAGCTCCATGGCCAACCAGCCGACCCTGGCCGCGCTCGCCGACGATCTGGCGGGCGGCCGGACCAGCGCCGTGGCCCTGACCGAGGCGTGCCTGGCCGCGATCGACGACGAGCAGGGCGAGGGCGCCCGCGCCTTCATCTCGGTCGATCGCGACGGCGCCCTGGCCCAGGCCCGCGCCATGGATGCGGCTCGGGCCGCATCCCGTGCGCCCTCACGCTTTGCCGGCATCCCGATTTCGATCAAGGATATGTTCGACGTCGAGGGGCAGCTGACGCAGGCGGGCGCCAAGGCGATATCCGATCTGCCGCCGGCCAAGGCGGATGCACCGGCCGTTACGCGTCTTCGCCAGGCGGGCTTCGTGCTGATCGGCCGCGCCAATATGAGCGAGTTCGCCTTTTCCGGCCTCGGCCTCAACCCGCATTTCGATACGCCGCGAGGGCCTTGGGACCGTGCGGGTAGGGGGCGCGTGCCCGGCGGTTCGACCTCCGGCGGCGCTGTCTCGGTCGCGGATGGCATGGCCCATGCGACGCTCGGCACCGATACCGGCGGTTCCTGCCGCATTCCGGCAGCGTTCTGCGGCATCGTGGGCTTCAAGCCGACGGCACGGCGCGTGCCGCTGGACGGCACCGTGCCGCTCTCGACCAGCCTTGATTCCGTAGGACCGCTGGCGCGTTCCGTCGCCTGCTGCGCGGCACTCGACGCCATCCTGTCCAAGGAGGCGGCACCGGTCCTTGGCCGGGACAAGGTTTCGGGGCTGCGGCTGGCGATCCCCAAGACCTACGTGCTGGACGGCATGGAAGGGCAGGTGGCCCAAGCCTTCGAGCGCACCTTGTCGCTGCTGTCCCAGGCCGGGGCCCTTGTCACCGAGATCGAGATGCCGGAATTCGGCCACATCCCGACGATCAATGCCAAGGGCGGCTTTCCGGCGCCTGAAGCCTATGCCTGGCATCGGCCGTTTCTGGAGCGCCACGGCGACCTCTATGATCCACGTATCCGGGCACGCATCGAGCGCGGCAAGGGGCAGAGTGCGGTCGATTACATCGACCTGCTGGGCGAGCGCCGCGCCTTCATCGCCGGTGTCAGCGCGCGTATCTCGGGTTTCGACGCCTTGGTCTATCCGACCACGCCGATCCTGCCGCCCCGCATCGCCGATCTCGATGCGGACGAGGCCTTCACCACCGCCAATCTGCTGGCGCTGCGCAATCCGACGGTGATCAATCTCCTGGATGGCTGCGCGATATCCCTGCCGATGCAGCGCATGGGCGAGCCGCCGATGGGGCTGATGCTGGCGGCGCTGGGCGGCCAGGACCAGGCGCTGCTGCGCCACGCCGCTGCTGTCGAAGCTTTGCTGGGTTCGGTGGAGTAGATGTGAAAAACGGCGGAAGGAACGGGCCTTCCGCCGTCATATCACGTTCCGCATCCCACGGGGATGCAGTGGCGCATCGAGCGCCCGCGCGGCAATCCACGCGTAATCAAAGGCCGCACGCAGCCGAGGGCCGCGGATGCCGCCCCCCGCGTCGAGGGCTTCGGCGACCGGTACGATCGCCGGAAGGATCAGGCGTGCTCCTGGATCCAGGCGAGCAGCTGGCTCTTTGGCGCGCCGCCCATCTTCTGGGCCGCGACCTGGCCGTTCTTGAATATGATCAGGGTCGGGATGGCGCTGATGTTGTAACGCTGGGCGACCTGCTGGTTCGCGTCGACATCGAGCTTGGCGATCGTCACCTTGCCCTTCAGCGTCTCCGAGATCTCTTCCAGACCCGGCGCGATCGCCTTGCAGGGGCCGCACCATTCGGCCCAGAAGTCGACGACCACTGGGCCCGGGGCCGAAAGGACGTCCTTCTCGAATGTGGCGTCGGTCACTTTCGTCGTTGCCATTTGCATATCTCCAAGGGCGGGTGTGCCCACCGATAATTGAACCGTCTGGTCTAGAATTAAGGGTGGGCGGAAAGCGTCGTCAAGCGCGCGGGTGATGACCTGCCGGTATGGAAGAAACGCGTGGGGGCACTATTGCAATGCGACATGGCACATCTTGTCCAAGGTAGGCCGCCATGCCCATAGTAATGATCCCATGGAAGCGATCCCGATCCATCCCCCGTTCCGATTGGCCGACGCCGGCCTGCCACCGGGCGTGAGCCCATTCCACCAGGGACAGACAGTGCCGATTCGCGTCGATATCGACATCGACTCGGCCGGGTTAATCGCGGCCATCCATGACGCCGGCACCACACGCATCCCTGGGCCAGTGGTGCATCTGGGCGGGCGCATGGTGCTGCCGGGGCTGGTCGACGCCCATGCCCATATCGACAAGTCGCATACCTGGGGCCGCGCGCCAAACCCGGACGGCACGCTGCGCGGTGCGCGCGATGCGGCCAAGGCCGATCGCCTTGTGCAATGGTCGTTCGACGATGTGCATCGCCGCATGGATTTCGCCATCCGCACGGCTTACACCCACGGCACGGTGGCGCTGCGTACGCATATCGACTCCCAGGAAGATCGCGCCCAGCCCTCCTGGGCCGCGCTGGCGCGCCTGCGCCGGGATTGGCAGGGTCGCATGATCATCCAGGGCGTGACGACGCTCGGCATCCACAAGCTGTCAGGACCCTGGGGCGAGACCATCGCCGATCTCGCCGCCGATCATGGCGCGATCCTGGGGCCGGTGGTCTATGACGGGCCGGCGCTCGACGACGAGCTCGATCGGGCCTTCGATTTGGCGGAGACGCGCGGTCTCGATCTCGACTTCCACGTCGACGAGACGGCTGACCCCGGCGCCGATGGGCTGACCAAGATCGCCGACGCCATGCTGCGCCGGGGCTTCAAGGGCAAGGTCACTTGCGACCACGCCTGCAGCCTGGCGCAGCGTGATGGACCGCAAGTCGCGCGGACCATCCGGCGGGTGAAGGAGGCGGGCATCGGCGTCGTCTCATTGCCGATGACCAATATCTATCTCATGGACCGCGGCCGGGGCCGCACGCCGCGCTGGCGCGGCATCACCCTGGTGCAGGAGCTGAAGGCGGGCGGCGTGAAGGTGGCGCTGGCCGGGGACAATGTGCGCGACGCCTTTCACCCCTATGGCGACCACGACATGCTGGACGTGTTCCGCGACGCGCTACGCCTCGGCCATCTCGACATGCCGATCGGCGATTGGCCGGGAGCGATCTGCGCGGTCGCCGCCGACATATTGGGGCTGAAGGATACCGGCCGCATCGACGTCGGACTATCGGCCGATCTGGTGATCTTCCAGGGCCGCGACTATTCCGAAGTGCTGGCCCGCCACGGCCTGGGGCGCATCGTGCTGCGCCGGGGCCAGGCGATCGACACGACGCCGCCCGATTATCGCGAACTGGACGACCTGCATTAGGGGCGTCCTAGAAACGCATCTGCTGGCGCATGATCTGCATCTGCAGCTCCTGGCGCAGCATACGCTCCTCATCGAAGGAGGCGCGGATGGCGGCCAGCCAATGCTGCTTCTGCGCCGGGCTGACCTGCCCCTTGGCGGCAACCAGCGCATGCTGCAGGCATTCGCGATAATCATGCGAGGCCGACGAGAAGCGCCATACATCCATGCGGGCGCCCTGCATCTGCATGCGGCTGGCGAAGCTGCCGTCGGGGATGATCGGTACTGGCGATGGATGGATGCACTCGCCGCCGGGGAGCAGGCGCTGCTGGGCCAAGGCTGGGGCGGCCGCGGCCAGCCCAAGGGCAAGAACCGATATCGCCAGCCGGCCTTTCATCGCGCCAGGATCGCGTTGCGCAGCGGCAACGGGTCGGCGACCCGGCGCAGCGGCTCGTAGCCTGAGCCGACG
>DATJJW010000090.1:0-3227 GCA_035491935.1 Allostellaceae bacterium | reverse complement strand
GTTGAAATCGGCGTAAGGCACGCGAAGATATTCGGCCTGGCCACCGCTGTAAGGGCCCATCTCGGCAAAGCCATAGGCGGCACCGGCGCTGCCTGGATTACATGTCAGACAGAAGCCGGTCAGGCCCTTTTCGCAATTCTCGCAGAAGCCACAGGCGACGTTGAACGGCAGGCAAACCCAATCGCCAACCTTCACCCGATCAACGGCACTGCCAACCGCCACGACTTGGCCGAAATTCTCATGGCCGAGCACCCGGCCAGATTCCATGCTGGTCCGCCCCTCATACATGTGCAGGTCGGAACCGCAGATGTTGGTGGCGGCGATCTTGACCAACGCATCGGTCGGACGTTCGATCTTGGCATCCGGCACGTTCTTGACGCTGACGTCGCGGGGACCGTTATAGACGAGGGCTCTCATGGCGGGTTCCTTTCGCTTTTGGGGGCGAGCGTATCGGGCAGGATTGGCCTAAAACCTCCTGCCGCTGCCGCGATAGCTGGCCCTCGCCCTGATTGGTGTGCTGGGTGACAATCCGCATGACTGCGTCCGTGCGCCTATTCCTCCAATCGACGGTTGCGGAAGTTGGTTCCGCATGACTGTAGGGAACTGCGTTCGCGGCGGATTCCTTGGGAAAGGGTCAAGGCAAGAGTTAGGAGGACGCCATGACCCAAGCACGGCAGATATCCCACAACGGCGGGCGCAGATGGTCGGGCAAGGTGACCGAAACCAGCGATGCGATGGATGTGAAGCAGGGGCTGTTCCGCAGCCACGATCCCAAGCGCATCGCCGCTTCGCTGAAACGCTCGGCCGAGCACAGCCGTCGGCGTAAGGCGAGCCCATTCCAGTCGGCCATGTCGATGCTAAACTTCTACATCAATCGCGCCGGCAAGAGCCTCCCGACGACGCAAAAGCGGACGCTGGAGAAGGCAAAGGACGAACTGCGCAAGCAATTCGGCCGGGCGGCTGCATGATGGCCTGGTGGCTGCCGGCAATCGGCGCCGTCGCGGCCTACCTCTTCTTCGCGGGACAACTGAGCCTGCACGAGGTGCTCCTTGCCTGGCCTGTCGCTGCGTTGGGCCTGGCCCAGGCAATCGCCATGAGCCGCCATGGTCGGCACCGCGCGGGAAGGATAATACAGTGGCTTGCGGCCTTGTGGCCTGGGGTGGTCGCGGTTCCGCGGGACACCTGCCGTGTCGGCACGGTTCTCGCTCAGGCAGTTCATCAACCGCCAACAGGACCGGTGGGCGGCATGGAAAAGGAACCGGTTTCCTTGAGACATACGGCGGCCGCACGCCGGGCTCAATTGATGCTGAGCCACTCGCTTGCGCCGAACGGCATCGTCGTCGCTACCGACGATCAAGGCCTCGTGCTCCATCGGCTTCGGCGGAGGGTGCTGGGATGAACCCGTGGATGGTCGCCCTGACCGCGATGGTGCCGGCTCTCGGCTTGCCCATTGCGGCGGCCTGGCGCGGTCGCGTCGCCGACCGTCTCGTCGCGGTGCAGGTCGCGACGACGCTGACCGTCTTTATGCTGGCGGTCATGACCTTCGCCTTTGACCAGAGTTCGTTCATCGATCTCGCCTTGTGCCTAGCACTTCTGGCGTTGCCCGGCGGCGTCGTCATGGCGCTGTTCGTCGAGCGATGGCTATGAGGACGATGGTGATCGATATTCTGCTAAGCGCGGCCGTGGTCTGCACCTGGCTGGGCGCGCTCGGGTTCACTCGCCTGCAGCACAGCCTCGATCGCTTGCATGTCGCAGGCTATTTGAGCGCGACGCTCGCGGCCACCCTCCTGCCGGCGGCCGCCATCGAGGACGGTCTGTCGAACCGTGTTCTCAAACTGCTCCTGATCTCTGCCCTGGTTCTGGGGCTGGGCGCGGGAACCTCCCATGTGATTGCACGCGCCATCGGCCGGCATGATCCTAAGATGTTGGAGCCACCATCATGAGCGTGCTGCTGCCAATGCTGTTCCTGCTGACTGCCGCGACGGGCACGGCGGTGGCGCTCACCCGCGAACCGCGGCGGCAGGTGATGGCGATGGCGGCCAACGGCCTGGTCTTGGCGCTCCTGTTCATGGCGCTGCAGGCGCCGGATGTCGCTTTTTCGCAGCTGACCGTCGGCACCGCTGCGTCGCCGTTGCTGTTCCTCGCCAGCTTGGCTAGCATCCGCATGGATCGCCGGCCCCAAGGCTCGAAGGAGGAATGAGCCGTGAGCCCCCGGATACGGCGGTGGTCCCTCTTGCTAGCTGCGGTCTGCCTGCTGCCGGCGGTCCTCCGTGTCGCCTGGGCGATGCCGGCATTCGGCGATCACCCTTTGCCCTATGGTGATGCGATCAATGCGCTGGCACCCATTCAGCGGCACGTCACCAATATGGTCAGCGCCGTCAATTTCGACTATCGCGGCCTCGACACCTTGGGTGAGGAATCGATGCTGCTGGCCGCTGTCACCGGCGCCTCCATCCTGCTACGGGGCAATCGGGGCGAGGGCCTGAGCGCGCGGGCAGGTGAAATCCCGGACCGCCCGATTAGCCCACGCAGCGAAGTGCTTGCCCCACTGGTGCGTCTTATCGGCCCCGTCACGACGATCTTCGGTCTCTATGTCGGTGCCCATGCGATGACCACGCCGGGCGGTGGGTTTCAGGGGGGCGTCATTATCGCTTCGGGCTTGCTGCTGATCTTTCTCGGTCAGGATTACCGGGTGTGGCGCCGCATCGTGAAGTCCGAGATGATGGATGCCTGTGAGGGCGCCGGCGCCGCGCTTTACGGCCTGGCCGGCTTCGCGTCGATGTCAATGGGTGCCACCTTCCTCACCAACATCCTGCCGCTTGGCCAGCTCACGGATGTTTTCTCGGGTGGGCTGATGCTGGTCGAAAACGCCGGGGTGGCGCTGGCGGTCGCAGGCGGCTTCACTGTCCTGTTGATCGAGTTCCTGGAAGAGACCCGTGCCGAAAACGGGGAGGGTGCACCGTGAGCGCGCATCTCCTTTCCATGCTGCCTTGGCTGGTCGCTGCCTGGCTGTTCGGCGTCGGGCTCTACGCCATCGCGACCAGCCGTAACGTCATCCATCTCATCGGCTGTCTATCGGTGGTGCAGTCATCGACCTATGTCCTGCTGCTGGCGGCCGGCTATCGCAAGGGCGCCGGCGCACCGATCTTCTATACCCATCCGCCGGGGACCCCCGCGGTCGATCCGGTCGTGCAGGCGCTGGTGCTGACCGACATCGTCATTGGCGC
>DATJJW010000089.1:0-9705 GCA_035491935.1 Allostellaceae bacterium | reverse complement strand
TTCGAGCAGGGCGATGACCCGGCGATCATGCGCCCAGTCAATCGCTTGGGGTCCAGTTGCTTGCGTGCCGGTCGTCTGGTTCTGTCGCGTGCTGTCATGCAGAGCCATCAGGAACCTCTTCAGTCCAGGAGTCGATCAGGTCGAGCGCGCCGCTGACCGGGATGTCGAGCCAGGCTGGTCGATTAGCCAGTTCGTAGCCTATCTCGTAGAAAACCTTCTCCAGGATCAAAAGCTCCAGCAGCATTTGGCCATGGCCCTCGTTCTGCGGCCAGATCGGCGAGTTGCCGATGGTCTTGCGGTAGCGCTCAAGGAAGGCCGCCGTCGACAATTCGCACCAGCGCCGGGTGAAGCTCTCCAGCGCCGTGACGTCCGTGCCGGGCAGGTCGGCGCTGCCCTTGACGGCGGCAGCCCCGGCATAGGCGAAGGAGCGCAGCATGCCGGCGACATCCTTCAGCGCGCTGTATTTCTGCTGCCGTTCCTCCAGCGTCCGGCGCGGTTCGCCCTCGAAATCGATGATGACGAAATCGTGCTGGGCGACCAGCACCTGCCCCAAATGATAATCGCCGTGGAAGCGCGTCTTGACCGCCTCGATCTCGACGTCGGTGATCAGGCGGATGTGCTCCAGCACCGTGTCGCGGGCATCCAGCAACGCGCTGATCTTGGTGACCAGCTCGGGTGGCAGCGCGGGGGCGGATCCGACGCGTAGCGTCAGCGCCTCGAACACGGCGACGATATCGGCCTCGATATGGCGGCACCAGGCGGTGATGTCGGATTTGGTGATCGGCTCTGGCTTGAAGGCGGAGTCGGTCTCGTCCATGCGGCAGAGCGCCAAGTGCAGCTCGGCCGTGCGTTGGCCCAGCAGTCCGGCCTGGGCGATCAGGAAGATGTACGGATCGTCCGCGTCTTCCCCGTCATGGGGTTCGGTCGTCAATGTCGCATCTTCGAAGGAGCGCTTGACGAAATCCAGGGTGACGCTCCAGGCGTCGCCCTGGTTGCGGGTGAACCCGGCCAGAACGCCGATCGCGGTGACGCCGCCCTCGGCATCGACCAGCTCGATCGAGCCCAGTACCGGCGGCGTGGCGGCAAAGCCCGCGACATCGGTGAGGTAGCGGCCCATCTCGATCTCGGGATGCCTTCCCGATTGCAGGCGGCGATAGAGCTTCAGGATGCCGAATTCGCCGATACGCACCGAGCTGTTCGACTGTTCGACGCCCAGGCGATGGATTTCCGGATTCTCCGGCAGCTGCGCCGTCTCCCAGGCCGTGGTCGGGCTGAAGCGCAGGAGGCCGCCGATGCCGCCGCTCACCGGCAGTTCCAGATTCTGGCCGATGCCATCGAGCAGCGCCATGGTAAGCCCTTCCTGGCCGGTGGCGTCGAACAAGGCACCCTCGCGGCGGAAGCGGCGGACATCGGCAAGCGTCCGGCGCAGAAGGCCAAGCCGCGGCTCGGTATTGGTCGGTCCCCAGGCCAGGCCCAGCGGCAGCAGATAGCGCTGGGGCGCTGCGTCGCGGAAATGCACCTCGGCCAGGGCGAGCGCCCAGCCGTCGGGGGCATCGCCGCCGTGGGTCGGCCTGACCTCCGCCGCGCCCAGGATACGGGCGGTGGTCATGCGCTGGTCCTTGGCGCCGTACCAGCGCTGCAGCGGCATGTAGATCGGCAGCACGTCGGTCTCCATGACCCGTGCGGTGCGGCCGGTCAGCACGTCCGACCAGCCATTGGGCGTCACCAGCGTCACGAATTCCGGCAGCGGTTCGGCCTCGGGTGCGGTGCCGTCGCCAATCGGCGTATTCGCCATGGCGTTGGCATCGACCAGGGTGAACCACAGGAAGCTGTGGCCCTGCAGCGTCAGCGAATAGGGCGGGTCGCCGATTATCGGGAAGATCGAGCGGCCGAGCATCTCGACCGGGCGCCGCCCCTTGAAGGCCATGAGGTCGAGATCGACCGGCTGGGCCGAGCGCGACAGGTTAACGACGCAGAGGATGACTTCCTCGGCCCAGGACCGGACATAGGCCAGCACCTTGCGGTTGGCGGGATAGAGGAAGGTCAGGCTGCCGCGCCCGAAGGCCTGGCTCGTCTGGCGCGCCGCGATCAGGCGCCGCACCGTGTTGAGCGGCGATGTCGCGAGCCGGCTCTGCGCCTCGACATTGACCGATTGATAGCCGTAGACCGGGTCCTGGATCGGCGGCAGGAACAGCCGTGCGGGGTCGGCGCGGCTGAAGCCGCCATTGCGGTCCGGCGACCATTGCATCGGTGTGCGCACGCCATCGCGGTCGCCGAGATAGACATTGTCGCCCATGCCGATCTCGTCGCCGTAATAGACGATGGGCGTGCCCGGCATCGACATCAGGATGGAGTTCAGGAGGTCGATGCGCCGCCGGTCGCCCTCCATCAGCGGCGACAGCCGCCGGCGGATACCAAGATTGATGCGCATCCGCTTGTCGGTGGCGTAGAAGTTCCAGAGATAGTCGCGCTCCTGGTCGGTGACCATTTCGAGGGTCAGCTCGTCATGGTTGCGCAGGAAGATCGCCCATTGGCAGCTGTCCGGGATGTCCGGGGTTTGGCGCATGATGTCGGTGATCGGATGCCGATCCTCCTGCGCCACCGCCATGTAGATGCGCGGCATCAGCGGGAAGTGGAACGCCATGTGGCATTCGTCGCCCTCGCCGAAATAGGGCAGCACGTCCTCCGGCCATTGATTGGCCTCGGCCAGCAGCATGCGGTCGGGATAGGCTGCGTCGATCTCGGCACGCAGACGCTTCAGGATGGCGTGGGTCTCGGGCAGGTTCTCGTTGTTGGTGCCCTCGCGCTCGCAGAGATAGGGCACGGCGTCAAGGCGCAGCCCGTCCACCCCCATGTCCAGCCAGTAGCGCATGACGTTGACGATGGCGCGGAACACCGCCGGATTGTCGAAGTTGAGGTCGGGCTGGTGGCTGTAGAAACGGTGCCAGTAATAGGCTTGCGCCACCGAATCCCAGGTCCAGTTCGACTTTTCGGTATCGAGGAAGATGATGCGCGTGTCCGGGTATTTGTGGTCGGTGTCGGACCAGACATAGAAATTGCGGTGGTTGCTGCCCGGCGGCGCATGGCGAGCGCGCTCGAACCACGGGTGCTGGTCCGAGGTGTGGTTGACCACCAGCTCCGTGATGACGCGCAGGCCCCGTGCATGGGCCTCGCGCACGAAGCGCTTGAAGTCGGCCATGGTGCCGTAGGACGGATTGATGCCGCGATAATCCGCGATGTCGTAGCCATCGTCGCGCAAGGGCGAGGGATAGAAGGGCAGCAGCCAGAGCGTGGTCACGCCCAGGCTCTTGAGGTAGTCGAGCTTGGCGGTCAGCCCCGCGAAATCGCCCATGCCGTCGTCATTGGCGTCGAAGAACGCCTTGACGTGCAATTGATAGATGACCGCGTCCTTGTACCATTGCGGATCGGAGGCGGTTTCGGTGTCGACGGGGGGCTGCTGGGACAGAGCGGACATGGGCGTTTCCGGGCAAAAGACGCGTGAGGAGAAGCGGTCAGGGTTGCGGCAGCAGGCGCCAGATGCGCGCCGGCAGGTCGTGGGGATCGATCGAGACGGTATGGCGCGCGCCAACCCAATGGCGGACCTCGCCGGACAGGATATCCTCGGTCGCGAAATGGCCGTCGAGCGGGAAGACCAGCTCGGTCTCGGCAGTCATATGCGGATCGAGATTGACGGCGACGATGATGCGTTCGGCCGCAAGCCCGGCCTCCGCCGGGGCGGTCTTCTCGTAGAAGAGCACGCTTGGGTGGCTGGCCTCCAGGAAGCGGAGGTTGTCGAGGCTTTGGAGCGCGCGGGACGAGCGGCGTAGCCGGTTCAGCTTCGCGATGTCGTCCTTGATATGGCCGGGTCGGTTCCAGTCCCAGACCTTGTAGGTGTACTTTTCGGAATCGTAGTATTCCTCCTTGCCGGGTATGCCCTCGGCCTCGCACAGCTCGAAGCCGTTGTAGAGGCCGTATGTCGGCACCAGCGTCGCAGCCAGCGCCAGGCGCGCGCGGAAGATCGGACGGCCGCCGGTCTGGAGATGAAGGGGCAGGATATCCGGCGTGTTGACGAAGAAGTTCGGGCGGAAGAATTCACGCGCATCCGTCGTCGTGAGCTCGGTCAGGTACTCGGTCAGCTCCTGCTTGCTCACCCGCCAGGTGAAGTAGGTATAGGACTGGTTGAAACCGAGTTTGGCGAGGTAGCGCATCATCTTCGGCCGGGTGAAGGCCTCGGCCAGGAACAGCACGTCCGGATGCTTTTCCCGGATATCCGCGATCATCCAGCGCCAGAATTCGACCGGCTTGGTATGCGGGTTGTCGACGCGGAAGATCTTGACGCCCTCGCCCACCCAGAACAGCACGACATCGCGCAAGCCCTGCCACGCGGCCTGCCAATCCGGGTGATCGAAATCGACGTTGACGATATCCTCGTATTTCTTCGGCGGGTTCTCGGCATATTTGATCGAGCCGTCGGCCCGCCTGCGGAACCAGCCGGGATGCTCCTTGAGCCAGGGATGGTCGGGCGAGCATTGCACGGCGAAGTCGAGGGCCAGCTCCATGCCGTGCTCGCGCACCGCGAGCTGGAATTTGCGGAAATCGGCGAGCGTACCCAGCTCCGGATTGATCGCCGTGTGCCCGCCCTCCTGCGAACCGGTGGCATAGGGGCTGCCGGGGTCGCCCGGTCCTGCCGACAGGCTGTTGTGCCGCCCCTTGCGGTTCTTGGCGCCGATTGGATGGATCGGCACCAGATAGACCACGTCGAAGCCCAGATCGCGGATCTCGGGCAGGCGCCGGGTGCAGTCCTCGAAGGTGGCGCTCCGGTTCGGCTCGGTGCCCTGGCTGCGCGGGAACATCTCGTACCAGGCGCCGCATTGCCCGCGCTCGCGGTCGATGGTGAGGCTCAAGGTCGGCGCGAAAAGGAAACGGTCCGATTTGTCCGGCACCGTGGCCATGGCGTAACCTGCCGCCCGGCTGGTCAGCAGCGCCGTGCGGGCCGCGGAATCTTCGGCCGGGGCCGCCTGGTCCAGCAGCGCCTGTAGCCGGGCCTTGCGCGGCCCCTGGGCGCGGGCGAGCGCCGCCTCCACCAATGCACGCCCTTCGATCAGGTCGACGTCGATGTTCTGCCCGGCGTTGCGCTTCTTGATCGTCTCGTCGCGCCAGGAGGCGAAATGATCGGTCCAGGCCTCGATGGTGTACTGCGCCTCGCCCATGGTCCTGAGGGAGATGGCGCCGCCCCAGCGGTCGTTGTCGACGAAGCGCATCGGCGTCACCCGCCATTGCGATGCCCCGGCCTCGCGCAGGCGCAGCGCCGCCGCTACCTTGTCGTGGCCGTCGCGGAAGATGTCGGCAGTGACCTGCAGCGTCTCGCCGACCACGCGCTTCACCGGCCATTTGCCGCCATCCAGCATCGGCAGCGGCCTCTCGACGACGCAGCGCGAGGGCGGGTTCTCGGACGGGACGGCATCCGGCTCCAGCACCTCCATGATTGGCGCCGCATGGATGACGCGGATCTCGCCGGCGCCGACATGGCATTGGTGGCCGAGGAAGCCTGCGCCATCCATGCCCGGCGTCACATCGGCGATATCGAAGGGCAAATCCTGGGGCAGATTGCTCAGCAGCCATTCGACATCGATGGTGTAGCCGTTGCGCCGGTCGAGATTGACCAGAATGAAGGCGCTATCCTCTGCAACGCTCTGGCGTTGATAGATCTGTACGAAACCGGGGCCGGAAAGGCGCGTGAGCGTGGCATGGCCCGATAGCGCCGGCATCGCGGATTTGAGCATATTGGCGGATGTCACGGCGGCGTCGCCCGCAACATCCTCGAAGCCCATCGGCATGGCGATGCCGTCGGAGAAGCAGCAGGCGAGCAGGTAGCGCCAGCGGAAGCGATCGGCCACGGCTTCTTGCGTCAGACCCGGTTCCAGCTCGTCCGTCAGATTGGGCGCGTCGGGCGTGTCGGCGAAGCCCAGCACGGGGGCGATGCGGCCGAGAGCCTGGTGCTGGTCGAGAAACCATTGCGCCTCGCCATCCCACCAGCGCACGCTGCCGAAGATGCCGTCGAACCCGGCCTGCGACAGGCCGCCGAGATCGCCGGCCCAGCGTTCGAGTGCCTCGGCCAGGAACAGGGTCAAGGGCGCGTGGTCGCGCACCCGATCGATGAGCTCGGCCCAGGCGCGGCCCGGCACCTTCCAAGCCGCGGGGCAGCGAAAGCCCTTGATCCCGAGATCGACATATTGCCGGGCGATGCCGGCGAAGAATTCGGTGAGATCCGCATGGCGCTGTTCGGCGTCATGAGCCGGATTCCAGTCGATCTCGGCTGCATCCTCGGGGGCCGACGGGAAGGGCTTGCGGGGATTGCCGCCCATGTCGCGGCCATACCATTCGGGCCGTCGCGCCATCAATGGCGCCTCGCGCGCCGTATGGGTGACGATCAGATCGGTGATGACCGCCAGTCCCTTGGCGGCGGCCGCTTCGATGAAGGCGTGCAGCGGCGTGAGGTCGCCGGGCTCGTGGCCGGCGCCGCGCCAGCGCCGGTCGATGCTGGTGAAATCGACGATGGATGCAGGATGTTCGGAGGATCCGACCGGCTGGAACGGCGGCAGGTGGATGGTGTCGAAGCCCAGCGCCACGATGCGCGGCAGGCGCTTGGCCCATTGCGCGATCGGGCCCGCGCTCTCGGGATGGATGGTATAGATCCGGGGAGGCTGCCGCATCACGTCGATCTCTGGTGGGGGAACAGGGGTAAAGGCGCTTGGCGACGCCCCCGGGCGGTACCTCGGGGCGACTGCAGGAATGTTTTGGAACCGGGGTTGGTTCCGGCATTCAGATGCTTAGTGGCAGATGCTTAGTGGCAGATGCTTGGTGCCAAGTACTTTGGGGAGCAGGTGCTTTTGGGGCAGGTGCTTTGGAGCAGATGCTTAATGCACCGCCATGCTGCCGCCGCCGAGCGGCGGTGGACCGACGTGGCCGGTCTCGGTCAGGCGTAGCGCCGTGTGTATCGCGTTGCGGGTCCGCACCGACAGCGTCGCATCTTCTGCGGCCGCCATCAACTCGGCATGCAGGCGTTCTTCGGCCGCGTCGAGATGTTGGCCGATGCCGTCGATGCCGGCGATATCGCTCTTGACCCTGAGGATTGCGCGTGCGGCGGCGGAGCGCAAGCTGCCGCGATCCACGGGTTCTACGCCCAGCGACCGGACCATGTCCTGCAGCACCATGCGGATGCGCCGCCGCTCGACCGCCCGCTGTTCCAGCACCTGTCGATCGGCGTCGCTGGCACCCCGTGCCGCCGTCTCGAAGCCGATGGCGCTGTCGAGGCTGGCGCTGATCAGGCCATTCAGGACGTCGATGTCATGGTTCTGCACAGTACCCATCATCGCCTCCTTCGCGAAAACTCTTCGCCGCAAAGCAAATCCCGCAAAAAGATGATGGTTCCGGCGAATGCCGAGCCCCAGGTTCGACCCTTTTCGGTTTTTTCGCACATGCCGCATTGGCGTGCGGCGAATTCGCCCACATATCAATGGCTCTACAGCTCCTTGGAACCGCACCCCCCAATGCCGGTTAGATGAACGTCGGGCGTATGACCGGCGTGTTGTCTTTCCAGGCTCAAGCCTCGAGGGAGGATCCATGACGGTCGATATCGAGCAACTATGCATCAACACCATCCGCACGTTGTCGATGGACGCTGTCCAGAAGGCCAAATCCGGCCATCCGGGCACGCCGATGGCGTTGGCGCCTGTGGTCTATCAGCTTTGGCAGAAGCATCTGCGCTTCGACCCGCTGGACCCGCTCTGGCCCAATCGCGACCGCTTCGTGCTGTCGGTCGGCCATGCCTCGATGCTGCTCTATTCGATGCTGTTCCTGACTGGCGCGAAGGCGGTTGACGAGCGTTACGAACAGACCGGCGGTCCGGCCCTGACGCTCGACGACATCAAGCATTTCCGCCAGATCGACAGCAAGACGCCGGGTCATCCCGAATACCACCTGACCTCGGGCGTCGAGACCACCACGGGGCCGCTCGGCCAAGGCTGCGCCACCAGCGTCGGCATGGCGGCGGGCGCGCTGTTGCAGGCCCATGAATTCAACAGGCCGGGCTACACGCTCTTCGACTATCGCGTCTGGACGCTGTGCGGCGACGGCGACATGATGGAGGGCGTGGCGTCCGAGGCGGCATCGCTCGCCGGCCATCTCAAGCTCGGCAACCTCTGCTGGATCTACGACAGCAATCACATCAGCATCGAGGGCTCCACCAGCCTGGCCTTCACCGAGGATGTCGCCAGGCGCTTCGAGGCCTATGGCTGGCATGTGCTGCATGTCAACGACGTCAATGACCTGGCCGCGGTGGACAAGGCGCTGACCCAGGCCAAGAAGAACACCGACAAGCCGACCTTCATCGTGGTCCATAGCATCATCGGCTATGGCGCGCCCAAGAAGCAGGGCACCAAGGAAGCCCACGGCGAGGCGCTTGGCGAGGATGAGGTCAAGGCGGCGAAGAAATTCTATGGCTGGCCGGAGGATGCGCAGTTCCTGGTGCCGGACGGGGTGCGCGAGCATTTCGCCGAGGGCATCGGCGCGCGCGGCAAGGCATTGTCGGCCACCTGGAACGACGTCTTCAAACAGTATACGAAGGCGGAGCCGGCTCTGGCCGACATGGTCACCCGCATGCAGCATCGCGAACTGCCGGACGGTTGGGACAAGGACATCCCCAGCTTTCCGGCCGACGAGAAGGGGGTCGCCACCCGCGACAGCTCCGGCAAGGTGCTGAACGCCATTGCCAAGGACCTGCCGTGGCTGCTGGGCGGCTCGGCCGACCTCTCGCCCTCGACCAAGACGGACCTCAAATTCGAGGGCGCCGGTTCCTTCGAACCCGACAATCATGGCGGCCGCAACTTCCATTTCGGCGTGCGCGAGCATGGCATGGGGGCGGTGGTCAACGGCCTGGCATTATCCAAATTCCACGCCTATGGCTCGACCTTCCTGATCTTCAGCGACTACATGAAGCCGGCGATCCGGCTGTCGGCCTTGATGGAGATCCCCTCGATCTGGATCTTCACCCACGACTCGATCGGCCTCGGCGAGGACGGGCCGACGCATCAGCCGGTCGAGCAGTTGGTCGGCCTGCGCGCCATTCCCGGTCTCGTCGTCATGCGGCCGGCCGATGCCAATGAGGTGGCGGAGGCCTGGCGCACCATCCTGCCGATGAAGCACCAGCCGGCCTGCCTGGTCCTGTCGCGCCAGGCCCTGCCCACATTCGACCGGTCGAAATACGCGTCCGCCTCGGGTGTGGCGAAGGGCGCCTATGTCATGGCCGATCCGCCGGGCGGATCCCGCCCTGACGTCATCCTGATCGGTACGGGATCGGAGGTGCAGCTCTGCATCTCGGCCTATGAGAACATGACCAAGGAGGGTCTCAAGGTCCGCGTCGTCTCGATGCCGAGCTGGGAACTGTTCGAGTGCCAGGACGAAAGCTACCGGGAGAGCGTGCTGCCTGCCGCGATCACCGCAAGGGTCACGGTCGAGCAGAGTGCCATACTCGGTTGGGAGCGCTGGGCCGGCATGCATGGCGCGATGATCGGCATGAACACCTTCGGCGCCTCGGCACCGCTGAAGGATCTGCTGGTCAAGTTCGGCTTTACGGCCGAGAAAGTCGAAGAGGCTGCTCGCGCCCAGATCAACGGGCGCAAGTGATGGTTCATGACGGCGGCCGTG
>DATJJW010000088.1:0-2706 GCA_035491935.1 Allostellaceae bacterium | reverse complement strand
CTTCGGTGCGCCGCTGGTCGACATCGCCTGGCATTGTCCGCTGATGAGCCTGCCGCTCGCCTTCGGCACAGCGCTTTCCAGCATTCCCAACGCCGTGCCTTATATCGCGCCGCCGGCCGAGCTGCTGGCGCCTTGGCGCGCGCGTGTCGGGACGGCGTCAGGCCTCAAGGTAGGACTGGTCTGGCAGGGGCAGCCAAAGCATCGGCGCGATCGCGACCGGTCCGTGCCGCCGGCGATGCTGGCATCGCTGGCCGAGGTACCGGGTATCAGATACTTCGCCTTGCAGAAGCGGGGGGACGGCACCGGCTTCGATGAATTGCCGCCGGCGCTGCGCCAGGATGGCCTTACCACCGACCTGGCGCAGCGTTTCGCCGACTATGCCGACACGGCGGCGGCGATCGCGGCGCTCGACCTGGTGATCACCGTCGATACCTCCGTCGCCCATCTGGCCGGTGCCTTGGGCAAGCCGGTCTGGGTCCTGCTGCACAAGGTGCCCGATTGGCGCTGGGGCGAGGCGGGGGAGAATGCCCCCTGGTACCCGAGCGCCCGGCTGTTCCGCCAGCGCGAGCCAGGCGACTGGCGGCCGGTCGTCGCCGATCTCGTCGCGGCGCTGACCGCGCTCGCTATTTGAACGATAGCGGCATCTAAAAAACCGGGAAGGCAGGAAACCCGCAGTGCGCTATACCAGCACGGCCGGTGGAAGCCGGTCGTCGTGATCTCTCTGTCTTCTGCCTAGTTCGTATCCAATGGGTCGTAAGAAACCGTCCAAGCCGACACAGGCGCCAGCGCCGCAAAATCAGACCCTCACCATCGAAGAGGCCCTTGGCCGCGCCTATGCCCATTGGAATGCCGGGCAGGCGCCCCAGGCCGAGATGCTGTGCCAGCGCGTGCTGGCCGTCTGGCCGGGGCAGGCCGATGCCCTGCATCTTCTGGGCGTGATGGCCCATGCTTTCGGCAACCACGATCTGGCGATCCAGCATCTGCGCCAAGCTTGCACCACGCCACGCGCGCCGGGGCTCTATTTCAGCAATCTCGCCGAGATGTGCCGGCAGAAGGGGCTGCTGGAGGAGGCGGAGCAGGCGGCGCAGCGCGCGACCACGCTCAGCCCCGATCTGGTCGGTGCCTGGAACAATCTCGGCATCATCCTCCAGGAGATGGGCCAATACGAGGAGGGGGCGGCCTGCCTCGAACGGGTGACGGCGCTGGAGCCGCACAATGCCGAGGCCCATAACAACCTCGCCAACACCTGGTTCAGGATGGGCCGGCTCGACCGGGCCCGGACGCATTACGACCAGGCTCTGTCGCTGCATCCGAACTACGCCGAGGCGCATAGCAACCTCGCCCATCTGCTGCACGACCTTGGCCGTTATGACGAGGCGGCGGCGTCCGCACGCCGGGCGATCGACATCAATCCCCAACTGGTCGATGCCTATCTCAATCGGGCCGAGGTCGATCTCACCCGCCAGGACCATGCCGGGGCCCTGCGCTGGCTGGATGCGCTGCTGGGCTTCGCGCCCCGCCATCCTGCGGCCCTGTCCGCGCGGGCCAAGGCGCTGAAGATGGATGGGCGGCTCGACGAGGCGCTGATGGCGGCGGAAGCCGCCGTCGCCGGTGCGCCGCACAGCGCCAATGCCCATAACACCCTGGGCGAGGTCCGGCAGCGCCTGGGCCGGATCGAGGAAGCCCTGGCCAGCTTCGAGAAGGCGGCGAGCCTGCCCGGCACGGAACGGGAGGCGGCCCAGGCGAACCGGGGCAGCCTGCTGATGGAGATCGGGCGCAAGGACGAGGCCCTGGCCGTGTTCGACCAATTGGTCGAGACGAATCCGCGCTGCGTCTCCGGCTGGATCAGCAGGGCCGAGATGAAGAAATTCGCCGCCGGCGACCCGGACATCGCCCGGATGGAGGCGCTGCTGGCATCGGAGGGCGGGGCGAGTTTCAACGACCGCATGGCGCTGCATTTCGCCCTGGGCAAGGCCTATCTCGACCATGGCGATTCGGCACGCGCCTTCCGGCATCTGGACGAAGGCAACCGCATGAAGCGCGGCACTTTCGCCTTCGATGTCGCCGCGACCGCGCAGTGGATGGAGGGCATCGCGACAAGCTTCACGCCGGCCGTGCTCAAGAAATTCACCAAGGCCGGCGACCCATCGGACATGCCGGTCTTCGTGGTCGGCATGCCGCGCTAGGGCACCACCCTGGTCGAGCAGATCCTGGCCTCGCATCCGCAGGTGCATGGGGCGGGCGAACTGGCGATCCTGCAGAAGCTGGTCGATGGCCTGGGCGGCTATCCGGCGGCGATGGACCGGCTCAATCCTGCGGATCTGGCCCGGCTGGGTGCCACCTATCTCGATCGGGTCCGGCCGCTTGCCGGTGGGCGCCCTCATGTCGTCGACAAGATGCCGGCCAATTTCCTCCATGCCGGGCTGATCCGGCTGATGCTGCCGAATGCGCGCATCATCCATTGCCGGCGTGATCCCGCGGATACCTGCCTGTCCTGCTACAGCAAGCTGTTCAGCGCGCCGCAGATGTTCGCCTATGACCTGGCCGAACTCGGCGTGTTCCATCGCGGCTACCAGACGTTGATGGATCACTGGCGCAAGGTGTTGCCGAAGGACCGGTTCATCGAGGTCGATTACGAGGCGGTGGTCGACGATCTGGAAGGTGAGGCCCGGCGACTCGTCGGCTTCCTGGGATTGCCCTGGGACG
>DATJJW010000087.1:0-28264 GCA_035491935.1 Allostellaceae bacterium | reverse complement strand
GAAACGGCGGACCAGGTCGAGCTCGATGTCGCGCCGGTAGAGGATGTAGAGCGGCATCGGGGCCAAATCGATCGGGCGATAGCGGATGGCTTCGCGATGTAGAACCTGCAGCGTGCGCGGCACGATGGTGATGCCGCGTCCCGCCGCGACCAGGTTGAGTGCGGCGATGATGCGTGGCACCTCATCGACGATGAGCGGCCGGCAGCGTACGCCCTCCATCGCCAGCATGATGGTGTGGAAGATGCCCGGCCCGTCGGGACGGCGATAGACCACGAGGTTCTGCCCGTCGAGCTGGCCGAGTTTCAACATCGCGCCGTCATCGTCCTTGGCATAGGGATGATCGATCGGCAACGCCGCGACCAGGTTTTCCTCGACCAGCACATGATGCGCGAGTTCGGGGAACTGGTCGGCGGGGATATGGATGAAGGCGGCATCGAGGCGGCGCCGGCGCAGCGCCTGCACCAGTTCGAAGGTCTCGCGCTCGGTGACGTCGATCTGCACCAGCGGATGGTCGCGGCGGAAATCGCGGATCAGGCGTGGCGTGATGTGGTGCAGCGAGGCGGAGGAGGTGAAGCCCACGGTGAGGTGGCCTTCCTCGCCGCGCTCGAAACGGCGGACGACGTCGACGGCATGGGCCGCTTCCGCCAGCACGCGGCGGGCGCAATCGAGGAACATGCGGCCATTGGCGTTGAGTGCGATATGCTTGGGCGAGCGGTCGAACAGCCTGACCTGCAGCTCCTCCTCCAGCGCCTTGATCTGGTGGCCAAGGGGCGGTTGCTGGATATGCAGGCGCGCAGCCGCCTTCGTCAGGCTGCCTTCCTCCGCTACCGCCACGAAATAGCGCAGATGCCGTAACTCCATGAGGCCGCTCTCGAACTTATAAAGTTCCAATATAGAATATAAGAAATATTTTACATAGGCTCGCAGGCTCCCTAGCTTCAGGGCAACGACAGCGCCGGCGTGATTGTCGGCCTTAGAAGGCTTGGGAGGAATGAGCATGCCAGGAAAGTCACCGAAGATCGCCGTGATCGGCGCCGGCATGGGGGGGCTGGCAGTCGCCGCGACCCTGCGCGGCATCGGCTGCGATGTCACGGTCTATGAGCAGGCGCAGCGTTTCACGCGCATCGGCGCCGGCATCCAGATGCTGCCCAACTCGTCCCATGTGCTGCGCGGGCTGGGCATCCTGGACAAGTTGCGGACGATCTCCTTCGAGCCTTATTCGCATCTCAACCGCGTCTGGGATACCGGCGAAATCAAGCGCGAGCTGCCGATGCCGGAGAGCCTGCATGGCGCACCGTTCCTGTGCATGCATCGCGCCGATCTGCACGAGGCGCTGTGTTCGATCCTGCCGGAGGAGATCATCCATCTGAACAAGAAGCTGGTCGGCCTCGACCAGAAGCAGGGTCAGGTGACGATGTCCTTCGCCGATGGTACGACCGCCACCGCCGATGCGGTGGTCGGCGCCGATGGCGTGCATTCGGTCGTGCGCAGCCTGATCATCGGGCCCGACGCGCCGCTGCATAAGGGCCGCATCGCCTATCGCGCCGTGTTCGACGCCAGCCTGATGAATGGCGAGATTCGCCCGTCGCGCACCAAATGGTGGGGCGAGGACCGGCATATCGTCATCTATTACACGCGCAAGGATCGCAGCGAGGTCTATTTCGTGACCTCCGTGCCGGAGCCGGCGGATTGGATGACGGCGGAATCCTGGTCCTCCAAGGGTGACGTCAAGGAGCTGCGCGAGGCCTATGCCGGCTTCCATTCGGAAGTGCAGATGGTGCTGAATGCCTGCCCCGACTGCCATAAATGGGCGATCCTGGAACGCGAGCCGCTGCCGCGCTGGAGCGACGACAAGGTGGTGCTGCTGGGCGATTCCTGCCACCCGATGACGCCTTATATGGCGCAGGGTGCCGCTACCTCGATCGAGGATGCGGCGGTGCTGGCGCGCTGCATCCAGCATTACGGCAATGACGACCTGCTGGGCGCCTTCCGACTTTACGAGGCCAATCGGAAGCCGCGTACCTCGCGCATCCAGGCGATCTCGAGCGCCAATACCTGGATGAAGGGCGGCAATGACGACACGTCCTGGCTTTATGGCTACGATGCCTGGCACGTGCCGCTGGTCGAGACGGAGCAGAAGCGCGCAAGCTAGAGCCTGATCCGTTTGGGACGGCCGCCTGAACGGTAGATCGGACTCTCGACATTTGAATCGGTTCACGATGACTCCAGATCGAAACGGCCTGGGGTCATCATGATCTAAGGATGGTATGAACATCGGCGCCAGCGGACAGGAGAAGCCGCGGCGGATAACAAGGGAGAAACGGGGATGAGCAGCGGCAGGATGGCGCTGGGCGGTGGTGGCATTGCACAGCCGGACGGTATGATGGAGCCTCATTCGGCGACGGATACGCTACGCGCGACAAGGCTGGTCGCGCGGCTCGAACACATCCCTTTCTCGCCCTGGCACATGCGCGCGCGCGTGGTCATGGGCAGCGCTACCTTCCTCGACGCCTTCGACGCCTTGTCGCTGGCCTTCGTCATGCCGATCCTGATCGGCCTGTGGCACATCACCCCGGTGCAGATCGGCTGGCTGATCGCCGCCAGCTATATCGGCCAGCTCGTCGGCGCGCTGGTCTTCAGCCGTCTGTCCGAAACGGCGGGACGCATTCCCGCGATCATCGCGGCGACGGCGCTCATGTCGGTGATGAGTTTCGGCTGCATCTTCTCCGGCAGCTTCGAGATGCTGTTCATCTGCCGGCTGATCCAGGGTATCGGCGTCGGCGGCGAGATGCCGGTAGCCGCGACATATATCAGCGAGATGTCCAAGGCGCGCGGCCGCGGCCGCTTCTTCATGCTCTACGAGATGATCTTCCCCGTAGGATTGATGATGACCGGCCAGATCGCGACGCTGCTGGTGCCGATCTATGGCTGGAAGACGCTGTTCATGGTCGGCGGCATTCCTGGCATGGTCGTGGCGATTGCCATCTTCTGGCTGCCGGAGAGCCCGCGTTGGCTGATCAGTCGCGGCCGATTCGAAGAAGCGGAAGTGGTCATCGGCAAGATCGAGGCGAGCGCCAAGGCCAAATATCCGGATTTCGTGCCGAGCGACGGCAGCACGCCGACTGCCGGCACGCTCGAACATCAGACCATCGTCTTTCCGGCGGCCGAGCACATCCGCGCGACCGAGCGCGGCCGGTGGGCCGAATTGCTGTCGCCCGTGTTCCGCAACCGCACGCTGATCGCCTGGGTGCTGTGGGCCGCGGCCTTCTTCGTCGCCAATTCGCTCAACAACTGGATGCCGACGCTCTGCCGGACGATCTACCATATGGATCTGAAGACGGCGCTGCGTGTCGCGTCGATGACCAATGTCGCCCAGGTGATCATCCTGCTTGCCTGCGCCTTCTGTATCGACCGCATCGGCCGGCGCAGCTGGACCATCTCCTGCTTCACACTGGGCATGGTGATCATGGGTTTGCTGGCGTTCGGAACCGGCAATGTCTATATCGAGGTCTCGCTGGCGGTCCTCGCCTATGGCGTGATCGGCTCGATCAACGCCGTGCTCTATCTCTATACGCCCGAAATCTACCCGACGCGCATGCGTGCGATCGGCGTCGGGCTCTCGACGTCATGGCTGCGCGTGGCCTCGGCCGTGGGGCCGGCCACCGTCGGCTATATGGTGCATTCGGCAGGCATCCATGCGGTGTTCCTGATGTTCGCCGTGGTGGCGCTACTGGGCGCGATCGCGGCCTGGAAGATGATCGAGACGCAGAACCGCCAACTGGAGGACATCGCGCACTAGCCGGGCCTTCGATCTGGCAATATTCGGCCTGTCGGTATATCGCTCTCCGCTGATCGAGGGTTCGTGACGAAGGAGCGATGATGACGGAGACCTGCCGGATCGGGATCGTCGGCTGTGCCGGACGGATGGGACGGATGCTGCTGGCCGAGACGCTGGCGGCACCGGCCGCCACGCTGGCCGGCGGTTCGGGGCGCTTGCCCGGCGGTGCGGCGGCGCAGGATCTAGGTCTGCTTGCGGGCGGTGCGCCCTTGGGTCTCACCGTCACCAACGATGTCGAGGCGCTGTTCCGCGCCAGCGATGTCGTGATCGATTTCACCGTGCCCGGCGCCAGCGTCGCCCATGCGGATCTGGCGGCGAAGCTCGGCAAAGGGCTGGTCATCGGCACTACGGGGCTGAGCGGGCAGGAGATGGCGGCGGTCGAGAAGGCCGCCGCACACTCGCCGGTCGTCTGGGCACCCAATATGAGCCTCGGCGTCAACCTGCTGCTCGGGCTGGTCGAGCAGGTGGCGGGCATGCTCAAGGACGATTGGGATATCGAAATCGTCGAGATGCATCACCGCAACAAGGTCGATGCTCCTTCGGGCACGGCGCTCGGCCTCGGCCGGGCGGCGGCCAAGGGACGGGGCGTCGAGCTCGACGAGGTCTGGGTCAAGAGCCGCGACGGGCTGACCGGCGCTCGGCAAGCCGGCAGCATCGGCTTTGCCACGCTGCGCGGCGGCGATGTCATCGGCGACCATACGGTGGTGTTCGCCGGCAATGCCGAGCGGGTGGAGCTGACCCACAAGGCAACCGATCGCCGGGTCTTCGCCCGCGGCGCCGTGCGTGCCGCCCTGTGGCTGAAGGGCAAGCCGGCCGGGCTTTACGGCATGAAGGACGTACTGGGACTATAATCCGGACAACCCATGAAAAACGCCCCGGCATCGCTTCCGGGGCGTCTTCATATCTTATGATGCCTTGGATTTAATGATGCCCCGCGTCGCGTTTCGATGGTGCGGGGGTCGTTATCGATGGCGGATCGCTCGCCGGGAAGGAATCATCCAGGGCTTCGTCCAGCTTTCTGTCGTGATGGGCCTTGCGGGCCTGCTCATCCTGTTCCTTGTGCATCCCCGGCTTCTGGCCGCGTTTGCCGGCGTCATGCTTACCGGTATTGGGGGGCGCGTTCTGCATGACGGTCTCCTTCCATGATTTCGTGGGGCCCGCCTTGCCCGCGGCCATCATCTTGGCCTCGGGGCGGCGCGCGCCTACATCAATCCAACGCGGGCCGTTTCCGGACGGTTCCCTCATGACCCGGAGGACGGTAGGGAGGCTGCTTGATGGCCCTATCCTGGACATTGCTCGATCTGGCTGGTTCGATCGCCTTGCTGCTTTGGGGCGTACGTATGGTGCAGACCGGCGTGCAACGGGCTTTCGGAGCGCATCTGCGCGCGGTGCTGGGGACGGCATTGTCGACGCGGGTCCGCGCCTTCCTTGCCGGCATCGGCGTGACCGCGATCCTGCAGAGCAGCACCGCAACCGGCCTGATGACGACCGGCTTTCTGGCCGGCGGCTTTGTCGACCTGGTGCCGGCGCTGGCCGTGATGCTGGGCGCCAATGTCGGCACCACGCTCATCGTGCAGGTTTTGTCCTTCGACGTCAGCGCGCTGTCACCCGTCCTGATCCTGGCGGGCTTCCTGATGTTCGCCAAGGCGACGGCGTCGGCACGCGATTTCGGCCGCGTGCTGATCGGGCTCGGCTTGCTGCTGATGGCGTTGCACCAGTTCATCGACCTGCTCGAACCCTATGAGGATGTGCCCAGCATGCGCATGCTGCTGGGCGTCGTCTCCACCCAGCCGCTGCTCGACGTGATCCTGGCGGCGGCCTTGACCTGGGCTGCGCATTCCAGCGTCGCGATCGTGCTGCTGATCATGTCCTTCGCGGCCAAGGGGGCCGTGCCGCCCGATGCTGCCTTCGCGCTGGTGCTGGGCGCCAATCTCGGCACCGCAATCAACCCGGTGCTGGAGGGGACGAGCGGCGATGATCGGACGGCCCGGCGCCTGCCGATCGGCAATCTGGTCAACCGGCTGATCGGCATTACCGTGGCGCTGGCGCTGCTTGACCCGATCGGCCGGCTGATGGTGACGATCGACAACGACAATGCGCGTGCCGTGGCCGATTTCCACACCGGCTTCAACCTGGTCCTGGCCCTGATCTTCCTGCCGCTGCTGAAGCCCTATGCGACGTTGCTGCGTCGCTGGCTGCCGGCACGCATCGACCAGGCCGATCCGGGGCTGCCGATCTATCTCGACCCCTCCGCGCGCGAATCGCCCGTGGTGGCGCTGGGCGGTGCCGCGCGTGAGGCGCTGCGCCTGGCCGACATATTGGGCACGATGCTGCAGTGCCTGCGCGACGCGCTACACCGTCCGGACCGACGGCAGATCGCCGAGGCCTGCCGGCTCGATGATGTCCTCGACCGGCTGAACGGCGCCATCAAGGCCTATCTCACCTCGATCGACCCGAGCGCGCTCAGCGACAGAGACCATAAGCGTTTGCGCGAGATATTGAGCTTCGCCACCCATATGGAGCAGGCGGGCGACATCGTCGAGCGCGACCTGCTCGTCCGCCTGGCCAAGATGGCCAAGCGCGGCGTCAAGTTCTCGGCCGCGGGCGAGGCGGAGCTGATCGATATGACCGATCGGCTGATCGCCAATACGCGCCTCGCCGTGTCGCTGTTCATGACCGAGGACATGCGTGCAGCCCGGTTGCTGGCGCAGGAGAAGGAGACGTTCCGCAGGCTGGAGGCCGACGCCACCGATGCCCATTTCGCCCGGCTGCAGGAAGGGCGCATCGACACTGCCGAGACCAGTGCCGCGCATCTCGACGCGCTGCGCGACCTGAAGCAGGTCAACACCCATCTGGTGGCGGCGGCCGCTTATCCGGTTCTGGCGCAGAAAGGCGAGCTCCTGTCGAGCCGGCTCAGGGATGCCGAGGACGGGGAAGACGATCCCGACTAGCGGTCGGGCTTGCTAACGGTCGGGATTGTCCAGGGCCCGAATGACACTGCACGGCGTGCCCACGGCCAGGACATTGGCCGGCAAGCTCTTCGTCACGGTGCTTCCGGCACCGACGACCGTATTGTCGCCAATCGTAACGCCGGGACATACGACGGTGCGGCCGCCGAGCCAGACGCCATTGCCGATGCGGACCGGCTTCGCGGATTCCAGGCCGGATCTGCGGGTGCGGGCATCCAAGGGATGCGTGGCGGTGTAGATGTGGACGCCTGGACCGATCTGGACTTCCTCGCCGATCGTGATCGTATTGCAGTCGAGCAGGACGCATTCGTAATTCATGAACGTCCTGGCGCCGACCGATATGTTCCCGCCGTAATCGCACCGGAATGGCGGCTTGATGATCGCATCGCTTCCGAGCTCGCCGAGAAGCTGCTGGAGCAGCCGCGTCAGATTCGGGACGTCGTCTCCCGGGACGGCATTGAATTTCGCCAGGATCCGTTGAGCGCGCGAATAATCTGCCGCCAATTCCGGATCATCGGCCAGATACAGCTCTCCGGCGAGCATCCGCTCTTTTTGCGTGGGTTGCGTCATCGAGGTGTCGACCTGAGCTCAGTTGCGTGGCTTTAAGATCATTCCTGGCGGATGCGTTCCGGCGAGCGCCGATGGCGCTGGACGGTCATTCTCGATGGTAGGGATGCCCGGCCAGGATCTGCTGGGCGCGGTAGAGCTGCTCGGCGATCAGGGCGCGTACCAGCATGTGCGGCCAGGTCATGGCGCCCAGCGATAGCGTGAGATCGGCGCGCGCGCGCGCGGCATCGCCATGGCCATCGGCACCGCCGATGAGGAAGACGAGGTCGGCGATACCCTGGTCGCGCCAGGATCCGAGGCGTTGGGCGAAATCGGCGCTGCCGAACACCTTGCCGGTCTCGTCGAGCAGGAGCACCGTGGCGCCCTTCGGGATTTGCGCCAGCAGCAGTTCCGCCTCGCGCGCCTTGAGCTGGGCCGGCGGCAGAGGCCGCTTCTCCTCGACTTCGGTGAGCGACAGGGTGGGGACGAGACGCCCGGCATAAAGCTGAAACAGATCGCGCGCCGGTCCCGGCTTCGCGCGGCCGACCGCGATCAGGTGGCAGCGCATGGGCCGCTCAATGGGTGGCGCTCAGTGCGCCCCACATCTTTTCGAGGTTGTAATAGGCGCGCACTTCCGGGCGGAAGATATGCACGACGACGTCGATGGCGTCGATCAGCACCCAGTCGCCATGCTCGGCGCCTTCGATCGAGACGCGGCCGAAGCCGCCATCCTTGAGGTCGGTGGCGACACGGTCGGCGAGTGCCACCACCTGCCGGTCCGACCGGCCGCTGGCGATGACGAGATAGTCCGCGACGTTGGACTTGCCTTCGAGGTCGATGACCACGATCTCTTCGGCCTTGCCGTCATCCAGGCTTTCCTGGATTCGCGCGACCATGTCAGCGGAGCTGTGGGGGGCTTTCGGTTCGGCGGCTGCGTGCGTCGTGGAGATGGCGGGCCTCGTCGTCGTGGTTTGGGTTTGCATCGGTACTCAACTATTCTTCGATGATACAGCAATGCCGCCCTTCGGTCCAAGGCGACGGAGTTCGGTCGCCGAGGTGTGGTCGAGGCGGATGGGAAAGAAGCTCCAGGCCGGCGCCGGCATGGTGGCGAGCCGCCTTGCCGAGTGCGGCTCGACCCGGCGATGGCGGAAGCGCTGTGCCGCCATGCCGCTCAAGGCCGAAAGCGAATATGTGGGCCGGGCGAAGACGGCGATGGGCACCCGGCGGAAGATTTCCAGCCAATGGTTCCAGCGGCTGATCTGACGCAGATTGTCGGCCCCCATCATCCAGACGAAACGCGTCTGGGGGAACCGTTTGCGCAGCTGCCGGAGGGTGTCGGCGGTATAGGGACTGTCGAGCAGCGCTTCGAGCCCGGTCACCTTGATGCGCGGGTGATGCCGGGTCATCGCCTGGGCGTGGGATATCCGCCCGGCGAAGGGCGCCATGCCGGATGTCGATTTCAGCGGGTTCTGCGGCGAGACCAGCCACCACACCTCGTCGAGGTTCAGCCGCTTCAGCGCCATCAGGCTGATGTGCAGGTGGCCGATATGTGCAGGGTTGAACGAGCCGCCGAGCAATCCCACGCGCCGCGTCCGCCGTTCCGCCAGGATCGGCGCCAAGCTGACATCGCCCAAGGGATGGCCATGTTCGGGGTGAGGGAAGATGCGGGGCAGGGCGGACGGCCTCGGTTTCAGGCAGATGCTTGGATCGGTTGGGGGCGGGGCAATTCAGGGACGAGTCTGGCCGGTGCCGCGCACGACATATTTGTAGCTGGTGAGCTCCGACACGCCGACCGGCCCGCGCGCATGCAGCTTGCCGGTGGAAATGCCGATCTCGGCACCCATGCCGAATTCGCCGCCATCGGCGAATTGCGTCGAGGCGTTGACCATGACGATGGCGCTGTCGACCGCATTGAGGAAGCGTTCGGCCGTCTTGTCGTCCTGGGTCAGGATCGATTCCGTGTGGTGCGAGCCGTAATGGCCGATATGCTCGATCGCGGCCTCGACGCCGTCGACGATGCGCACCGAGAGGATCGGTGCCAGATATTCCGTCGACCAATCGGCTTCGGAGGCCGGCACGGCACGCGGCTCGAGACCACGCACCTCGTCATCGCCACGGATCTCGCAGCCCGCATTGATCAGATCGTCCAGGATCGGTTTCAGCAGCGTGCCCGCCACCGGCCGGTCGACCAGTAGCGTCTCGGCGGCGCCGCACACGCCGACCCGGCGCATCTTGGCGTTCATGATCACCGAACGGGCGAGGGCCGGATCGGCCGCCTTGTCCAGATAGATATGGCAGAGGCCGTCCAGATGCTTCAGCACCGGGATGCGCGCCTCGGCCGAGACTCGCTCGATCAACGACCGGCCGCCGCGCGGCACGATGACGTCGACGAACTCGTCCATCTTGAGCAGCATGCCGACGGCGGCGCGGTCCTGGGTCGGCACCAGCTGGATCGCATCTTCCGGTAAGCCTGCGGCGCGCAGCCCCTCGGCCAGGCAGTCGAGGATAGCGCGGGACGAGCGTGCGCTCTCGGTGCCGCCACGCAGGATCGCGGCGTTGCCGGCCTTGAGGCACAAGCCCCCGGCATCGGCCGTGACGTTCGGCCGGCTCTCATAGATGATGCCGATGACGCCCAGCGGCACACGCACCTTCTGGATGAGGAGGCCGTTCGGGCGCCGTGTCTCGCCGTCGAGCAGGCCTACGGGATCGGGCAGGACGGCGATTTCCTCAAGGCCCGCAGCCATGGCCTCGATGCGCTTCTCGTTCAGGATCAGCCGGTCGGTCATGGCGGCGTCGAGCCCGCGCTGGCTCGCCTCCTCGACATCCTTGGCGTTGGTGGCGAGCAGCTTGGCCGTGTTGGCGCGGATCGATGCCGACGCGGCCAGCAGCGCCTTGTTCTTGGCGGCGCTCGGCGCCTGGGCCAGCAGATGGGCGGCCCGGCGCGCACGCAGGCCCAGCTCGCGCATGGTCTCTTCGAGCGAAGTGGTGAGGGGCGCCACGGCCATGTCGAACACTCTCCCTTATGTCAGCCTAGGACCAGATCATCGCGATGGATGATCTCGTCCCGGCCGCGATAGCCTAGCAGCGTTTCGATCTCGCGGGTCTTGTGTCCCAGGATGCGCTGCACATCGTCATGCGCATAGGCCGAGAGGCCGCGCGCGATGATCGTACCATCCTTACGCCGTACCAGCACCGCGTCGCCGCGCTCGAAACGGCCCTCGATGCCGACAATGCCGGCCGGCAGCAGCGAGGCGCCTTCGGCCAGGGCATGGGCGGCACCATCGTCGACGATGAGCGTGCCGGCGGGCGCGATCGAGCCGGCGATCCAGCGCTTGCGCGCGGTCAAGGGATTGGCCTGGGGCAGGAACCAGGTAACGCGTGCCCCCTGTTCGACGGCGCGCAGCGGATGCTCCGCCTTGCCGTTGGCGATGACCATGCGGCAGCCGGCCGAAAGCGCGATGCGCGCGGCGGCGAGCTTGGTTACCATGCCGCCGGAGCTGATGCCGGGCACGGCAGCGCCGGCCATCGCCTCGATGGTCGGGGTGATCTCGCCGATCTCCGGCAGGTGCCTGGCTTCCGGGTCCTTGCGCGGATCGGCAGTGTAGAGCCCGTCGATGTCGGAAAGCAGCACCAGCGCATCGGCGCTGACCATCTGTGCCACGCGCGCGGCCAGCCGGTCATTGTCGCCGAAGCGGATCTCGGCCGTGGTCACCGTGTCGTTCTCGTTGATCACCGGCAGGACGCCCATGGCGAGCAGCTGATTGAGCGTGGCTCGGGCGTTCAGATGCCGGCGTCGATCCTCGGTATCTTCCAGGGTTACCAGGATCTGGCCGATGGTGACGCCGTGGCGGCCGAGCGCCTGCTGGTAGAGATGAGCCAGCTGGATCTGGCCGATGGCGGCAGCGGCCTGCTTCTCTTCGATCTTGAGCGTGCGACCGAGCCAGCCTTGGCTGAGACGCCCGACCGCGATGGCGCCGGACGTCACGACCAGCACTTCCTGGCCGCGGGCGCGCATCGCCGCCAAATCCTCGGCCAGCGCCTCCAGCCAAGCGGCGCGCAGTACCGATGTCGCCGGATCGACCAGCAGGGCCGAGCCGATCTTGATGATGACTCGGCGTGCCGATGCCAGACGCCCGGCGGCCTCTGCTGCGATGGTGGTCACGGTGTTCACGGATGCCAGGTCGTGGCGGGAGCGGTACCGTCCAGCTCCTCGCCCTCTTCGGTCATGCCGTCGATCTTGCCCAGGGGCCCGTCCTTGACCTTGGACAGCAAGGCGGCGACCACCGGCTGCACGCCCTTGCCGGTGGCGCCCGACAAAGCCAGTACCGGCCGGCGCGCGGCGCGGCGCAGCTTGGAGAGCTTGGCCTTGACCTCCTCCGGATCGACAGCGTCGATCTTGTTGAGGCCGATGATCTCGGGCTTGGAGGTGAGCTTCCCGCCATAGGCCTTGAGCTCGCGCCGGATCAGGCGGTAGGCGCCCACGACATCCTCTTCGGTGCCGTCGATCAGGTGCAGGATGGCACTGCAGCGCTCGACATGGCCGAGGAAGCGATGGCCGAGCCCAGCCCCCTCGCTCGCCCCCTCGATCAGCCCCGGCAGATCGGCCAGGACGAATTCCTCATCGCCCAGACCGACCACGCCCAGCTGCGGCTTCAGCGTGGTGAAGGGATAATCGGCGATCTTGGGCTTGGCGCGGGAGACGGCGGACAGGAATGTCGACTTGCCGGCATTGGGCAAACCCACGAGGCCGGCATCCGCGATCAGCTTGAGGCGGAGCCAGACCCAGCGTTCCTCACCCGGCCAGCCTTGATCCTTGCGGGTCGGCGCCTGGTTGGTCGAGGTCTTGTAGTTCGCGTTGCCGAAGCCGCCATCGCCGCCGCGCAGGAAGACGATGCGCCGGCCGGCCTCGGTGAGGTCGAGCAGCACCGTCTCGTTGTCCTCGTCCATCACCTGGGTGCCCACCGGCACCTTGAGGACGAGCGGGTCGGAGGAGGCGCCGGTCTTGAGCCGGCCGGCGCCGGGCCGGCCGTTGCGTGCCTTGAAATGCTGCTGGTAGCGATAGTCGATCAGCGTGTTCAGGTTCTCGACCACCTCGAACACGACGTCGCCGCCGCGGCCGCCATTGCCGCCGTCCGGGCCGCCGAATTCGATGAATTTCTCGCGCCGGAAGCTGGCGGTGCCGGCACCGCCGTCACCGCTCTTCAGGTAGATCTTGCACTGGTCGAGAAACTTCATGGAATCGAGGCCTAGATCACGATGATCCTGGTCAACGACCTAAAATCTGAATCGTGACCTGATTCAAGAGTTTGGAGACCGATTCACCGTTCAGGTCGGCTTGACCTGAGCGGATCGGGCTTCAGAAACGACGAAAGGGGAATGGCTGAGCCATTCCCCTTGCCAACCGTCCTTCCGCTAGGGGAAGGGGGAATGGTTACTCGGCAGCTTCGGCCGGCGGGTCGTTGGCCGGGACGACCGAGACGAAGGTCCGGTCCTGATGCGTCCGCTTGAACGCGATGCGGCCATCGGCCAGCGCGAACAGGGTGTGGTCGCGGCCGATGCCGACATTCTCGCCGGGATAGAACTTCGTGCCGCGCTGGCGGACGATGATGTTGCCGGCGATGGCTTCCTGGCCACCGAACAGCTTGACGCCAAGACGGCGACCGGCGGAGTCGCGACCGTTGCGGGACGAACCGCCTGCTTTTTTATGAGCCATGGTGGGGTATCCTTCCCTTAACCGGCGACGATGTCGGTGATGCGCAGCACCGTCAGATACTGACGATGGCCGTTCATGCGGCGATAGTTGTGGCGGCGCTTCTTCTTGAAGACCAGCACCTTGTCGTCGCGCTTCTGCTCCAGAACGGTCGCAGTCACGCGAGCGCCAGCGATGGTCGGGGTGCCGGTGGTGAGGCCGGCGTCGCCGCCCACCATCAGGACGTCGTCCAGCTCAACGGAGGAACCCGCCTCGGCGGCGAGCTTCTCGACGAAGATGACGTCGTTCGGGGCGACCTTATACTGCTTGCCGCCGGTGCGGATGACTGCGAACATGGCTGCTTCTTCGACACGAATAATGAAAACGAGCAATAACGGGCGCGGCCGAAACCGGCGACCCGTTCGGAAGGCGCGCATCATATAGCGGGTGCCACGCGTGTCAACGGCGATCTGGCGCAGATCCACCCGCCCCGGCGCATGTGCCCCATGTGCTGGGCGAGGGGGCTGCATGCTTCCCAAGCGGATAATGATTGTTGCCGAGGCGCCCACGATCGATTAGGGTCCGCGACCTCGATTGGACAGGTGGCCGAGTGGTTGAAGGCGTCGGTCTCGAAAACCGATATACCGGCAACGGTATCGAGGGTTCGAATCCCTCCCTGTCCGCCAGAATATCATCCTAACTGCGTGATTTGGTTGGATAATTCGGCGGGCTGATTTTTAGCCCCACACAAAATCCCACATTTAAAGCTGCATGTTGGCGAAGGTTAGTGGCCTTCTGCGCAATAAATCGCATCTCTCATATGCGCTGTTGCCCAGGCGCGCTTCTGCGTACATACCCCCTTTTGGGGAGCACCACGCAAGCGCGGACGAAAGCGGGATAGACGCAATCCACCGCTTAAGTCGCCACTTTGGCTTACAGATCGAACCGCAGTCCGATTTTCAAAATATGGTTACTGGTGGTGCGGCCAGCAGTCGCAAAGAGGTGTTGGTACCGATAGGCCGGCACGACTGACCATCGGTCATCGATTCTAATATTCACACCGCCTTCAGCAAGGAGGATCGGACCATCAAAATTCCCAGTGTGCCCAGTGAACGGCGCACCAAAGGATGTTGTGGTATGAACGTCGCCTGCCGACACGTGATAGTACCCGGCGCCCCCGCCAAGGTAGGGTTGAAAGCGACCATATGACGGCAAATCGTAGAAAGCCTCGGCATCGGCCGTGAAGAAGTCTCGGTCGCCGCCAGATACGGCAGGACGCTGGCTACCATTCAGCGATGGGAAAGCAGCCGATGCCGGGGCAATCGTATCCACTGCATAGTGGGCATATCCAAATTCTGCCTGCAGCCGAACATGGGGAATGTGCGGCAGCTTGTAACCAACGCCAACTGCAAAGTCTGGTCCTGCAGAGTAGGTCGTTGTGTTGGTGCCAGGGGCAAATACGCCGCCTACGTGATCGATTGTGGCTCTACTATTGTTTTCCGTGAATACTGATCCGGCACTTCCCTCAAGATACCAAGGGCTATCGGCCCACGCAGGCGCGCAGGTTGCCGTTCCGAAGAGTACGCCTAAAATCTTTAAACGGTGCTTGTTCACACTAGCCTCCCAAATGAGCTTGGAAGGCCTATAGCACGCCGGGATCAGTAACTTGAGGTAGTGAGGTGTTGCTATGCGCAAACTGATCGCTGATCCCGCCCCGGCCGAAGTCGGGCCGGGGCATCTCCCGAAATGTGTTTCCTACCGCGGAAAACCCGATACCGGTTCGGTGAGTAACGGGAGGACGAGGCATCCAACGAAAAGCCCCCGACGGCGCCAGGGGGCACGAATGAAAAGTTTCGATTATACCTGGGCTGCCTCAGCCAGAAATGGAGCTGCGGGTGGTTCGGCCGGGAAAGCATCGGCATTGGCTGTCACCGACACCCCGGCCGCGATGTAGGGCACAATGCCGTTGATGATCGATCGGGGGCCGCCTGTTTCTGCCAGTCGGTGACGCTCCCATCCCCCTCAAACGCATAGGGCCAGATTCATCGCCTGGTATAGGGTGCCCCGACCGTTTTCGGCGCAAAGGCAACTACGCCCAGACCAAGCATCCGCGAAATCTGGTTGGTCCGCTCATAGCTGGAATTGCTGACAAGCATGTTCCCACAGACATCCCACGCCCCGATGCTGTTTTCGACCAGAGTTCGAAAGGCGGCATCGCCTCCCAGAATTCTAAGGTTCTGGCCACCTCAAGCGGGGTAGCGAGCCAGGAAGGCGGCGATGATCGCCCGCGCCTTGGTTCTGAGCCGATCCTGCATCATCCGATCCAGTGAATGCCATTCCTGATGGCCGAGCCTCGCCAGTAGCTCCGCCGCCGCATCGACATCGGCGTGCGTCGGGTCCCGGGGTACCATCGCCCATACATCGGGGTCGTGATCCATATGGCCTCCCTTGTCGAGGCCTACCCTATCATGCCAGCCGCGATTTCGCCCAACCCTTCGGTCGCGCGTCTAGGGTGGCGGTTCAAATTGATATGTCACTTTGTCATAATAAATTGTTCGTGGTTGCGGCTAAAACTTTGCATTATATGGGCCGTGGTGAGGGGTGCGGAGATGGAGGACATCATGGCGAGCGATGCGGCGGTTCTGACCGCTCCAGTCACCGCCCGTGAGGAAGACCAGCATGTGCTGGATTGGCGGCAGGCCGAACCGGGTTCCGCGACCGAACTGGCCTATAACGGCATCATCGATCTGATCCTGACGCGCAATTTGCGGCCGGGCGAACGCACGTCTGTCAATCTGCTGGCGACGCAGCTCAAACTCGGCCGGGCCCCGGTCAAGCAGGCGATCGATCGGCTCGAAACCGAAGGCATGTTCACCATCAAGGGCCGCAGCGGCACGACGGTCACGACCGTCGATGCCGAGGGCGCCGTGTGCATGTTCGCGCTGCGCGGTGCGCTGGAGGATCTCGCCGCGCAAGCGGCTGTCAAAACGGCCACGCAAGCAGATCTCGCCGCCGTCGAACGGCTGATCCGCGAAATGCGTCAGGATTCGATCGACGCGCCGTTCGAGCCGGGGGCCGGCTCACGTTTCGTCAAGGCCAATAGCGCGTTCCATCATGCCGTGGTGGCCGCGGCGCATAATCCGTATTTGACCCAGGCCTATTCCCGTTTGCAGCTGCAGCTGCAGATCATCACCTACCTCAGCCATCGCGGCTATGACCCCATCGCCGCCGCCCGCCGGCAAAACGAGCATGAGGAGATCGCCGCGGCGTTGATCGCACGCGATGCCCAGCGCCTCGCCAAGGCGCAGCGTGATCATAGCGCCACGACCGAGCGGAGCCTTCTGGCCTATTTGAAGCAGCAATAGCTCTTGGCTCCATCCTCGACGTCCTGAGCGTCGCAGGCTGCTTATTCACCTTTGTATCAGCGAGATTTCTCCGATCCGTTGCGCCCTGGCGCCTCCGGTTCCGCCGGCGCATGGCCGCGGCGTCGCTCGCCTGGGTCTATCCTCATGGTCGGCGACCCGGTGTCGCGCCATTAGACATTTCAATCTCACATGTCAGTTTGCAATGTTAAAGCGCCGGGTTTCATGATAACAAAATAGCCATCCGCCCTTCGCCCAGCCGTGGGGCGGCAATAAAAATGGGGGCTCACCATGGGTGAAGGCGCTGCTTCGGGCCGGCTCGGAATGGTCATCCGGGCGACAAGCGGCAATTTCCTCGAGATGTTCGATTTCTTCCTGATGGGCATCTACGCGACGCACATCGCACGAACCTTTTTCCCGCTGAGCAATGACTATGCGTCGCTGATGCTGACTTTCGGCACCTTCGGCGCCGCCTTCCTCGTCCGGCCTGTCGGCGCTCTGGTGCTGGGCCCCTATATCGACCGGGTGGGACGGCGCCGCGGCCTGAGCCTGACGCTGGGCATTATGGGCATGGGGACCGTCCTGGTCGCTTTCGTCCCTGGCTACGCCACGATCGGCCTGGCGGCGCCGATGCTCGTTTTCCTCGGCCGGATCCTCCAGGGTTTTTCAACCGGCGTCGAATTATGCGGCGTGGCCGTCTATCTGGCCGAGATCGCGCCCCCCAGCCGCCGCGGCTTTTTCGCCGCCTGGCAGCCGGCCAGCCAACAGATCGCGATCATCCTGGCGGCACTGCTGGGATTTCTGCTGAACGCGGCGCTGGAGCCCTCGCAGATGGCGGCCTGGGGTTGGCGCGTGCCGTTCTTCTTTGGCTGCCTCATCATCCCTTGCGTGTTCGTGATCCGCCGCACGCTGAAGGAAAGCGATGCTTTTCTGGCTCAGCGCGTCCATCCGACGCTGCCGGAGATCTACCGGTCGATTGCCGCGCATTGGACGCTGGTGCTGGCCGGGATGCTGCTCGTCGTGATGACGACCGTCTCTTTCTACATGATCGCGGTCTATACGCCGACCTTCGCCAAGAGCGTCCTCAAGCTTACCGCGTCCGACAGCCTGCTCATCACGATCTGCATCGCGTTATCCAACCTCTTCTGGCTGCCGGTGATGGGGCTGCTTTCCGACCGCATCGGTCGCGCGCCGATCCTGGTCACGATGCTCGTCCTGATGGCCCTCACCGCGTATCCGGCGCTCTATTGGCTCGTCGCGGCGCCCAGTTTCGATCGGATGCTGGGCGTCGAGCTGTGGTTCTCGTTCCTCTACGGCAGCTACAACGGCGCCATGGTGGTGGCGCTGGCCGAGATCATGCCCGTGAGCGTGCGGACATCGGGCTTCTCCCTGGCCTATAGCCTCGCAACGACGGCCGGCGGCTTCACCGCAGCCATCTCGACTCTGCTCATCCACACATTCAACGACAAGGCGGCGCCGGGCTATTGGCTCTGCTTTGCCGCGCTTTGCGGCCTTGTCGCGACGTTCATGATCTATGGCCGTGGCCGGCAATGGCTGGTGCAACGGTCGCACGCCTCCCTCTCGGAACTTGAGCACGACCATGGCAATCAACGTCGACTACGCAAAGTTGGGGAACGCTATTGACGAGACTGTCCGCGACTTGCGGGCCGGGGCAAAGAACCCCGACCGCGCCCGCAAGGTCTCGCTTGAGGTGGTCCGCGACCTGGAGGGCACGGTCTCCAATGGCGAGTACCAGTTCGGCATAGACGCGGCCATCGACGCCGGCGGCCGCGGACTGTACGCCCGGCCGATGGATTACGTGCTGGGCGGCCTGCTCAGCTGCGTGCAGATGTGGTGCCTGCGTTGGGCGGCGTCGCGCGGGCAAACCCTAGTGAATCTGCGCCTGCGGGCGGAGGGGCGCTTCACCTGGCGCGGCGAATATCTGGCGGAAGTTGATGCCGGGCTGACCGCGATCCATCTCGATTACGAGGTGGAGGCGCCCGACGCCTCGATGGAGGCGATGCTCGACATGCTGGCGACCGTGGCGCGCCGCTGTCCGGTATTTGCGACCCTGATGAAGGCCGCGCCGATTCATCAGCGCGTCCTTCTGAATGGCGTGCCGCACGAGACCCCGGTCCTGAGACCTTGAGTGAAGGTGGCGGCCTTCCGGCTGCCTAGGCCACGTCTTCCAGATTATGGGTCGAGGCGGCGAATAGCGCGGCGGCACTGATCGGCGACGCGATGAGCCCGTCGCTCGCGGCATACCGGATCATGGCCTCGATTTCGCGCTTATTCTCGGGCAAGCCATAGGACCAGAAGCGGGCGCCCAGGATGCGGCGTGCTTCGGCCGCATGTTCGCTCAGCCATGGCAGCGAGAGCCGCAGCACATTCGTCGGCACCAGTTCCTTCAGCGCCAATGCCTTGGCCTCGGCAAAGGCGCGGAAGACCGCGAGCGGCAGCCAGGGATGCTCTTGCGCCAGATCGCGGCGCACGGCCATGCAATGCATGATCGGGAAAAAGCCGCTTGCCTCAGCAAAACGCCGTTCGACCGCTCCGAAATCGGGGAAGAGCCGGGCGACGGGCGCCGAACCATCGACGAAGCAGGCGGGTGGCTTCGGTGCGATGATGCCGTCGATCTCGCCGCGTTTCAGGGCGTCATTCAGGCAATCGCCGGGACCGACCGCCGCCACGTCGATATGCGGCGGCAAGGTCAGGCCGCCGCGCTGTCCTTCGACGGGGTGGTCGAGGCCGCCGGTCAGCCAGCGGATGCTGTCCGGCGGCACGTCGTACTGCTCGCTCAGGATGCCGCGCATCCACAGTGCTGCCGTCTGCTGGTAATCCGGGACGCCCAGGCGCCGGCCGGCCAGATCCTCGGGCCTGGTGATGCCGCGATCGGTGCGGATGAAGATGCTGCCATGGCGGAAGGCGCGCGAGGTGAAGGCAGGCACGCCGGCATAGGCGGCGGTGCCATTCGCAACGCGGACGATATGGCTCGCCATCGACAATTCCGTCACCGCGAACTCCGCGGTCGAGAGAGCCCGGCCAAAGATCGCTTCAGGCTCTCCCAGTGCCGGTTCGATGACGCAGCCTTCGATACGAACCCGGCCGTCCAGGATGGGGCGGATACGGTCACTCGGCACGCAGGCCAGGGACAGCGTCAATGGCATCATCGAGATCCTTCTTGGCGTGGCGTCTATGCGGGCGGCGCGAAAGCGCGCGGGTATCAGGGCTCGTGATCGAATTTGACGGCGGGCTTGGCGCGGGTATCGACGTGGAGCTGGAAGACATCCGGGCGGGCATAATGGCCGACCGCGTCGAAATCGTAGCCGCCGCGCACTGTCATGCGCAGATCGAGCTCGGCCGTGATCTGGCCCTCCTGGTCCCAGAGCGGGCCGGCGAGCACGGTGCCCAGCGGGTCGATGATGCAGGCGCCGCCGCGCGAGACGATGGCGCTGGGGTCCGTGGGCAGCTCCGCGGGATAATCCGCGGGATAATCGCTGCGACGGCAGAATTGGTTGGTCGACAAGACGAAACAGCGCCCTTCCATCGCGATATGCTGCATGGTCGACAGCCAGGTCGGGCGGCCATCGGCCGTTGGGGCGCACCAGATCTGCGGATGCCGGGCATACATGGCTGCGCGCAGCAGCGGCATGTAGTTCTCCCAGCAGATGACGCCGGCCAGACGGCCGAGAGGTGTCGGCACCACAGGCAGGGTCGAGCCATCGCCGAAACCCCAGATCAGGCGTTCGCCGCCGGTCGGCATGAGCTTGCGCCGTTTGGCGATGAGCGCGCCTTCAGGCGCATAGAAGAGTACCGTGCAATAGAGTGTCAGGCCCTCGCGCTCGATGACGCCGACGACGAGGTGGACGCCGTTTTCCTTGGCGATGAGGCCGAGCGCCTCGCAAGCCGGGCCGGGGACATCGATGGCGCCGTCATGGTAGCGTGCATAGAGTTCCCGGCCTTCCAATGAGCGGGCGCCGACGACGGTGCCGAAGCCGGCGCCGCGGGGATAGCCGCCGACGAAGGCTTCGGGCAGGAGCACCAGCTTCGCGCCGGTCTTGGCGGCGTCGGCGACCAGGTCGCGCGCCTTTTCCAGGGTGCGGCGCGTGTCGAAGATCACGGAGGCCGCCTGGACGCAGGCGACGGACACGGGGGCGGTGTTCATATATCCGACACTCCGTGCAAGGGCATCGTCCAAGGGGGCTAAGCTGTCCATCTGCACACCACAAGCATTGAATTAAGCGGCAAGCTCAGTTAGACATGACAAACTAACATGTCAATTGGTTTCAGTTCGGGAGATCAGTGTGCGCGTACTCAGTCTCGGCGCCGGCGCGATCGGCGGCTATTACGGCGGAAGGCTCATCGAGGCCGGTGCCGACGTCTCCTTCCTGGTTCGTCCCGAACGGCTGAAGAAACTGCACGAGAACGGGTTGCGCATCGAAAGCGCGGCCTATGGCGACTTCACCGCGCCCAAGGTGCAGGCTTTCACGGCCGAGGCCGCCAAGGACCAGCAACCCTTCGATATCGTGCTTCTGACCTGCAAAGCCTATGACCTGCCTTCGGCAATCGAGGCGATCGCGCCTTTCGTCGAGCGGGGAGCGACGATCCTGCCGCTGCTCAACGGCATCGCGCATCTCGACATCCTCAATGCCCGCTTCAGCCAGGCGCAAATCTGGGGTGGTCTCGCAAAGATCGCTGCCACGCTCAGGCCGGACGGCACGATCCAGCATCTCAACGACTGGCGCTACATCACCTTCGGTGCGCAGGACGGCACGGTCGATGCGCGTCTGACGGCGCTCAAGGCGGCCTTTGACCGCACGAGTGTCGTGGCGACACTCGCCACCGACGTCATGGCGCGGATGTGGGAGAAGTTCGTGCACCTGGCGACGGTGGCGTCGATGACCTGCCTCATGCGGGCCAGCGTCGGCGAGATCGCACGGACGCCGCTCGGCACCAAGCTGATGCTCGACATGTTCCAGACCATGGTCGAAATGGCCCACCGCACTGGATATTCGGTCTCGGAGACGTTCCAGAAGGAATATCACGAGCTCTTCGCCAACAGGAAATCCGGCTATACCGCCTCCATGCTGCGCGATCTGGAGAAGGGCGGCCCGATCGAAGCCGACCACATCATCGGCTTCGCCAATGCCAAGGCGGTCGAGCTCGATATCAACGCCCCTGTGCTTGCCGCGGCCTACACCCATCTGAAAGCCTATGAGGAGCGCCGTGCGGCCGGGCGCCTTTAGCCGGGCCCACTACTTGAAACATGCTCCAGCGGGGTGGAGGCAGCGATGAACGGTTCTGACGTCGTTTCGGTCGTGGATGTGCTGGCTGCCATCGGAAACAACGCGCACGGCAATTGTTCAAAGGCGATCCTGCACCAGGTGCCGGAGGCGGAGACGAGCCTCTTCAGCGTGCATCCGGGCGAAAAGCTGGTGCGTCACAGCCATAGCAAGACCTGGGATCTGTTCTATGTCGTCTCCGGCCATGGCGAGATCCGGTTCAAGAGCGCGACCGAAGAAGGTGTCGTGCCGATGCCGACCCGAGCGTTCTGTGCCATGCCACCGGGCTACGAGCATGAACCCTGCAATCTCAGCCAGGTCGAGCCGTTCACCTTCATCCTGATCCACGCCCCCTGGACGGGCTACGATTTCATCAAGACCAAATCCAGGTGACAGCCGCAATTGACGGTTGCCTGGCGCTTCCCATCTGGTAATCGAATGATCACGACGTCATGGGGAGGCGACCGGCATGAAGGCCCGCAGCTTTAGCTACGCCCGGCCCAAAACGATGGCTGAGGCGTTCGCCGTCTATGAGGCTGCCGGCGAGGCCTGCTACATCGCCGGCGGGCAGAGCCTGGTGCCGACACTGGCCCTGCGGCTGCAGGCGCCCGAGGTGCTGATCGACATCGCCCATATCTCCGAGCTGCTCGGGATCCGCCTGGAGGATGGCTGGCTGCGCCTTGGCGCGCTCACCCGCCATGCCGAGACGCTGACGGATCCGCTGATTGCAAAACACGCCCCGCTGCTGACCGCTGCCGCACCTCATGTCGCGCATCCGGCGATCCGCAACAAGGGCACGTTGGGCGGCAGCGTGGCGCTCGCCGATCCGGCCGCCGAATTCCCCGCCATGATGCTGGCGCTCGGCGCCGAGATCGAGATCGCCAACGCCGCGGGCACCCGCCGCGTGCCGGCGGACGACTATTTCATCGACCTCTATCAGACCGCGCTCGAGCCCGGCGAGCTGCTGACGGCTTGCTGGATTCCGGCGCTCCGGCCTGGCCAGCGCTGGGCCTTCGATGAGCTGGCCCGGCGCCGGGGCGACTACGCCATGGTCGGCTGCGGCCTGCTGGCCGACATGGCGGGCGACAAGGTCGAGGCGATCCGCATCGCTTTCCTCGCCGTTGGGGCCACGCCTCTGCGCGCCCATGCCGCCGAGGCCGCCCTGGCCGGCCGGACCCTCGATGCCGCTGCGATCCTCGCCGCCCAGGCGGCGCTCGACGCCGATCTCGATCCGCCGGCGGATGAAAGCATGCCGGCTTCGGCGCGCCGGCATCTCGCCCGGGTGCTGCTCGGCCGGTTGCTCGGCACTTTGCAGGCGACGCCATGAGCGACCGTGTTCCCATGATCTTGACCGTGAATGGCGAGGAGATCGCCGCGACGCCGCGTCCGCGCGACACGCTGGCCGATTTCCTGCGCCAGGATCTGCAGCTGACCGGCACTCATACCGGTTGCGAGATGGGCGTGTGCGGTGCCTGCCTCGTTCTGGCCGAGGATGTGCCGGTGCATGCCTGTCTGATGTTCGCGGTGCAGGCGGAAGGCACGCGCATCGAGACCGTGGAGGGTTTGAGCGAGCGCGGCGCCATCGCCGATCTTCAGGCGGCATTCCATGAACGCAACGCCCTGCAATGCGGCTTCTGTACACCCGGCATGCTGGTAACGGCCCATGGGCTGTTGGCCAAGGGCGGCATGCCATCGCGCGAAGAGATCCGCGATGCGCTTTCGGGCAATTACTGCCGCTGCACCGGTTACGAGGCGATCGTCGATGCCGTCGAGGCGGTGGCCCGGCAGCGGGCCGCCATCAAGGAGGAAGCGGCCAGGGAGACCGCAGCATGACCGCGCCGGATACCGGCCTCGACCCCTCCAACAGTCCGCCCGGCGGCGACCGGCCGAACGCCTATATCGGCCGGTCGGTCTCACGCCCGAATGCGAAGCGCCTTCTGGCCGGGCGCGGGCGCTACGTCACGGATCTGGTGTTGCCGCGCATGCTGCATGCGGCCTTCCTGCGCAGCCCGTATGCCCATGCCCGTATCCTGTCGATCGATACGCAAGCCGCCAAATCCATGCCGGGCGTGCGTCTGATCGCGACCGGGGCGGATCTGGCGAAGCTGTGTACGCCCTGGACCGGCACGCTCGCCCATTTCAAGGGCATGAAGTCGTCGCCGCAGCTGCCGTTGCCGCTCGATGAGGTGAGCTGGGCCGGCCAGGCCGTCGTCGCCGTGGTGGCGGCGAGCCGTGCCGAGGCCGAGGATGCCGTCGAGGCGATCACGGTCGAGTTCGAGGATCTGCCGATCCTCGTCGATACGGATGACGCCCGGGCGCCCGGCGCGCCCACGGCGGCGGCAGAGATGGCGGACAATATCTGCTTTCACACGAAGCTCGACACCGGTGCGGTCGACGAGGCTTTCGCCGCCGCCGCCCATGTCGTCGAGGAGGAATTCCGCTTCGGTCGGCACACCGCCGTGACGCTGGAGCCGCGCGCCATCATCGCCGATTGGGATCCGGGCGAGGGCAAGCTCACCGTGCATCACGGAACCCAGACGCCCTACCAGTTCCAGGATCTCTATTCCCGCCATTACGGCATTTCGGAAGCCAATGTGCGCGTGGTCGCCCCGGATATCGGCGGCTCCTTCGGCATGAAGCTGCATGTCTATCACGAGGACATGGCGGTGGTGGGGTTGAGCCTGATGCTCGGCCGGCCGGTGAAATACGTCGCCGACCGCATCGAATCCTTCGTCTCCGACATCCATGCCCGCGACCATCATATCAAGGCGCGCGTGGCGCTCGATGCCGAGGGCGTCATCCTGGCCATGGATGTCGACGATGTCACCGCCATCGGCCCGTTCTCGGCCTATCCGCGCACCAGCGCGGTCGAGGGCAGCCAGGTGATCCGGCTGATCGGCGCACCCTATCGGCACGAGCAATATCGGGCCGCGCTCACGGTCGTGTTCCAGAACAAGGTGCAGATGAGCCAGTACCGGGCGGTCGGTCATCCGGTCGCCTGCGCCGTGACCGAGCGGCTGGTCGATCTGGCGGCGGAGCGTATCGGCTGCGATCCGGTCCTGATGCGTGCCCGCAACCTTATCCCCGATGATGCCTATCCGCTGAAGTCGCCCACCGGCTATGCCTTCGAGGCGCTGTCGCATGAGGCTTGCCTGAAGCGGCTCAAGGAGATGATGGGCTACGAGGATCTCCGGGCCGAGCAGGCGCGGCTGCGCGACCAAGGCATCTATCGCGGCATCGGCATCGCCAGCTTCGTCGAGATCACCAATCCCAGCCCGGCCTTCTACGGTGTCGGCGGCGCGCGCATCTCGGCCCAGGACGGTGCGGTGGTGACGGTGACACCCTCGGGCGAGGTGCGCTGCCTGATTTCCGTGACCGAGCAGGGGCAGGGCACGGAGACGATGATCGGGCAGATCGTGGCCGAGACGCTGGGCGTCGAGCGCGAGCGGGTGCGGGTCATCACCGGCGATACGGAGGTCACGCCCCATGGCGGCGCCACCTGGGCCTGCCGCGGCGCCGGCATCGGCGGCGAGACGGCGCTGGGCGCGGCCAGGAAGCTGAAGGCCAATATCCTTGGCCTGGCGGCGGCGATCTTGCAGTCGGGGCCCGAGGCGCTGGACATGGCCAATGACGGGATCGTCGACCGCGCGGGTGGCGAGCAGCGCATGAGCTTGGCGGAGCTGGCGCGCATCGCCTATTTCCGCTCCGACACGCTGCCGCCAGGCACCCAGGCGCAGTTGACCGTCGCTCATCATTACGCGCCCGAAGGCTATCCCTTCGCCTTCACCAACGGCATCCAGGCGTCCTATGTCGAGCTTGATGGCGATACCGGCTTCGTGAAGATCCTGAAGCACTGGGTGGTCGAGGATTGCGGCCGCATCATCAATCCGCTGCTGGTCGACGAGCAGCTGCGTGGCGGCGTCGTGCAGGGGCTGGGCGCCGCCTTCTTCGAGGAGTGTCTCTACGACCGGGGCGGCCAGCTGACCAACGGCTCGCTGGCCGACTACCTCGTGCCGATGGCGTGCGAGATGCCGGACATCGCGATCGACCACATCGAAACGCCGACCCGCGATACCGAGCTCGGCGCCAAAGGCTGCGGCGAGGCCGGCACCGCAGCCGCTTCGGCCGCGGCGCTGAACGCCGTCAACGACGCCATGGCGCCGCTGGGCGCCAAGGTGGCGCAGATCCCCATGACCCCGGCAAGATTGCTGCAGGCGATGGGCCGGATCTGATCCAATCATCCATCGAGCGATACGAAGGGGGGCGTCCGACCGGCGCGGGGGATATACCCTATCGTTTCCTGTTTATTCAAACAGATGGCGCCTTGGCACTCCTTGATCGTCAGCGCCAGCCGAGGGCCGGGGCGACCTGGGTCAGGATCGTCTCGATGACATGGGCATTGTAATCGACGCCCAGTTGATTGGGGACGGTCAGGAGCAGCGTATCGGCCTCGGCGATCGCCTGGTCCTGCTTGAGCTGCTCGATCAGGCTGTCCGGCTCGGCCGCGTAGCTGCGGCCGAAGATCGCGCGGGTATTCTCGTCGATGAAGCCGATCTGGTCCTCTTCCGCGCGGCCACGCCCGAAATAGGCGCGATCCATATCGTTCACGAGCGCGAAGATGCTGCGGCTGACCGATATCCGCGGCGCGCGCGGATGACCGGCCTCCTTCCAGGTGGCCTTATAGGCCCGGATCTGGGCCGCTTGCTGGATGTGGAAAGCCTCGCCGGTCTCGTCGTCCTTGAGCGTCGAGGCCTGTAAATTCATGCCCTGTTTGGCTGCCCAAACCGCCGTGGCGTTGGAGCCCGACCCCCACCAGATCCGCTCGCGCAGCCCCTCCGCATGAGGTTCGAGGCGCAGCAGCCCCGGCGGGTTGGGGAACATCGGGTGGGGATTGGGCTGCGCGAAGCCCTTGCCGCGCAGCATATCGAGGAACACTTCCGCATGGCGTCGGCCCATATCGGCGTCGCTCTGGCCCTCCTCCGGGCGGTAACCGAAATAGCGCCAGCCATCGATCACCTGTTCGGGCGAACCCCGGCTGATGCCGAGCTGCAGGCGGCCGCCGGATATGAGATCGGCGGCACCGGCATCTTCCGCCATGTAGAGCGGATTCTCGTAACGCATATCGATGACCGCCGTGCCGATCTCGATGCGGCTGGTCTTGGCGCCGACAGCCGCCAGCAATGGAAAGGGAGAGGCCAATTGCCGCGCGAAGTGATGCACGCGGAAATAGGCGCCATCCGCGCCCAATGCCTCGGCCGCGACGGCGAGATCGATGGATTGCAGCAACGCGTCGCTTGCCGAGCGTGTCTGCGATTGGGCGGGCGTCCAATGCCCGAAGGAGAGAAAGCCAATTTTCTTCATGGCCCCACTTTAATGGGGTTCGCGGGCTCGCGCGACCGGCGCTTGCCGAACAGTGTTTTCGGACGCCCCGTCTATTGACAGGGCGCCTTTCGCAACCGAGGCGCGGGCCGGTTCAGCGCGGCATCATGCGGCGACATCGGGAGGCGCCGTGACCTCGATCCTCTCGGCCGCGAACAGCTTCGGCAGATCGAAGACGATGACGAAATGCGGGCCACGCCGGCCGATGCCGGTGATGCAGTCCGACCGCCAACCGGTACCGATCTCCGGCGGCTGCTGCAGGGTGTTGTCATCGAGGCCGGTCACCTCGATGACCCGATCGGCGATCAGCCCGATGACCAGACGGCGGCCATCCAGCGGCAGGTCGAGCACGACGATACGCGTCGCCGCACTCACCGGGATGCTGGGGAGGCCCAGCCTGGCGCGCAGGTCGAGCACCGGCACGCCGCGTCCGCGGACGTCGATCATGCCGGCCATATAGGGCGGAGCGTAAGGCAGCCTGGATATTTCGCACATGTCGAGGATCTCCTGGACGTGCTCGACCGGCAGGGCAAAGACCTCGCGATCGATGCCTAGCGTCAGGTATTTGTCGTCGCCGCCGATGGGCTTTTCCTGCGCGCCGGTCATACGTCACATACGCTGGAAATCGGCGTCGAGCGCGTCGCCTTGATCGCCCATATCGAGGGTGAAGCCGTTCGCGCGCCGGGCCGCGGGGTTCTGGGTTGCCGGATGCTGGGTTGTCGGATGCTGGGGCGAGCGGGCCGAGGCGGTCGGACGGCCGGATTTGCCGGCACCGCGCGTAGCGCCGGCCGAGGGATGTGCTGCGGCGTTTCGGGGCGAGTGGGTAGCCGTGCGGGTGATCGCCCCATCCTTGCCGGTGCGGAAATAGCTGATCGAGGATTGCAGCTCTTCCGCTTGGCTCGCCAGCTCCTCCGAGGTGGCCGAAGTCTGTTCCGAGGCGCTGGCGTTCTGCTGCGTCACCTTGTCGAGCTGCTGGATCGCCTTGTTGATCTGCTCGGCGCCGATGTCCTGCTCGCGGCAGGCGGCCGTGATCTCCTCGACCAGCTCGGCCGTGCGCCTGATGTCCGGCACCAGCTTGGCCAGCATCGTGCCCGCATCCTGCGCCGCCTTGACGGTGCTGGCGGATAGCGTGCCGATCTCGGCTGCGGCCGTCTGGCTGCGTTCGGCCAGCTTGCGCACCTCGGAGGCCACGACCGCGA
>DATJJW010000086.1:0-7633 GCA_035491935.1 Allostellaceae bacterium | reverse complement strand
CCCAGAACATCAAGAAGATCGCCCTCGCATGGGACAGAAGCTTGCCGGTGGTCGCCTGAGAGAAAGGCGGCCGCCCAAAACCCCCTCTTCAAACCACAAGGCAAAACTCAAAAAAACAAAGCCCGCCAAAATGACGGGCTTTGTCAGCAATCTGACCGCCGGAGCGGCGACGCTCCGGCCTTTTTTGTCATTGGTTCTGTCCAGCCCCGTCAGCGGCCGTGATAGCGAGTGCCGCTCTCCCATTCACGGCTCACCCGGGCGCCGGATGGGGGCGCCGCCGATGCCCTGTGCGAGGACGACGTATCCGCTCTTATCATCACGAGCGGAACGACATGATCTTTACCGTCTGGCGAGCCTGAGAGGTGCCGGGTTCAGGCTTTCTTGGCGCAGACCGGGACGGGGCGCTTGATGTCCTTGAGCCCGTGCAGGGTCAGCAGCGCGAAGCTGTAGAGCATGAAAGCGGTCGCCTGATGCGCCACGATGACGAAGGGCAGGGCGACGAAGCTGGAGGCCATGCCCAAGAGGGACAGCAATACGACCGAGGCCATCATGCCGTGCAGGGGCATTTTCACCGCCTTGCACATGCGGCGCTCGCAGCCGCCGAGCCAGAAGGCGCCGACGGCGGCCAAGGTCAACAGGCCCAGAATGCGGTGATACCACTGGGCGGCATTCGGGCTGAGCAGTGGATTGTCGGGATGGGCGGCATTCGGGAGCACGGCCGGCGGCAGGTTGCCGAGGGTGTGGGAAGCCAGGCCGGTGCGCAGACCGCCGCAGACGATGGCGACGATGACCAGGGCCAAGATCACGCGGGCGGCAAGCCGGAACCAGGGCTTGGCGTGGTTCGCCAGCCATAGCGGCTCACGGCGCAGGATGTCGGCGGCACACCAGACGACATAGCCATAGGTCAGCACCGCCAGGGTCAGATGGGCGGCGACCCGGTAGCGGCTGGCGTCGCCCTGCAGGAAGGCGGCGTCCCAGGTCATGAGATATCCACAGAAATCCTGCGCCAGTACCAGTACCGGCACGGCGAAGCAGCGCAGCGCACGCCAGCCGGGGATACGGCCCTGATAGAGGAAGACGATCGGTGGAATGATCGCAGCCAGCGCGGTCAACCGGGCCAGCACATGATGTGCGTATTCCCAATAGAACAGCGTCTTGAACGACGCGAGGGTGACGCCCTGATCGAGATTGCGATAGTGCAGGATATGGCGATAGCGCTCGAACGTGGCCATCCAGCCAGCCTGGCCATGCGGCGGCAGGAAGCCCGTGACGAAAGCCCATTCGGTAAGTGATAGCCCGTATTCGGTGACTCGCGCGATGTCACTCAGCACCGTCATCACAAGGATGAGCGCAGCAATGGACACCAGCCAATACCCAACCGGCCGGTCTCTGACACGGCGAGGGGCGCTTGCGGCCTTCTGCTCCGATGCTGAAAGGTTCTGCGCAGACCCGGTAACGGGTTCGTCGGTAGTGGACACCATGGTCTGTAAATTATGACCTTGCCGTCGACAATTGTGGCGGACTTTAGGCAAAATGCCGGGGGGTGCAAGCGGATTCGCGCCGGCTGGGCTCCCAGGGGGCGCATTCTGGCCGATCTCCGCCATGCGATAATTGCGTGCAACGGCTGGAACCCTTGCGCTGCCTGGCCGCGGTATCGCCGGAGGGCCAAGGCGGCTGTTCAGGTAGTGCCGCGGCTTGTATAAGGCGCGCGGGGTTTCGGATGGAAAATTTGAGGGAAGGGGATGGGTTGATGGCGGTTTCGAGCATGACCGGCTTTGCGCGGGTCGAAGGCCAGATCGACGAGTTCCGTTGGGCCTGGGAACTGCGCAGCGTCAACGGCAAGAGCCTCGATATCCGCTTCCGCCTGCCCGGCGGCTTCGAAGTGCTGGAGGTCCAGGCCAAGCCGATATTGTCGACGGCGATCAAGCGCGGCTCGCTGACCGCCAACCTCACCATCTCGGAACGTGAGCGTGCCAGCACGCTGCGCATCAACGATTCGGTGCTCAACCAACTGATCGAACTGATCGGCTCGCTCGAAGGCCGGGTCGATGCGGCACCGCCGCGACTCGACACGCTGCTGGCCTTCCGCGGTGTCATCGAGACCGGCGACGACGCGCCCTCCGACGCGGTGCGCGAAGCACGGCTGGCGGCGCTTCTGGACGGCTTCGTGCAGGCTGTCGCGGCGCTGGTCCAGGCGCGCGACTCGGAAGGTGCCCGGCTGCATCAGGTGCTGTCGCAGCGCCTCGACGAGATCGGCGGACTGATCGGCGAGGCCGAGGCCTCGGCCGCGGCCCAGCCGGCCGCCATCCGCGAGCGCTTCCGTATCCAGATCGCGGCACTCTTCGAGAACGTGCCGCCGCTGCCGGAGGAGCGCCTGGCGCAGGAAATCGCCCTGCTGATCGCGCGCGCCGATGTACGCGAGGAACTGGATCGGCTGCAGGCGCATATGAACGCCGCCCGCGACTTGATGGCCGAAGGGACGGCGGTCGGGCGGCGCTTCGATTTCCTGTGCCAGGAATTCAATCGCGAAGTGAATACGCTTTGTTCGAAATCGGCTGATATCGGTTTGACCCGGATCGGCCTCGCGCTCAAGGCGGCGGTCGAACAGCTGCGCGAGCAGGTCCAGAACATCGAGTAGGATCGGTCCCTATGACCTCCAAGGATATTTCCAGGCGCGGCTTCTTCATGGTGCTGTCGTCGCCATCGGGCGCCGGCAAGACGACTCTGACGCGCATGCTGCGGGAGGCCTTTCCCGAGCTCAAGCTGTCCATTTCGGTCACGACTCGGCCGATGCGCCCGGGCGAGGTCGATGGCGTCCACTACCATTTCATCGACCACGCCGAATTCAAAAGCATGGTCGAGAACAAGGGGCTGCTCGAATACGCGACCGTGTTCGAGAATTCCTATGGCACGCCGCGCGCGATGGTCGAGGCGGATCTTGCCGCCGGCGTTGACGTCATCGGCGATGTCGATTGGCAGGGCACCCAACAGCTTGGCCAGAGCAGCATCAAGGATGATTTGGTTCGCGTCTTCATCCTGCCGCCGAGCCTGGTCGAGCTGGAACGCCGTCTGAACGAGCGCGCGCAGGATCCGCCGGAAGTCGTCGCCAAGCGCATGGCCAAGGCCAAGGACGAGACCTCGCACTGGGCCGAATACGACTACGTCATCGTCAACGACAAGCTGGACGAATCGCTGGCGACGCTGAAGTCGATCGTGCTGGCCGAACGCGCCAAGCGCAGCCGCCAGGACGGGCTGGTCGAGTTCGTGCGCAGCCTGATGGACTATTGAGCCACCGCCTGCCTATCGGCCCAACTGGGCTAGCCCTCTTGCCAGCGCGCAGAAATCCTTGACCGATAGCTCCTCGGCTCGGGCCGTGGGATCGACACCGGCCTGCTCGACGAGCGCATTCGTGTCGACGCCCAAGCTCTTCAGGCTGGAGCGCAGCATCTTGCGGCGTTGGCCGAAGGCGGCTGCCGTCACCTTCTCGACGAGGATGAGCTCCGCCGGTTCCGGTGCCGGGTGCGGCGTGAAATGCAGCACGGTCGATGTCACCTTGGGCGGCGGGTAGAAGGCGCCGGGCGGGATGTCGAAGACATGCCGTGGCCGGCTCAGCCATTGCGACAGGATCGACAGCCGGCCGTAATCCTTGGTGCGCGGCTCGGCTGTGATGCGCTCCGCCACCTCCTTCTGGAACATCAGGGTCAGGCTTTCATACGCGCTGATGCGCGCGAGCCAGCCGATGAGCAGCGGGGTGGCGATATTGTAAGGCAGGTTGGCGATGATCTTGCGCGGGGCCGGCACCAGGCTGGCCGGATCGATCTCCAGCGCGTCGGCCGGTACAATTTTAAGCCGCCCTGGATATGCGGCTTCCAGCTCGGCGAGGGCCGCGACGCAGCGGTCATCGCGCTCGAGCGCGGTGACGCTGGCCGCACCGGCCGTCAGGATCGCGCGGGTGAGCCCGCCCGGCCCCGGGCCGATCTCGACGACATGGACGCCGTCGAGCTTGCCGGCCGCCTCGGCGATGCGTGCCATCAGCCGCGGGTCGAGCAGGAAATTCTGGCCGAGCGATTTGCGCGGCTCCAGCCCATGACGTCGGATGACCTCCCTCAGTGGCGGTAAGGCCGGTTCCGTCATGCGGTGGGGCGATGATGGCGTGCCATATCGGCCGCCAGGCGCAGCGCCGCGATCAGGCTCTCGGGATTGGCGGTGCCGGTGCCCGCGAGGCCCAGCGCCGTGCCATGATCGGGCGAGGTGCGGATGAAGGGCAGGCCCAGGGTCACATTGACCCCCCCATGGAAATCGACGGTCTTGAGCGGGATCAGCGCCTGATCGTGATACATGCACAGTACCGCATCGTATTGGCTTCGAGCGCCAGCATGGAACAGCGTGTCGGCCGGTGCGGGACCGCTCGCCTCGATGCCTTGGACGCGCAAGGCGTCGATTGCCGGCTGGATGATCTCGATCTCCTCGCGCCCCATGCTGCCACCTTCGCCGGCATGCGGGTTCAAGCCCGCGACGGCGAGGCGTGGGCGCTCGATGCCGAAATCGCGGGCGAGTGCGGCCGCGGTGATGATGCCTGCCTCGACGATGCGCGCGGACGTCAGCGCCTCCAGCGCTTGGCGCAGCGCCAGATGCACGGTGACCGGCACGACACGAAGGTCCGGACAGGCCAGCATCATGATCGAGGTGATGCCGGGGCCGGCAAGGGCCGCCAGGAATTCGGTATGGCCGGGATAGGCAAAGCCCTCGCCATAAAGCGCGAGCTTGTTGATCGGGTTGGTGACGATGGCGCTGGCCTTGCCCGATTGGACCAGCTGCACCGCCCGCTCGATCGCCTGGATCACGGCTCCGGCATTGGCCGGGTCGAGCTGGCCGGGCACCGAGGGTTTGCCCAAGGGTATCGGCAGGACGGGCAGGGCGTGGTCCCAGACGCCGGGAGCGGCGGCGGGTTCGTCCAGGGCCACGACCGGCACGTTCCAGCCGAGCCGGCGGGCGAGGGCTCTCAGCCGTTCGGGATCGTCGAGCATCGCGAAGACAGGGATGCCCTCATGGCGCCGTTGCCAGGCCATGAGGGCGATTTCGCCGCCGATGCCGGCCGGCTCCCCCATGGTCAGGACCAGGGGTGCCGTGCCGTTATCCATGCCGGCCATGGCCGCTGGATCAGGCGCGCTGATCGATGAAGGCGACCCGGCGCAGATCGCTCAGGTAACGCTCCGAGATGTTCTCGAAACGCTGGCGTTCCAGGTTCTGCTGCACTTCCGCATCGCTGATCGAGGTGGCGCCGCCCTTCTTGCCGCAGACCATATAGACGCCCATGCCGCCGCGGACCCGGACCGGAGGTAGCGGTACGGCGACCTTGGCGCTGCTGAGGGTGCTGCGGAGGTTCACCGGCAGGGAGTTGACCGGCACCGTGCCGAGCGGTCCCGACAGCTGGGGCGACAGGTTCTTGCCGATCGTGTTCATGTCGCTGCAGCTGCGCGCATTCGCGGTCGCCTGCTGGACCTTTTGGGCCGCAGCCTGCAGGACAGCCGGCGAGGCATCGTCGGGCACGGGCAGTACGACCTGGGTAAGATCCAGGCTCTCGGTGTTGCCGCCGGCCGCCCGGCGATCGATCAGCAGCAGGATGTAATAGCCGCCGGTCAGGTGCACGGGACCGGCCAGCGTGCCCGGCTGCATCTCGTCGACCACCTTTTGCACATCGGCGGGCAGCATGCCCGGTGCCACCCAGCCGAGGTCACCACCGACCGCAGCCGACGGCGATTGCGAGAATTGCCGGGCAACCTGGGGGAAGCTGGCGCCATGCTGGATCTCATAGACCAGACGCTGTGCCGCCTCGTGAATGGGCTGGTCCTGCGACGGGCTGTCGACCGGCAGGAAGATTTCGGCCACCCGATTCTGTGGCTGATTCTCCTGGGCGAGGATCTGGCGCTTGGCATCGGCGACGTCATTCTCGCCGACGGCGAGCTCGGGGCCATAGCGGGCGCGCACCAGCTTGGCCCAGGCGATCTCGGCCTTGGCCTGATCGGCAAGGGTCGATTTGGGGATACCGCGTTGTGCCAGGAACTTGTCGAGGCCGCCCGGCGGCATGTTGTTCTGCTTCTCCAGCCCCTTGAGCGCCTGGTCGACCTCGCTCTGCGAGACGGTGATGCCTTGCTTCTGCGCTTCTTGCAGCTCGAGCGTCTGGTCGACCAGCTGGTGCACGACCTGCGGTTCGAGCTTGGCGCGGATGTCGGGCGTGTCCGGGATGTTCGAGGAGGACAGCACCAGGCTGATGCGCGCCTGGACGTCGGTGCCCGAAATCACCTGATCGTTGACGACGGCGGCGATGTCGGCGGTCTGCGCCTGGCCTGCCTGCGGCATCAACATGGTGGAGGCCAGCAGGGCGGCACAGATGGAGACGGCTAGCCTGCGGGCGGCCAGTTTGGCCAATGGGCGGAGAGGGCGATGCGGCGTCAACAGTCGGTCTCGCACGAAAAATGATCCGGAAGAGTCATGGTCGAGGGAATCATGAAGGCGGTCATACATCTTTAATGGCCACACGTCACGTATCGAAGAGGTCGCATGGGCATCAGCCGCCGCCGCTCTTGATGGTCGGCAGATTGATCTCACCGAGATTCTTGAATACGAGCTGGAACACCACCGCGTCGCCCGGCTTCACGTCGCGGTCACGGATGCCGCTTTGGATGAAGCTGGTGCGGAAGGTGATGCATTCGTCGGTGTAGGACACGCTGATCGAGTTGTTCAGCGAGTTGCCGGCCGTCTCGCCGAACAGGGTCGTGTTCAGGTTGGCCGGGGTGGAGACCTCGCTGGTCGAATTGCCGAGGTTGCGCACGGTGCCGACATTGATGGACCAGTAGTTGTCGATCCACCAGGTGACGTTGGCGGTGATCTGCTTCAGGGCGCTTTGCTGGTCGCGCGGGTCGTTGGCGAGCTGGACATATCCCAAGTTGAGCTTCAGCCAATACGGGCCGACGGTCGTGGAGACGTCCTGATGCTCAAGCTGCAGGCTGCGCTGCGAGAGCCGGAAATGATAGCCGAAACTGAGGAAATCGCTGGGCGAGAAGGTGACGTGGCCGACATAGTCCGAGGCCTGATCTTGAAGGCCGGTGCCGGGGCCGAACACCGAGCTCTTCTGGAAGCGGTAGCTCTGGCCGAACAGGGCATCGGCGCGATACCCGTTATCGGCGTACCATGAGCCGTGGATCGCATAGTCGGCGCGCTGGCCACCATCGACCAGGTCGTAGCCATAGAGCCGATCGGGCGTGAACAGATCGGCGTCGGTGAACTCGAAGGTCTGGCTGTCATTGTCCGGGATGCGCGCCGGATTGCCGCCATTGGGCGCGGCATAGACGGCGAGCTTCGGCTCGATGATCGCGGTGGAATGGCCGAAGCGGCGCGAGAAGGGATAACGCCACTCGATGCCCGCCTGGGGATAGAGGCGGCCGGCGCCGCCGCTGTTCACGGAGACGCCGGAGACATGATTGACGTTGGAATAATAGGCGTCACCGCGCAGCGAGACGAAGGTGTTGAAGAGCTGGCCGTCGCTGGTGGTGAACGGCCGCTCCAGCTTCGTGCCGAGCGAGGCGCGCTGCACACGGCTGCCGCTTTCGCGGTAGAGGTTCATCAAATTGAG